>NZ_JBUYWD010000011.1:0-371305 GCF_055231015.1 Rhodococcus quanlei | reverse complement strand
GAGGTGGAGTCGGTGTTGTGTCGGTGTCCGGGGGTGTCGGGTGCGGTGGTGGGGGTGGTCGATGGTCCGGTGGGGTCGGTGTTGGTGGGGTGGGTTGTTGCCGAGTCTGGGGTGGTGTTGGTGGAGTCGGTGGTGCGTGCGTTCGTGGGGTCGGTGTTGGTGGGGTTCATGGTTCCGCGGGTGGTGGTGTTGGAGCGGTTTCCGTTGTCGGTGTCGGGGAAGGTGGATCGGTCGGGGTTGCCGGTGCCGGTGTTCGGGGTGTCGGGTGTGGGTGGTGTGTCGGGGGTTGTGGGTGTGGTGGTGTCGGTGTTCGAGTCGGTGTTGGGTGTGTCGGGTGTGGGTGTGGGTGATGATTTTTTCGTGGTGGGTGGCGATTCGCTGGCCGCAACACGAGTCGCAGAACAACTTTCGGATCGGCTCGGGAGTCCTGTCCCCGTGCAGTGGGTTTTCCTTTCCCCCACCCCTGCCGGCCTCGCCCGGATGATCGAGGTACCCGACTCGGCCTCGCTCGCCGAGTCGGAACCCGAATCGGAGCCCTCGATCCTCGACGTCTTGGTGTCGCTTCATGCGTCGGCACGCGGAGAGCCACTCTTCTGCATTCATCCCGCGGGTGGGCTGGCACTCGGCTACGCGGGATTGAGTCGCTACCTCCAGTCGGATCGACCTGTCTACGGCCTCCAACTCCCTCTTCTGGGCGGGGGGCCGCGCTACCACTCCGTCGACACGCTTGCCCGCCGATATGCATCGGAGGTACGGAAGGTGAGGCCCTACGGTCCCTACCACCTGCTGGGGTGGTCGTTCGGTGGACTGATCGCGCACGCCGTCGCCGGCCAATTGGCGCCGGCCACGGTGACCGTCACCATGCTCGACAGCTATCCGCCCGGCGACGAAGAGTCCGACCGCGGTGTCGACGAACGTCCCGAAGAATGGCTTCGAGGGCTCGGGCTCGACCTCGACCGCGAATCGGGTGAGACGGACAGTGACCGTCTGGTGTCGTTCGTCCAGCGCGTGTTTCACCTGGGGATCGGTGCGGCGCGATCACTTGTCGGTCGCCTCGGTGAAGGACTGGCCGATTCCAATCTCATGGCCCGTGACTTCGTGCCCGCAGCGTTCGAGGGAGACGTGCTGTTCTTCGCCGCGGAAGGTTCTGCCGGTATACCCGGCGCCGACCCGAACGCCTGGCGTTCGGCGATCACGGGGAACATCGACGTGCATTACGTTCCGGGTGATCATCTGGGCATGACCAGTGCGGAGGCGTTCGCCGTGATCGGACCGGTACTGGATGCATACCTGGATGCCCGGCACCGGAATCGATAGGGCCTCACGCCCCGATCGCACCACCGATGACCGGCCACGAGTCGCGGAGTTCGGTTTCGAACAACCCCCACGAATGTGTTCCCTGGGGCAGGTAGCGGAACGTGGCCGGGATCCCGAGTGACGCCAGTCTGCGCTCGAATGCGTGGGTGCACACGTTCGTGACCATCTCGACGACGCTGCCCCCGATGGTCTGCGGAACGACGAGCGCCGGATTGTGATCGTCGATGGGGCCGGGAATCCCGTTGCCACTGGAGACGAACACAGCAGTTCCACGCAGACGTTCGGCATTGAGCATAGGGTCGTGCTTGCGCCACAGGGGAGCGGTGATCGGACCCCACATGTTGGCGGCGTTCCCGCCGCCTCGGAGTTCCACCATGGACCGCACCATGGCCTGTCCGATGATGCCGCTCGTCTGTGCACAGCCACTGTAGGAGCCGACCGCACGAAACGTTCCAGGCGATTGGATGGCCAGGTCGAGCACCGAACTTCCTGCCATGGAAACGCCGCCGATCGCATTGACACCGGTGGTAGCGAGCTTGCCGTCGATCGCAGCGGGAAGCTCGCGAGTCAGGTACGTCTGCCACTGATTGCGTCCCAGAACCGGATCGTCGGCGATCCAGTCGGTGTACATGCTGTACTCGCCGCCTACCGGCATCACCACGTTGACGTGCTTGTCGTCGAAGAACTCGCGAACGTTCGTGTTGTTGAACCACGAGATGCCGTCCGTACCCCCGCCGATACCGGTGAGCAGATAGAAGGTCGGTGCGGGTCCGCCTCCTGCTGGAGTGATCACGTCGTTGGCGATCCACCGTCCCATCGAGGGCGAATACACATCGATGCGAAGAGTCCGCGAATCCGCGGTGGCCGTGGGCGTCGCCACCAGCGCCCACACGAGCGACAACACCATCAGAGCAGGAATTGTCAGAAATCGAACGTTAGACCGCCCATGACGCATGGTGACCCCTGATTGCTCGGCGTGGTTTCAGCGTAGACCCGGTAACGGCGAGCTCGAAGCACTTTCGGTGTCAGTATGGAAGCGTGACCTCACCGGAGAGGCCGGACGAAAGGTTCACGCTCGCAAGCGAGCGCACCTTCCTGGCGTGGATGCGCAGTTCCCTGGCCCTGCTGGCGGGCGGTATCGCGATGATGCATCTGGTTCCGGAGTTCAGTACCAGTTGGGTCCGCACCGCGCTCGGACTCGCGTTGATTGCGCTCGCAGCCGCTGCGGCGTTGGTCGGGATGCGCCGATGGCGGCAAGTGGAGAAGGCGCTCAACGAGGGCTCGCCGATGCCGCGGCCCCACGAAATGTGGCTCTTCTCGGTGAGTCTGATCGCGGTCGCTGCGGGTGCGGGTATCGCCAGCATCGTCGCTGCGTTCTAGTGTGCAGGCAGTAGACGGGACAGACGGAGAAGGAGCACACGTGTCGCAGGAACTGAAGCTCGGATACAAGGCCTCGGCGGAGCAGTTCGGTCCGCGGGAACTGGTGGAGCTGGGTGTGCTCGCGGAGGCACACGGGATGGATTCGGCCACGGTGTCCGATCATTTCCAGCCGTGGCGCCACGAGGGAGGACACGCGCCGTTCTCGATCGCCTGGATGACGGCTGTCGGTGAGCGTACGGAGCGGCTGCAGTTGGGAACATCGGTGATGACGCCGACCTTCCGTTACAACCCTGCCGTCGTGGCGCAGGCGTTCGCGACGATGGGATGCCTGTACCCGGGCCGCGTGATGGTGGGTGTCGGAACCGGTGAGGCACTCAACGAGATCGCAACAGGGTTCGACGGACCCTGGCCGGAGTTCAAGGAACGCTTCGCCCGGCTGCGTGAATCGGTGCGGCTCATGCGTGAGCTGTGGCTGGGTGACCGGGTCGATTTCGAGGGCGAGTACTACACGACGCGCGGTGCCTCGATCTACGACGTCCCCGAAGGCGGTATTCCCGTGTACATCGCGGCGGGTGGTCCCGTCGTCGCCAGATACGCCGGCCGCGCCGGAGACGGCTTCATCTGCACGTCCGGCAAGGGGATGGAGCTGTACAACGACAAGCTGATGCCCGCCGTCGCCGAGGGAGCGGCCAAGGCAGAGCGGGACGTCGCCGAAGTCGACAAGATGATCGAGATCAAGATCTCCTACGACACCGATCCGGACAAGGCGTTGGAGAACACCAGGTTCTGGGCGCCGCTGTCGCTGACCCCGGAGCAGAAGCACAGCATCGAAGATCCGATCGAGATGGAGAAGGCTGCCGACGCGTTGCCGATCGAGCAGGTCGCGAAGCGGTGGATCGTTGCGTCCGATCCGGATCAGGCCGTCGACATGATCAAGCCGTACCTCGATGCCGGTCTCAACCACCTCGTGTTCCACGCACCCGGCCACGACCAGCGTCGATTCCTCGACCTCTTCGAGCGCGATCTGGGACCGCGGCTCCGCCGCCTGTGAGTGGTTGACGAGCCTGGGGACTCGTCAACCACTCACAGGCGCGAAGCGCATATAGGGTGATGACATGCCCGCCACATCCGTGAACGCAGCCGTGTCGAGTGTGTACATCGCCTCTCCCGAGGGCGATACCGGTAAGTCGACCGTCGCGCTGGGTGTCCTGCAGATGCTGTGCGCATCCGCCGCCCGGGTAGGCGTGTTTCGGCCCATCGCCCGCTCGACGGAGGAACCCGACTACATCCTCGAACTCCTCCTCGAACACACCACCGCAGATCTGACCTACGAACAGTGTGTCGGCGTGACATACGAACGAGTCCACAACGACCCGGAGGGCGCACTCGGCGACATCGTCGCGAAGTATCACGACGTGGCGCACGAGTGCGACGCCGTGGTGATCGTGGGTAGCGACTACACCGACGTCGGAAGCCCCAGCGAACTCGGCTACAACGCGAGGATCGCGGTGAATCTCGGGGCACCGGTCTTGCTCGCTCTGCGCGGCGCACGGCGAACACCGAACGAGGTCGCGCAGCTCGCCCAGATGTGCGCCGCCGAACTGTCCGCTCATCATGCCCATCTGCTGGCCATCGTCGCCAACCGGTGCGAGCCGGACGAACTCGAGAAGGTGACGGCCGCACTGGGCGAGATGCCGGTTCCGGCATGGAGTCTGCCCGAGATCCCGCTGCTCGTTGCGCCCACCATGATGGAGTTGCTCGAGGCCGTCGACGGCTCCCTCTACAGCGGTGACGCCGAGTTGCTCCACCGCGAAGGATTGTCCGTGATGGTCGGCGGTATGACCGTCGAACATATTCTGGAACGGCTCACGGACGGTGTGGTCGTCATCGCTCCTGGTGATCGATCGGACGTGCTTCTGGCGCTGGTCAATGCGCACGAGGCGGAGGGCTTCCCGTCACTGGCGGGCATCATCATGAACGGTGGGCTCGAACCGCATTCTGCGATCGCCGATCTGATGGCCGGCTTGAAACCCCGACTGCCCATTCTCGCCACGAAACTGGGCACGTTCGATACGGCCAGTGCCGCAGCGCAAACCCGTGGCCGGGTCGCGGTCGGTTCGCAGCGGAAGGTCGACACCGCGCTCAGCCTCATGGAGCAACGCGTGGACGGCTCCGAACTGTTGGGCCGGCTCGAGCTCGAGATTCCGTCCGTCGTCACACCCCAGATGTTCGAGTACCAGCTGATCGACCGGGCCCGGGCGGACCGCAAGCACATCGTGTTGCCGGAAGGAGACGACGATCGCATCCTGCGAGCAGCCGGACGTCTCCTGCAACGGCGGGTCGCAGATCTGACTTTGCTCGGTGACGAGGCGAAGATTCGTCGTCGCGCTGCGGAGCTGGGTGTCGATCTGTCTGCGGCTGCGGTACTCGATCCTCGTGAATCGGAGCATGCCGATACGTTCGCGGAGGAGTACGTGAGGCTGCGCAAGCACAAGGGCATGACCGTCGAACGTGCTCGCGAGACGATGCTCGACATCTCCTACTTCGGGACCATGATGGTGCACCTGGGAATTGCCGACGGGATGGTCTCCGGGGCCGCGCACACCACGGCCCATACCATCCGCCCGTCGTTCGAGATCATCAAGACGAAACCGGACGTTTCCACGGTGTCGAGTATCTTCCTGATGTGTCTCGCGGATCGTGTATTGGCGTACGGTGACTGCGCGGTGGTTCCCGATCCGACCGACGAACAACTCGCAGACATCGCCATTTCATCGGCGCAGACTGCCGCCCAGTTCGGCGTCGAACCACGGATCGCGATGCTGTCGTACTCGACGGGAGATTCGGGCAGCGGTGCAGACGTCGACAAGGTTCGGTCGGCAACGGCACTGGTGCGTGATCGCCGATCGGACTTGCTGGTGGATGGTCCCATCCAGTACGACGCCGCGGTGGAGCAGAGCGTTGCCGACAAAAAGATGCCGGACTCGGAAGTGGCCGGTAAGGCAACGGTGTTCGTCTTTCCCGACCTGAACACGGGCAACAACACTTACAAGGCTGTTCAGCGCAGCGCCGGCGCGGTTGCCGTCGGACCGGTTCTGCAGGGGTTGAACAAGCCGGTCAACGACCTCTCGCGTGGGGCATTGGTGCAAGACATCGTGAACACGGTGGCCATCACCGCAATTCAGGCACAGGGAGTGAACCAGGCACGGGGAGTGAAGCAGTGACCGACGCTACCGACGGAACAGTCCTCGTCATCAACTCTGGTTCGTCCTCGATCAAGTTTCAGTTCGTTCGTCCCGGCGACGGGCACACGGCCGGGTCCGGGCTGATCGAGCGAATCGGAGAGCCCGAGGGGCGAATCGTCTTCCACCACAGTGGTGGCGACATCGAGCGCACGTTGACGATCGTCGACCATCGTGCCGGCCTGAAAATGCTGTCGGACATCGTGGCCGAAGTCGGTAGGCCGTTGCGTGAATCGGGCATTATCGCGGTTGGACACCGGATCGTGCACGGCGGCAAGGTGTTCTACGAGCCGACATTGATCGACGACGCGGTGGTGTGCGAGATCGACCGCTTGTCGTCGCTGGCCCCGTTGCACAATCCTCCCAACGTGATCGGGCTCGAGGTTGCTCGGGAAGAACTGCCCGACATCCCTCACGTCGCTGTCTTCGATACTGCGTTCTTCCACTCGCTGCCGGCCGCAGCTGCCACGTACGCCATCGATCGGGAAGTGGCGAAAGAACACGACATCCGGAGGTACGGATTCCACGGCACCTCGCACGAGTACGTGTGCGGGCGTGCTGCCGCATTCCTGGACGGGGATCCTGCCGAGCTGAACCAGATCGTGTTGCACCTGGGCAACGGGGCCTCGGCATCGGCCGTCAAGGGTGGTGCGGCCATCGACACGTCCATGGGGCTTACTCCCTTGGAAGGGTTGGTGATGGGAACCCGGTCCGGCGATATCGACCCCGGCGTCGTGTTTCACCTGCGCCGCAGCGGAGGCCTCGACGTCGATGAGATCGACAATCTCCTCAACCGGCAGTCCGGTCTCCTCGGCCTGTCCGGGGTGAACGATTTCCGGGCATTGTTGAACCTGGTCGACAAGGGCGACGAGGATGCGAAGCTCGCCTACGACGTGTACGTCCATCGGCTGCGTCGCTACATCGGCGCGTACCTGGTGGAACTCGGTGGAGTGGATGTCATCACGTTCACCGGCGGTGTCGGAGAGAACAACGCCGATGTTCGTCGTGACAGCCTGGCCGGTCTCGGAAGGCTGGGAATCGTGGTGGACGAGGCCAGGAACACGGAGAAGAATCGCGACGAGCGCCGCATCTCCTCGGATCGATCGGACGTGGCGGTTCTCGTGATACCGACCGACGAAGAGCTTGCCATCGCCCGGGCGGCCGCAGAGTTCGTGTGACGATCCCGTATGGGGTCACAAGTCAGAGAAGGCTTTTCGGTCGGATAGCGTTCGCGAGATCGACGAGCGTGTAACGGTGAGTGCGCTCGGGTGCGCTGCGGGCCAATGCACGCAGCCCGGACTCGGTGCCTTTGCGGAGTCCACGCTCGGTGAACGGCACACCGAGGATCGGCTCGCGGTCCTCGGATGCGGCATGGCCGGATCGCACCCAGTCCAGTGCCGTTCCGAGGACCAGTGTTCGTATCTGCAGGACCCGACCCTCCTCGGGCGGTAGCGATTCGACCCTGGTGGCTGCGTCGCGCAGCGCGGGTTCGCCGATCTCGTTGATCGCGCGTCCGGACAACAGCGTGAGCACACTCGACATTCGGGCGGTGGTGAAGTGACGAGACGATGTCGGCACCTGATCGAGTGCCGTCAGGGCGTCGCTGATCGTGCCACGTTCGGTGAGCATGCGTGCCAGGCCGAATGCGGCACTGACGTTGTTGCGGTCGGTGCGCCACACCGTCCGGTAGTAGCGTTCGGCAAAGTCGCGCCACTGCTCCGGGTCCGGGCTCTCCCAATGCCGCAGGACCAGTTCCGCAGTGGCGGCCAGCGCAAGCTTCGGTGCCGCCTCGCCGGGCATCGCGGCCAGTACGGCTTCGAAGCTTGTGAAGGCGTTTTCGTATTCCTCGTCGATCAGGCTGGCAAGCCCGGCGTACCAATCGATACGCCAACTCGAGCCGAGTTCGGATTCGAGCTTGTTCAACAGCGCCTTTGCCTCGACCGAATCTCCCAGGTCCAGGTGGGCTTTCACCTCGGCGAGCGTCAACTCGCGGGTAAAGGACGTGTCGATGTTGCCGACGATCCGTTCGATTCCGTTCTCCCGTGCGTGCCGAATGGCATCGAGGGTCTGGTGCGGCGCGCTGTGCACCGTGGCGGCGAGCAACTGCGCATTCGGGTCGGCGGGATCGATGAGCGGGACCGGAAGGGCCGCAACCACAGAGGCGCCGCACAGGTTCGTGTCGCGTTCGAGGCCGTCGACGTAGACGTCGGTTTGCTCCACCGACTCGTCTGTTCCGAAGGTGGTTCTCTGCCTGCTGAATGCGGTGGACAGGCCGGGGTGTTCGGCACCGGTCTGCATGGACAGTATTTCGCGTAGCACCCCGAGGAGTTGCCCGGTCAGTTCCTCGGCGGACTCGAACCGGCACTTCGGGTCCGGGTTCGTCGCGCGCAGCAGCAGTCGGTGGAAGAACTCGTGCTCTGCCAGCAGTGGTGCCTCCTCGGGCTCGGGAAGCCCGTCGCGCAGACGGCCGTTGGTGGTGGCCATGTCCATCGTGAGGACGGCGAGTGTACGACCGACGGTGAAGATGTCGGAGGTCACCGTGGGCCCGGTCTCCATGATTTCCGGTGCCTGGTAACCAGGGGTGCCGTACAGGTACCCGTAGTCCTCGATGCCGGCGACGGCACCCAGATCGATGAGTTCGAGCGAGTCCTCGGTGACCATCACGTTGTCGGGTTTGAGGTCGTTGTACACCAGCCCGGTCGAGTGCAGGTAGCCGAGCGCGGGCAGGATCTCCAGAACGTACGCGATCGCTTGTTCGACGGGAAGTCGTTGCGGAAGTGGATATCCCGCCAGTACGTCCCGCAGTGAGTTACCGCCGACGTACTCCATCACGATGTACCCCATCGGAGTGCCGTCCGGCAGCGGATGCTCCACGAAATTGAAGATCTTCACGATACTCGGATGCGTGACCTCGGCCAGGAACTGGCGTTCGGCCACTACGACCGCTTGCGCTTCCGCGTCCCCGGCGTGCAACAGGCCCTTGAGTACCACCCAACGGTCACTCACGTTGCGGTCGATGGCGAGGTAGATCCAGCCGAGCCCGCCGTGAGCGATGCAACCCTGAACCTCGTACTGCCCACCCACCAGGTCGCCGGGCGACAGTGCCGGACGGAAGTCGAACTCGACGCCACATTTCTCACAGGCGCCGTGGTCGATCCCCTTCGCCGTGGCACCGGTCCGCCCGACCGGATGACTGCACTTCCAGCAGAACCGTTTACGCTCGGCGACGGTGGGGTCGTCCATCACCGCGGAGGCCGGGTCGACCGTCGAGACCATCGGCACCTCGACCAGCCCTCCACCGATCCGCAGGCGTCGACCGGTTCGCGCGACCGACGAACGCGTCGAGCGACCGGAACTTGCGGTGGAAGGATGCGTGGCGTCGGACTTGCGCTGCGCAGCCTGCGTCGTCTCGGGGCGGTGTACTGCTTGTGTCTTCTCCGGGCGGTGTACTGCCTGGGTTGCTTCGGGCCGCTGCGCCGCCTGGGTGGTTTGATCGTCTTCGTTGTCGGCCATGAGTCAGTCCTTGTAGACGGCGGTCGGAGGCCGTTCGGTGTCGCCGAGTACGGACAGCCACCGGTCGTAGAGTCTCTGCCATGTTCCGTCGTGGCGAATGCGTTCGAGTGTTGCGTTGACGAATCGCACGAGGTCGTCGCGGCCTTTGGTGATACCGATACCGTACGGCTCGGTCCCGATGCTTTCGCCGACGATCTCGAGATAGGGATCCTGCGACGCGAGACCGGCGAGGATGGTGTCGTCGGTGCTGACGGCATCGACCTGCCGCTGCTGGAGGACTACGAGACAGTCGGCCCACATGGGCACGGTCACGATGGTGGCCTCCGGCACCAGTTTCTGCAGACGGCTGAGCGAGGTGGTGCCACGTGCGACGCAGATCCGTTTGTCGGCAAGGTCGTCGAGGCCGGCGATCTCGGCGTCCTTCACCACCAGAATCCGTTGGTGTGCTTCGAGGTACTCGGTGGAGAACGCGACCTGTTCGCGGCGGTCACAGGTCATGGACATGGTCTTGACGACGATGTCCACCGTCCCTTTCTTCAGTGCCTCTATGCGGTTCGCGGAGGTGAGGATGCGGATGTCGACGCGGTCGGGGTCGCCGAACAGGTCACGCGCGACCTCCCGGGCGATGTCGACATCGAATCCTGTGACGGTTCCGGTTGCGGGGTCACGAAAACTCATCAGGTTGCTGCCGGTGTCGAGTCCGACGATCAACCGTCCACGCGCCCGGATGTTCTCGACGTTGGGCATGGCGGCGGGGTCGGTGCCCGGTGGGAACGGCCGCAGACTCGCGACGGGGTTGCCACAGTCCGGTTCTGGCGAAGTCGCACCGACCTGCGCGGGGTCGGGCGCGATACTTGCCCCGGACGGCAACGGCGGCTCCGTGTAGGCCAAGTCCGGAGCCTCGACCTGGATCGTCTCGGGTTCGCCGCAGGCGCCGACCAGAAGAGCGAGCGCGGCGATGGCCACGGCCGCGCGCTTGCGTGCCCTGGTCATGCGTGCCCTGGTCATGCGTGCCCTGGTCATGCGTGCCCTGGTCTTGCGTGCCCTGGTCACTGGTACTCCCGAAGTCGCGGCCACAAACCGACGATGATTCCACCGAACGCGATGACGGACAGCACCAGCGCACCAGGTCCGAGTGCCGTGAGTACGTCCGAGGCGCTCGAGAGCCGAGACCGGAGTTCGTTACGGGCCTCGACGATACCCTCGGTGAGTGCGTCGTCGAGTGCGGTGAACTGGGCCGTGGATCTGTCCGGTCCTGGTCCGACGGTGATGTCGGCTGCCGTCTCGAATTCTCCGGCATCGAATGCGGTCTTCATGTCGGCGTGGGAATCGGACCACTGCCTCCACGACGCGATTGCCCGTTCGACTTCGTCCTGGGACACATCGGTGTCGCTGTTCGCGTACTCGCCGAGTGTGAAGGTGAGGTGTTCTGCCTTGTCCCGGTAGGCCTCGTCGTAGTCCCCGACGGAGTCACGACGCACCAGTTTCAGTGTTTCCTCGGCACGAGCTTGCTGAGACAGGATGCGGGCCGTCGTCAGTTCGTGAAGTGGTTCGGTCCCGCCGTGCAGGGCCCGTCGCACGTCCATGGACGAGAGCAGTCCCGTACCGAGCAGCCATACCAACAACACTCCCATGGCGGCCGACCCGAGGATGAGGCCCACGTTGAGTGTTCGACGAGTTCGCCGCGCCATCAGGACCTGAGCGACGACGAGGGCGACCAGTGCCGCGAGGAGTAGCGCGATGGCCGCCCACGGTGGCTGGACGAATTCCCGCTGCGTATCGGCGACGTTCTCGGCCTGACGCGCATACAAGTTCTGTGCCATCGGCAGCAGCCCGGTCTGCATCAGCGTCGAGGCCTCGGTGAGATAGGAGGCGCCGACGGGGTGCCCACTGCGGTTGTTGGCACGTGCCGTCTCGATCAGACCCGTGTACACCGTGAAGTCGGTCGCGATCGACGCCAGGAGTCGGCGGCTGCCGGTGTCGCCGTCGGCAAGTCCGGCTGCCGCATACACCAACTCGGCGGATGCGACGCCCACCGCCTGGGTGTACTTGTCACGCACCGCCTGCGGTTCGATGCCGCCGGAGATGAAGGCAGTCGTGGCTGCGGCGTCGGCGACGGAAAATGCGCCGTAGAGGTTCTGGGCCGAGTCCGCCAGCGGCTCGGTCTCCGCCAGCAAGGTGTCGAGGGTGGACTGTCTGCTGTTCACGGATGCCGAGGTCACGATGCCGGCAGCCAGTGTGAGTACGACGAGAAGCGCCCCCAACGCGGTCAGCCGGGCCGGAGTCGAGAGCAGGAACTGGCGTAATTCCTGTCTGCGGGCCATGCGGGGGTCGGACGACTTCTCAGCGGCAGCATCCCCACCGTGCGGTTCGATGGACGGGGCTTCACGGAGCATCGCAATGTCACCCCCTCTCGTTGGGCCTACTCACCCGAGGAGCATATAAGTAGGGTCGCTCATCGAAGCGAACTATGTCGTTCCCTGCTATGTCGTTCCCTGTCGAGATCGGTCCCTGTCGAGATCCGCGAGGTCGGCTAGGGTGTGGGCACTGCAGGGTGATCGAACCGACAGGGGTAGTCGATGCGCGGTGACGGTGACGGTTGGGCGGTCAGCCCGGACGGAACTCGCCATTGGGGCAAACATGGGGCCGCAGGTCTACTGCTGCGCGCTCCGGCTGCGGACGGTACCCCCACGGTGCTGTTGCAGCATCGGGCGGCGTGGAGTCATCAGGGCGGTACCTGGGCGCTGCCGGGCGGTGCGCGCGACTCTCACGAGAGCACCACCCACGCAGCGGTGCGCGAGGCCGAGGAGGAAGCCGGCATCGAGGGCGATGCGATCGTCGTGCGTGCCGAGGTGGTGACCATGACGGTGGACGGCGGGTGGACCTACACAACCGTGATCGCCGATGCCGACAGTCAACTCGAAACGGTGCCCAACGGTGAGAGCACCGAACTGCGGTGGGTTCGGGAAGATCATGTCACGTCGTTGCCCCTGCATCCCGGGTTCGCCGACGCCTGGGCGCGGTTGCAGCAGGCGATGCTGAGCATTCCACGGGAATCCGGCGTCGATCGCTGATCGCCCCCTGCGTTGGTCAGGTCGGTCGGTTATCCCGTTCGCCTGAGACGCGGAGTCTCTCGCTGAGTGACCTGGCCGCCTCTCGAGGGTCCGATGCCGCGGTGATGGCACGGACCACGACGATGCGGGTGGCGCCGGCGTCGAGGATTTCGGGTAGGCGCGCCTCGTCGATACCGCCGATCGCGAACCACGGACGATTCGGCGCGGCGGCGGAGGTGGAACGTACGAGGTCGAGTCCTGCGGCGCTGCGTCCGGGCTTGGTGGGTGTCGCCCATACGGGGCCGGTGCAGAAGTAGTCGATGCTCTCCTCGATTGCAGCGAGCCCGGCCTGCGCCCGGTTGTGGGTGGACCTGCCGATGATCACGTCGGGTCCGACGATGTCGCGGGCGTACGGAACCGGAAGGTCTCCCTGGCCGAGATGGAGCACGTCGGCACCGGCGGCGTGAGCCATGTCGGCACGATCGTTGACGGCGACGAGTGCGCCGTGCCGATGCGCCGCCTCGGTCAGCACCGACAACGCGATCAACTCGTCCTTCACGTCCATCGGACCGAACTGCTGCTCGCCGGCCGAACCCTTGTCCCGCAGCTGAATGATGTCGACGCCACCGGCCAGTGCGGCTTCGGCGAACTGCGCCAGATCACCCTTCTCGCGGCGGGCATCCGTGCACAGGTACAACCGGGACGCTGCGAGGCGGGCACGGCGGTCGATGTCGTTGCTGCGGTGTGTGGGGGTCACGGCCATGACGGTAACCTTCGAAGAAGAACAGTTGTCACGGGAGTCCCTGGATCGCGGGGCTGAGAGGGGTCGACGCCGGCCCGACCGTCGAACCTGACCCGGATCATGCCGGCGCAGGAAGTCTAGGAGGAATTGTGGCGCGCTCGTTGTCCGTCGTGGGTGGCGGGGTCATCGGCCTGTCCGTTGCATGGCGGGCAGCACGGCAAGGGTGGTCGGTCCGTCTGTACGACGCGGCGAGCGGTTCCGGTGCGTCGTGGGTGGCGGGCGGAATGCTCGCCCCGCTGTCGGAGGGCTGGCCAGGTGAGGAGCATGTGCTCGGTCTCGGCGGCGCTTCGCTGGAGCGGTGGCCCGACTTCGGAGAGGAACTCGAGGCCGGAGCCGACGTATCGCTGTTCACCTCCTCCAGTTCGTTGACTGTTGCGCTCGACGGTGCGGATGCCGAGGATCTGCGCACCATCGCCGATTGGGTGGGCACGCAGGGGTACGACGTGGACATCGTCGATCGGGCGAGAATCCGGGATCTCGAGCCGGTGTTGGGGCCCAAGGTGCGGCTGGGGCTGCTGGCCCGCTCCGAACTGGCGGTCGACAATCGCCTGCTTCTCGTTGCCCTCCGAGAGAACGCTCGGGCGGCCGGCGTGGAATTCACGGAAGAGAACGTCCACGATCTCGACGACCTCACCACGGATCAGGTAGTGCTGGCGGCAGGGTTGGCGGCACCAAGGCTGTGGCCGGGACTGCCCGTGCGGGCGGTGAAGGGGGAGATCCTCAGATTGGGTACCAGGCCGGGTGTGACGCCTGCGCCGACCCGTACGATTCGAGGCACCGTTCACGGCCGTCCCGCATACCTGGTGCCGCGTGCGAACGGGATCGTGTTGGGTGCCACCCAATACGAAACCGGCGAGGACACTCAGGTCACAGTGGGAGGAGTCCGTGACCTCATAGCGGATGCCGAGGCGCTGATGCCGGCGATCGGTGAGTACGAACTGAAAGAAGCGGCAGCAGGTCTACGACCGATGACTCCGGACAACTTGCCACTGATCGGCCGATTGTCCGATCGTGTTGTAGTGGCTGCAGGACACGGACGAAACGGCATCCTGCTGACACCGGTCACCGCTGACGCGGTGGTGGCGTTGTTGGACGGGAGCACACTCGAGGAGGCCGAGTGTGCGAACTCCGAACGATTCCGGAACGTAGTGAGGAAGCGATGAACGAACAGAATGTGGGACGAGTCGGCGGCATGACCATCCCCATCGGGATCAGCGTCAACGGCACGGACCACGAGTTGACCGAGCCCACGACGGTGCTCGAGCTGCTCGAGCGATTGGACCTGCCGACGAAGGGCGTGGCGGTTGCGATCAACGGTGAGGTCTTCTCACGTGCCCGTTGGTCGGAAACCGTCGGTCGTGGCTGGGAGATCGAAGTTCTCACGGCGGTGCAGGGTGGGTGACACCGCGACCGGTGACCCCGGCAAGTTCACGATTGCAGACCGGGTTTTCGACTCCCGGCTCGTCATGGGCACCGGGGGCGCCGTCAATCTTGCCGTCCTCGAGGAAGCGCTCGTTGCTTCCGGCACCGAGCTGACCACTGTGGCGATGCGTCGGGTCGATGCGACCGGTCGAACGGGAGTACTGGATCTGCTGCGGCGCCTCGGCATCGCTCTGCTTCCCAACACGGCGGGATGCCGTGGCGCCGCCGAAGCTGTTCTCACCGCACAGCTCGCACGCGAAGCTCTCGAGACGAACTGGGTGAAACTCGAGGTCATCGCGGACGAGCGGACGCTGCTGCCCGACGCGATCGAGCTCGTCCGCGCGGCCGAACAGCTCGTCGACGATGGGTTCGTGGTGTTGCCGTACACCACCGACGACCCGGTTCTGGCTCGCCGCCTGGAGGACGTCGGGTGCGCGGCGGTCATGCCGCTCGGTTCGCCGATCGGCACCGGCCTGGGCATCTCGAATCCGCACAACATCGAGATGATCGTGGAGGGCGCGGAGGTTCCCGTCATCCTCGATGCGGGGATCGGCACCGCGAGCGATGCGGCTCAGGCGATGGAACTGGGATGCGACGCAGTTCTCCTTGCTACCGCAGTCACTCGTGCCAACGACCCGGAGATGATGGCTTCGGCGATGCGCGGGGCGGTCGCTGCCGGGTACCAGGCTCGTCACGCGGGCCGCATACCCAAGCGGTTCTGGGCGCAGGCCTCGTCCTAGGGGGTTTTCGGGGGATCCTCGGGGGCACTGTTCGGGGTGACTGTGGTACCGCAGGACTACTAGTGAACAGCCCCACGGCCGATGCGCGGGCCCCGCATCCTTGGCATCCTTGTCGGCATGATCGAAGTCAACGGATTGACCAAGACCTTCGGGCAGACGAAGGCCGTGGAAGACCTGACGTTCACCGTGAAGCCAGGCATCGTCACCGGCTTCCTCGGGCCGAACGGTGCGGGTAAATCGACAACCATGCGGATGATTCTGGGGTTGGACAGGCCGACCGCCGGAACCGCACTGATCGACGGTAAGCACTATCGCGAATTGCAACAGCCTCTGCGGACGGTGGGTGCGCTTCTCGATGCCAAGTGGGTTCATCCCAATCGGTCCGCACGCGCTCATCTTCAGTGGATGGCGGCCGCCAACTCGATCCCGAAGAGCCGGGTCGACGAGGTGCTGCATCTCGTCGGGTTGACCGACGTCGCGGGCAAGAAGGCCGGCGGCTTCTCTCTCGGCATGTCCCAGCGTCTCGGTCTTGCCGGTGCTCTGCTCGGTGACCCCAAGGTGCTGCTGTTCGACGAACCGGTCAACGGGCTCGATCCGGAGGGCATCGTCTGGATTCGCAAGTTCATGCAGCGTCTCGCTGCGGAGGGCCGCACGGTTCTCGTGTCCAGCCACCTGCTGTCGGAGATGGCCCTGACCGCCGAGCACCTCGTCGTCATCGGGCGTGGCCACCTCAAGGCGGACACCTCGGTGAAGGAATTCGTCGACATGGCCTCCGAGTCCACGGTCCGGGTACGCAGTCCACAACTCGACGCACTGCGTAGCGCACTCACCTCGCAAGGACTGACCGTTCGCGACGAAGGATCCGGCGACGTACCCGCCCTGCTCGTGCTGAATTCCAGCACCGAGGCGATCGGCGCGATCGCGGGAGCCCAGGGCGTCGTCCTGCACGAGTTGTCGTCGCAGCGGGGGTCGCTCGAGGACGCATTCATGAAGTTGACAGGAGACGACGTGCAGTACCACGCCGAAGGCGTCGAAGATGTGATGAGGGGAGCCCTCTGATGGCTGTTCTGGCTGCAGAACGAATCAAGTTGACCACTACTCGGTCGCCGTGGTGGTGCACCGCCATCATCATCGTGCTGGGGCTCGGTCTCGCTGCGGTGATCGGGTGGTCTGCGAAGCTGGGCCTCGAGTCGTACCAGGAACAGATCGCCGCCGGGGAGGATCCGGGATTCGATCCCTTCCTGCCGACACTCGCGGATGCCGTGGGCGGCGTGTCCGGCTTCGGCGTGCTCGTGCTGATGATCCTTGCCGCACTGGCCGTGACCAGTGAATACCGTTTCGGAGTCATACGGACGACGTTCCAGGCGATCCCCAACCGGGCGTCGGTACTCGTCGCCAAGGCCGGTCTGATCGGTGTGGGTGGCGCGCTCTTGACCCTTGCGCTCACGTTCGGCGCATATGCGATCGCCAAGATGACCGCAGGTGACGAGGCGGGCGCAGCGCTCACCCTGTCCGGTAGCGACGCCTGGCGTGCGATCTACGGTGTACCGATCTTCGCCTTGTTGTGTGTGGTGCTGGCGGTCGGTGTCGGTGCCCTCGTGCGGCAGTCGGCCGCCGCGATCGCGCTGCTGCTGTTGTGGCCACTGCTGATCGAGAGCCTGTTCGGCCTGTTCGGTGAGATCGGCCGGAACGTGCAACCGTTCCTGCCCTTCGCCAACGCGAACCAGTTCCTCGGGGTGCCGCAGGGAATCGACTTCCATTGGGGTCCATGGGGCAGCCTCGTGTACTTCACGGTCTTCGTCGCGGTCGTGTTCGGTGAGGCAATCGTGGCTGTGAACACCCGCGACGCCTGACGAACACGCCCGGGACACCCCGGGCCACTGCAGGCGACTACAGTACTTTCGTCCTCCCGCCCTGTGCAGACGTACGTCGGGAGGTCTGCACAGGGCAGTGCGGGAAGACGAAAGCCGGTGGCCGGTGCGAAAACCATTCGCACCGGCCACCGGTGTCTTGCGTTAGTCTCGGCCGATGCGATTACGGGGAGTCTTCACGGTCGGTGTGGCAGGAGCGCTTGCTCTCGCAGGATGTTCGTCCGGTGACGACGAGACGCCGGTGCCGGTCGACGCACACGTGCTGGCGGAGTCGGTCACGATCGATTCGGTGGTGGACCACCTCGAGAAGCTCGAAGAGATTGCGGCGGACAACGACGGAAACCGGGCAGCCGGCACTTCCGGCTACGCCGCCAGCGTCGACTACGTCGCGCAGACCCTGCGTGAGAGCGGGTTCGATGTCGAGACGCCCGAATTCGAGTACCACTCCTTCGATGTGAAGTCGGAGCAGTTACGCGCTGACGGCCAGGACATCGAGGTGCAGGCACTTGCGTACTCGCCCTCGACAGGCCCGGACGGAATCACCGCACCCGTCGTGGCGGTACCCGCAGACGAGACCCCCGGCTGCGAGGTCACCGACTACGACGGACTGGACGTCACCGGCGCCGTGGTGGTCGTGGATCGTGGCGTGTGTCCATTCGCGGACAAGCAGAAGGCCGCAGCCGAGCGCGGAGCCGCCGCCGCTGTTGTCGTGAACAACGAAGAAGGGCCCTTGGTCGGAGGGACGCTCGGCACCCCCGACGCGGGCGAGATACCCGTCGCCGGCGTGAGCAAGGACGATGGCGCGGACCTCGTCGCTGCCGACGAAGTGACGCTCACGCTCGAAACCGAAACGACGACCTCGACGGGCCGCAACGTCATCGCGCAGACCACCACCGGATCCACCGACGACGTGGTCATGGTGGGCGCCCACCTCGACAGCGTGCCGGACGGCCCCGGCATCAACGACAACGGAACAGGTGTCGCCGCCACGCTCGAGACGGCGTCGCAGCTCGGCGGCAGCCCGAACGTGCACAATGCCGTCCGGTTCGCATTCTGGGGCGCAGAGGAACTGGGACTGCGTGGTTCGACGGCGTATGTCGAAAGTCTGACCCCGGAGCAGAAGTCGGACATCGCCCTGTACCTGAATTTCGACATGCTGGGATCGGAGAACCCTGGCTACCTCGCCTACGACGGTGACGACTCGGATGCGTTCGGTGCGGGCCCGGGACCGAAGGGTTCGGCCGGTATCGAACGCACCTTCGTCGACTACTTCGAGAGTGTGGGCGTCGAAGTCGACGGTACCGACTTCGACGGACGCTCCGATTACGGCCCGTTCATTGCGGCGCAGATCCCGGCAGGTGGCGTGTTCAGTGGGGCAGACGGACAGAAGACCGCCGAACAGGCGCAGGACTGGGGTGGCACCCCGAATGTCGCGTACGACCGGAACTACCACAGCGCGGACGACACTCTCGCCAACATCGATCGGGAAGCGCTGGCCCAGAATTCGGCGGCAGTCGCCTACGCGGTGGGCGTGTATGCGCAGGATCTGGATGGCCCGAATGGCGTGCCTACCGGGACGGAACGCGAGAAGGCCCGCGCTGGACAATGAAGCGCGAACCGCGCGGGGCAATGAAGCGCGAACCGCGCGGGGCAATGAATCGTGTGACGCTGCGTTACGCTCACGCTCGTGAGTGATGATCCGATCGACTCCAGCCAGGCTCCTCGCGCGCATTCGGGTCGCTCGGTTTCGGCGTGGTTGTCGGCGATGAACGGGCACCGGCCATTGGTCGACGGGCTTCGCCGGGTGCGTCGCGTTCTACCCGGAGACCCGGCGTTCGGTGATCCCCTGTCCACAGCGGGGCCGGGGAGTGCACGGGCGTTGGCGCGCATTGCCGATCGGGCGCAGGGCGATCAACCCGGGGCTTCGCGTGAGGTGAGCCTCGGCGCTCTCCAGGTGTGGCAGGCATTGCTGGAACGGGCCGGGCAGGGTCGCGGAACTTCCGAGGTCACCATCGTGTTCACGGACCTCGTCGGATTCTCGAGTTGGGCACTTCCAGCCGGAGACTCCGCCACGCTCGGCCTGTTGCGCCGAGTCTCGTCTGTCGTCGAAACACCGATGTACGACCGCGGTGGGAACGTCGTCAAACGTATGGGTGACGGCATCATGGCCGTCTTTCCGAGCGCCGATCGTGCGGTGGAATCGGTGTTCGTCGCACGTGCCGCCTTGGCGGAGGTCGAGGTCGACGGGTACCGCCCCCGTATGAGGGTGGGACTACACACCGGTTTGCCACGCAGGATAGGCGCCGACTGGCTGGGCGTGGACGTGAACATCGCGGCTCGAATCATGGCGCTCGGCGGTGATGGCAAGGTGATGGCCTCCTCTGCCACGCTCAGTGCGTTGCAGCCGGGAACCCTCGAGACGCTGGGGATCACGACGAAGCCGTGGCGAAGGGCGTTCTTCGCGCCGCAACCTAGCGGAGTCCCCGAAGATCTGGGCATCTGGCGGTTGCGGGCGGAGACCGGAAGCTGATCTGCGGCCGCTTCCTCACTCCTCAGGTTCGGTTCCAGACTCCCAAGGGTGCGGTCAACAGTCCGGCGGGCGATATCACCAGTTGATTCCTTGTTGCGCCGACCCCGATTTCGTAGATGTCCTTGCCGTCGAGGTGATTGCGGACGAAAGTGCCGAGCTCTGCGTTCTCTTCCGCCCAGGGCTGTGCAGTTCGCAGGTCGAGGGCCCCTTCGAGGGTGCGTGGGTGCTCGTCCAATCCGGGGCCGCGGGGGATCAGCCGGAGTGCGTCGGTGGTGTGCATTTCGATGTCGTATGTCCGCCCGCTCGGTGCGGTCAGGACCACGTCGTGAGTTGTCTGCGCCCAGTCGAAGTGCTCGACCAGCGCGGTCCACCCACCAGGCAGTGGGCCCGAGTAGGAGAGCTCGCTGGCCGGTGCCAGCGTCAACGACGACTGATCGGCGGAGGGGTCGGCCTCGGTCAGGATCGGCTGCTTCAGAGGCTGTCCCGTCGGCGTGAATTCCCAGGACGAAGCGCTCAGTCCCTTGTGCCAGTAGCCTGTCCGGCCGTCGCGGCGTCCTTCGACGCGCAGTTCGCGGTCCTCCACTGCCGGTCCGGTGACGTTGATGGAGATGCGGGAGGTGATCTCGCCGGGGATCTTGACCTGGTGCTGCCAGTCCGGTCCGGGGAGTGAGACCCCGGTGAAGCGCGGGTCGAATCGTTCCTGAAGTTGGGTGGGCGCTTGCGGCGCCGGTGTCTGTTCCTGCCAGGTGTAGCGGTGCGGAATGTGGTTGGCGCCGGCCAGGTCCAGGTCGTACTTGCGGGTGTAGATGTCGCCGTAGCGGTTCATCACCATGTTGACCGAGCCGGCGGAGGAGATGGAGTTCGAGATGAATCGCCCGTCCAACGGCCCACCGATTTCGTAGCTGTAATCGGCGGGCAGCCACGGGTCTTGGTAGACGATGCGGGAGCCGTCACCCGTCAGGCTCACCACCTGCACCAATCCTGCCGTCAGTGGGTGCTGGTTTCCCTCGGCGTCGACGAAACTGTCCGAGACCCGGTGGCTGAGGGCCCACTTGCCCGGTTCCTGGGCACCGTCGGGGACTGTCATTCCCGGCCACAGCCAGATCGGCCCCCCGAACGAGCGGGTCCAGTTCCACACCATCGGACCCGAGAGCACGTTGTCGAGGGAGTAGATCCACCCGTTCCCGTCCAAGGCAACGACCATGTTCCCGTCGACCGAAATGGCGGCGATGTGCCCATCGAGGCAGCCGGGGGTGTTCACCGTGCGCCACGGACCGTCGGAACCGCGCGGGCGGGTGTAGAGAGAACCGTCACTGAGCGCGAATTCGGCGTAACTGTTGAATCCCTGCGCGCCATCGCGCAGGTGCATGTCCGCCGGCAGATCGAGCCCGGCGGGTGCAGGAGCGAGGTCCTCGAACTCGGAGAGCCCCTTCACGCTCGGAAGCGGGGTGACCAGACCGGGTAGCGGCGGAATGAGCTGGTTCGTCCCGATCGGGGGAACACAGTCGAGTGGACGCGATTCCGACGCGCCAGCAGGCGCCGCACCTTGGGTGCAGGCGATGCCGATTGCGACGCACACCGCGTACAACGACGTGCGAGTGAACCGGTTGTTCATGCGTTCCATGTCCCCTCCGAGGTTGCTCGGGCAGTAATGTACCTCAACTGGTCAATCCAGTTGATCAGTTTGTTCGAGCCGGTAGTGTCCGGTGCCATGGAAGCCGTCCCCATTGCCCGAGCCACAGTCAGTGACGGCGTCTTCGCGCAGCTCGCAGACGGAATATTGGCGGGGAAGGTCCGCCCTGGTGACCAATTGTCGTCGGAGCGCGACCTAGCGGAATCCTTCCGCGTCAACAGGCACGCCGTCCGCGAGGCACTCAAACGACTACAGCAGTCCGGCCTGGTGCGCGTCGCGCACGGCAGCAAACCCATGGTCCTCGACTGGCGCACCCACGCCGGTATGGACACCCTCTCGATGGTCGCCCGCTCCGGTGCGCTGCCTGCCCCGCACCTGATGCGGGACATCATGGTTATGCGGCGCACGGTTGCCGCAGACGCGGCACGCCTGTGTGCGCTCGAAGCGGACGAATCGCAAATCGAGGAGATCCGCGATGCCGCCGAGCGCTATGCGGCGCCCGACGACAGCACCATCGCGGAGGTGGATCTGGAGTTCTGGCAAGCGGTGTTCGCCGGATCGGGCAACGTGGCCTATCAGCTCGCCCAGAACACACTCGTGACCGGCTACACCGATATCGGGTGGGACACCCTCGCCGAACTCGGCATTCATGCTGCGGAGTACGACGATCCACAAGGCCATATCGACCTCGCGGGGCGAATCGCCGCACGCGACAACACAGGCGCCTACGAACTCGCCCACGAGGTGCTGGGGCGGGCTGTCGCCGCGGTGACCGCCGCAGAAGGGCTGGGCGCTCGATGACCGATTCCGCCGGAGCAGCACTCGAACACTTGCGGGACAGCTCGCAGTTCCAGTGGTACGTGATTCCGCTGCTACTGATGGTGCTGTACGTGTACAGCGTCGAGGTCGAGCGACGGAACTGGAGCCTGGTGCTCGGTGGGCTCGCGTTCTGGGGTATGGACTGGTTCAACGAAATCTGGAACTCTGCGGTGTTCCATGCGACCGGTAGGGCTCCGGTCTGGGGCGCTCCCGGAGACTCCGCGTATCAAATCCTCATCGGGCTGAACATCGAAATCAGCTTCATGTTCGCGATCATGGGCATCGTGGCGATCAAGATATTGCCCGCCGACAAAGACTTGCGCATTCTCGGGGTCAACAACCGAGTCGTGTTCGCATGTGTCGGCGCGGGACTCGCCGTGGGAATCGAGATCCTGCTCAATCAGATGGGCGTCCTGACCTGGGAATGGTCCTGGTGGAGTGCGGGCATGCCGATATTGATCTTCTTGGTCGGCTACCTGCCGTTCTTCGCCGCCGCGTATCTGGTGCACGACATGACCAAGCTGCGCCACCAGATCACCGCCGTGTCGATCATCTTCGGAGTCGACGCGACAGCGCTCGTCGTTCTCGGATCGGTGGGATGGCTCTGACGGCTCAGAAGCGGTCCAGCCCAGCGTTCGTTGGAACAAAGTGGTGCAGCGTTGGAACAAAGTTCAGTGCAGCCGCCAGAACGGTGACACCGGGCCGTGCCCCGCACCGAGGTCGTACGACGACTCGAGACATTTCGTGACCCACTCCTTGCCGAACGCGACGGCGTCCGGCACCGTGTGCCCGTTGGCCAGAGCGCAGGCGATGGCAGCAGCCAGGGTGTCGCCGCCGCCGTGATCGTTTCCGGTGGGGATACGGGGGCTGGTGAACTCGAGGAACGTGTCGCCGTCGAACAGCAGGTCGGTGCTGGTCGACGACGTGCGCAGGTGCCCGCCCTTCACGATCGACCACCGTGCACCCAATGCATGCAGGGCTTCGGCGGCCCGCCGGGCGCTCGCATCGTCGACCACATCTATGCCCGTGATGAGACGCACCTCGTCGAGGTTCGGGGTGACCACCGTGGCGATGGGGATCAGGGTGTTGCGGACTGCGTCGAGAGCTTGCGCATGCAGCAACGGGTCGCCGTGCATGGACGCGCACACCGGATCCACGACGAGAGGCACCGGTTGGTCCCGTCCGATTCCGACCTCGGTGCACACATCGGCGACCGCTTCGATGATGGCCGTGGACGCCAGCATCCCGGTCTTCGCAGCCCCCACCCCGATGTCGCCGACGACACTGCGGACCTGCGCGGCGACCACGTCGGGCGGAACTTCGTGGAAGCCGCTGACGCCGACCGAGTTCTGCACGGTCACCGCCGCTACGGCGACACACGCATGGACGCCGCAGAGGGCCATGGTGCGTGAATCCGCCTGAATACCGGCGCCACCGCCGGAGTCGGTTCCAGCGATGGTGAGAGCCCGTACCGGGGTTTGTCCGTCGGGGGTCAGTGGCAGCACGTTCACAGCGTGAGACCCTACCGACCTCGCCCTTCGCTCCCGTGCGTGGTCTGCGAGTCCCGAGACTCGCAAAGCGCTCACAGGGCCAAGGCCCTGACAATGCAGCGCCCCATCTGTATAAAAGAGTGTTGTGGATCACATTTCGATTACGACGCGCGCAGGAGGTCCGATGCTCGACTCGGCGTACGTCGATGTCACCGACAACCGTGATCAGAACCGGTTCGAACTCCGGCTCAGTGGTGATTTGGTGGGCATCATCGGATACTTCGACATGGGTGACGCCCCCGTTCAGGGGTGCCCGGTGATCTCCTTCATGCACACGGTGATCGTCGAAGATTTCGGGCATCGCGGTTTGGCCGCGGTCTTGGTCGGCCGTGCCCTCGAACTGGCCCGCGAGTACGGATGGAAGGTCAAACCCGTGTGCACCTACGTTCAACGATTCCTTGCGAGTAATCGGGACTATCGAGACGTCGTCGTTCCACTGCCGCGTCCCGCCGGTTCGCGTTGAGGCCCAGTCGGATTTTCGAAGGTGTGACGATTCGGCTGCAAGCTGAAACGTTTCGGTGGCGCGGACGTGGAGATGCTGGTTCCATGAGTGATATGGAACACATTTCGAACAGTGCTGGTCCGTCGGGAAGTCAGGCGGCAACAGAACTTCTCGTTGTCGACAACCCCGCCCACGAGCGCTTCGATCTGTGGCTCGGCGACGAGCTCATCGGCATTCTCGGGTACCGCGACGAGGACGATATCCCTGGGTTCACAGCGAAGCCGGGTGAGGCCGTCGCTTTCATGCACACCGTCGTGAAAGAAGAGCACGGAGGCAGGGGAATGGCCGCGATCCTCGTCCGTGAGGGTCTTGCGGCCGCCCGCGTGAAGGGATGGCGGGTGCGCCCCATCTGTACGTACGTGCAGCGCTACCTCGCCGCGCATCCGGAGGAGAACGACCTGCTCGTCTCCGACTGAAGGTAGCAGGCCATCCCGCTGATCACTCGCCGATATCGACGATGACCGGCGCGTGGTCGCTGGCCCCCTTGCCCTTGCGTTCGTCCCGATCGATCGACGCCTTGTCTACGCGCGCGGCCAGGGCAGGTGACGCCAGCGCGTAGTCGATGCGCATGCCCTGCCTCTTGGGGAACCGGAGCTGCGTGTAGTCCCAGTAGGTGTATACACCGGGCCCCGGGGTGTGAGGACGAACGACGTCTGTGAACCCGGCCTTTTCGAACACCGCGAACGCGTCGCGTTCGGGCTGGGACGTGTGCGTCTTGCCGTCGAAGAACGACGGATCCCACACGTCTTCGTCGGTGGGGGCAACGTTCCAGTCGCCGACGAGCGCGATCTGCGCGTCCGCGTCGCTCTTCAGCCAGCCCTCGGCGTCGTCTCGAAGCCTGGCGAGCCACTCGAGCTTGTATGTGTAGTGCGGGTCGTCGAGAGCACGTCCGTTCGGGACGTACAGACTCCAGATGCGCACCCCGTTGCAGGTGGCACCGATCGCACGGGCCTCACGAATCTGCTCGGCCTCGGGGTCTTTGTGGAACCCGGGTTGGTCGGCGAAGCCGATCTGCACGTCGTCGAGGCCGACACGTGACGCGATGGCGACGCCGTTCCACTGACTGAGGCCCACGTGCGCGACCTCGTAGCCCAACTCGCTGAACCGCTCGAACGGAAACTGCTCGTCTTTGCATTTGGTTTCCTGCATGGCGAGCACATCGGTGTCGGTTTTCTGCAACCAGTCGATGATCCGATCGGTACGGGCACGGACGGAGTTGACGTTCCAAGTAGCAATTCGCACGAATCCAGACTATCCGGCGCCACCGACATTCTCGGTGGCGTACCGGTATCGGTGGTGATCGATGAATCCGAGGGAGCGGTACATCGCTCGGGCGCCTTCGTTTTCTGCGGCAACCTGCAGGTAGGCGTGGGTAGCGCCCTTGTCTCGCCCCCACTTGACGACGTCGCCACAGATCAGCGTCCCGATACCGTGCCGGCGGTGTTCCTCGGCAACTTCCACCGCGGTGAGCCCGACCCAGATCCGGCCGTCGTACGCTGGGGTGATGGAGCCGCGAGCCACCGCGATCAGGGTGGAGTCCTGTGATCCGATGCGTGCGAACGCCACCTTTCCCCCGCGAACGGCAGTGAGAACCTCCACCGCGAAATCGGGCAGTGCATTGCCGCGGTAGCGGTACAACGCCAGCCAATCCGGGTCGGGCCGGGAGTCGATGGCGGCAACCGGGTCGCCCTCGGGAAGCACGAGGTTGTCGATGTCGGCCGCCATCACGATCACGTCGTCGCTGATGTTCCAGCCTTCCGGCACGGCACTCAGACGATCCGGCAGCAGCAGGCGCAATGGCCGGTCCCGGTCCGCGTACCAGGTGCGCAGTCGCTCGACCGTGGGACCGTCGAGCGGGGCGACGGTCCCGGGTTCACCCAGTGGAGTCGCAGAGTTGGCGCGGCCGGTGAAACCGTGGCCGTATCGGCACAGCCAGCCGTCCACCCATTCGAACTCGACCCCCGGCCAGCCGTCGGCGGACACGAGCTCGAGGTGCCTGATCTCGCTGGTGCGGATCGGCCGAGGAGTCAACGCCTTCATGGCCACCACCCGATCCATGGGGATCTCGACAGTGTTGCCGTCGGCCGTACGCACGGACACGGACCTCTCGGTCTTGTCCAGCCATCCGATGACGTCGGTCATCGGATGAGTCGAGCCCGGTGGCAGGCGATACCGGACAACCACCCGGCTGCCCGGTGGAATGTCCGTCGTCATGCTCGCCCGGTGTCAGTCGTCATCTTCGTCGTGACCGAACGGGTCCTCGACGGTTCCCGGCATCCAGCTCAGGCCCGGCACGCCCCAGCCTGCGCGTTTGATCGTCTTCTTCGCGGCGCGGGCATTCCGCCCGATCAGCATGTCGACGTACAGGAAACCGTCTAGATGACCGACCTCGTGCTGGAGCATGCGGGCGAAGAATCCGTGGCCTTCGATCTCGATTGCGCTGCCGTCGGCGTCCGTGCCCGTGACCTTCGCCCAGTCGGCGCGTCCGGTAGGGAACTGCTCGCCGGGGACCGAGAGGCAGCCCTCGATGTCGTCTTCGGGGTCCGGCATCGTCTCGGGCCGTTCGGACGTCTCGAGGACCGGGTTGACCACGACGCCACGCCGCCGGTGGGTGTTGCCGTTCTCGTCGGCATCGGGGCAGTCGTAGACGAACAGCCGTTTCGCCACACCCACCTGGTTGCCGGCGAGGCCGACACCGTTGGCTGCGTCCATGGTTTCGTACATGTCCGCGATCAATTGGGCGAGTTCCGTGGGCGATTCGGTCACAGCTTCGGTGGGGGCGTGCAGGACCGGGTCGCCGACGATCCGAATGGGAAGGATGGCCATGACCGTCGAGGATATCGGCCGCGGCACGCCAGTGCTGTTGTGACCCCTATCCGGCCGCATCGTGGTTGAATGGTTACCGAAGCACATTGGTGTAATTCGTTCCCGGTCGGCCACGCGATCGGGGAGTCGGGGGTACGTGGTTTCGCTGAATGCGAGCGAAAGTTAGCAGTCGAGGAGTGACATGGACGGCGCAACAGCGCGTAGCCAGAACCAGTCAGACAACAACGACGTCGCCGGCAGCAGCGGAAACGCCGCAGGAATGCCCAATGCTGCCGGTATGCACGAGGCTGCCGGTATGCACGAGGCCGGCGTCGACGGACTCACCCGCCGCGAACACGACATCCTCTCCTTCGAGCGCCAGTGGTGGAAGTACGCCGGAGCGAAAGAAGAGGCCATCAAAGAACTCTTCGACATGTCGGCAACACGCTATTACCAAGTGCTCAACGCGCTGGTGGACCGACCGGAGTCCCTCGCAGCGGACCCGATGCTGGTCAAGCGGCTGCGCCGGTTGCGCGCGAGTCGACAGAAAGCCCGCGCGGCACGCCGTCTCGGATTCGAAGTCACGTAGGCGTTGTTCGCCTCTCGAACCGCCTGCTGACCCACGACAGTTAAGGTCGTCCAGGTGAGCACTCAGAAACCCGCATCGTCCGGTCCGCCGCTGCGCGCACTTGCCATGGTGCTGATTGCTCTTGCGATTCTGTTCGCAGGGCTGGGATTCGCATCCATGGGCAAGGCCGATTCCCAGGAGACCGCATCGTCGTCGGTCACCACGTCGGCCGCTGCGGCTCCCACGACCACGAACTACGCGTCGGCGCCGACTCCAGGTTCCGCTGCGAACAATGCGTACGCGAACAACTCGACCACGACCGACGAGACCGCGACCACGACCGAGACGAGCGCGGCCGCCACCACTTCCTTGAGTGAGGCCGACAAGACCGCAGTAGCCGTGCGGGTTCTCAACAACAGCAGTGTCACCGGTCTTGCGGGAGATACTGCCTCCGAGCTCACCAGTTCCGGATGGACCGTGACGGCAACGGGCAATTACGGCGCGACCACGGTCCCGTCGTCCACCGTCTATTACGGCACAGGCGACACCGAGGAACAGGCGGCAAAAGAGATCGCCACCGAACTCGGGATCACTGCGCAGCCCCGGATTCCCGCAATATCCGACTATTCGCCGGGGGTCATCGTCATCATGACGGCAACGGGCTGAGACCGGCGCGGCGCGGCGGTTCGGCCGTCGTTATGATCATGTGTACTTCCTCGCCACCTCAAAGGAGCGGTTTCGATGTCGAGTTCCACTCGTCGCATGTCCTGGCGTGTCGTCACCCCGGTAGTCGCGCTTGCTGCACTGGGTATGACCGCATGCAGCAACAGTGAGGAGCCGAGCGACTTGCCCGGCACCACACCTCCCGTGTGGACGGGTGCCGCAGATCCCGAGGCACACGGCGCGCAGGGCGGACACGGCGCGCAGGGGCAGGAAGCAGAAGGGCACGGCACCGAGGCCGAAACCGAGGGTGCCGGGCTGACTTCCACGCTCGAGGATGCATCCGGTGCCGAGGTCGGCACCGCCACCTTCACCGAGTCCGACGGCGACGTGAGGATCGAGCTCACCGCGCAGGGGCTCACTCCCGGTTTCCACGGATTCCACATTCACTCCGTAGCCAAGTGCGAGCCCAACTCGGTGGCACCGTCGGGCGGCGAACCAGGCGACTTCAAGTCGGCAGGCGGACACTTCCAGGTCGAAGGACACCAGGGGCATCCGGCAAGCGGTGATCTCACCAGTGTCATGGTGACCGGCGACGGATCGGCACACCTTGTGACCACCACGGACGCATTCACACTCGACGATCTCCGCAATGGTGGCGAGGGTACGTCCGTGATGATCCACGAGGGCGCGGACAACTTCGGCAACATCCCGACCCGCTACGCCCCGGCTCCCGACGAGGAGACCTTGAGCACCGGTGACGCCGGCGGCCGCGTCGCCTGCGGTGTCATCGCCGGAAGCTGATCCCAGAGCAACTTGTAGATCGAACCACACCACTTCGTGGTGTGGTTTGATCGGCATGTGGTAGTTCACTTCCCGGGTTCGCCCCGGCCGACACTGGGTGTCGAGTGGGAGATCGCGCTCGTCGATCGGGACACCCGCGATCTGTCCAATACTGCTGCAGAGGTCTTCGATGCGGTGGCGAAGCTCGCGGGCGACGAGACCCCGCGGATCACGAAAGAACTGCTACGCAACACCGTCGAACTCGTCACCGGTATTCATTCCACGGTCGGCGAGGCGATGGGCGATCTCGACGAATCGCTGGGTCTGCTGCGGAGAGCGGCGAATCGGCTCGGCGTCGAGCTGATCTGCGCCGGCACCCACCCCTTCGCACAGTGGTCCAGTCAATTGGTCACGAGAACACCGGATTACGACGAGCTGATCGAGCGCACCCAATGGTGGGGTCGTCAGATGCTGATCTGGGGAGTTCACGTCCACGTGGGTGTGTCGTCGCCGCGCAAGGTGTTTCCCATACTCAACGCGCTGTTGCAGCGCTACCCGCACCTGTTGGCCCTGTCGGCTTCGTCGCCCATGTGGGCCGGGGTCGACACCGGGTATGCCAGCAATCGCGCGCTGATGTTTCAGCAACTCCCCACCGCAGGGTTGCCGTACCAGTTTCCCAATTGGGACCAGTACGAACGATTCATCGCGGATCAATTGAAGACCGGTGTGATCACCAAGGTCGGCGGCATGCACTGGGACATTCGTCCGGCCCCGCAGTGGGGGACCATCGAGGTGCGCGTGTTCGACGGGATCTCTTCACGGACGGAGTTGAGTGCGCTCGTCGCTCTGGTGCATTGCCTGATCGTCGATCTGGATCGGCGGTTCGAGGCGGGCGAGAACCTGCCGAACATGCAGCCGTGGCACGTCAAGGAGAACAAATGGCGGGCCGCGCGGTATGGCCTGGACGCGGAGATCATCCTCGACGAGCATGCCAACGAATGTCTCGTCACCGACGATCTGTCGGATCTGCTCGACCGATTGCATCCCACTGCCGTCCGGCTGGGTTGCGTCGACGAGCTCGCGTCCGTCGCGGACATTCCGCGTCGGGGCGCGTCGTATCAGCGACAACGGAGAGTGGCGGAAGAGAGCGGTGGAGATTTGGCCGCAGTAGTCGATTCACTGGTTCGAGAACTCGGGACGTAATCGAAGAACCCCAGGCGTCCGTGTTATGCGAACGAGACAACAGGCTGCGTTCCGCTGCGCAAATGTTACACATTATGGGGTGTTCAACGGCTCCGAACCGTACCGGTCGGTGCGATCATTCGAATGGTGGTATCGAGCTAAACGTCGAATCGTCAACCAGATGACGGAGTCGCATCGTGAACAGATCGTGTATCCCACTCGCGGCAGGAATGGTTTCGATCTCCCTGCTTTCCGGTGTACTTGTGCCTGCCGTATCAAGAGCGGATCCCCTGCTGCCCGGACTGCCTGCCATTCCGGAATCGCCACAAAGTTTCATAGATTCCCTGGCGCCCCCACCCGAACCCGGAACCGGGTACGAGCCAGTTTCACCGGCGGCAGAGCTACCGCCAGGCAAGGCCAAGGACGCTGGACTCGAAGCGTATTACTCCACAATCCTCCCCTCCGACATCGGCGACCCGTTCTTCGATCATTACCCAGACGATCTGTCTCGACTCGACCCGGGCACCATCATCACTCGCCGCGACATCACGGCAACTGCAGCGCCCTTCGTGGGGGCTGGGGTGGCCCGCGTCGACCAGTTGAAGTTCCGAAGCGAAGACGGCATGGGTCGCCCCACGTTCGGTACCGCGTCGTTGATCGTGCCGTCGACCGAATGGGAAGGCGAAGGTGACCGGCCGGTCGTTGTGAACAACACGCCGATCGACTCGTTGGGCCGTAAGTGCACGCCCGGATACACGATGGCGCACGGCATCTCACTCACGACGAATCCGGTGGATTACATCCCTCCGGTGACCGCGCTCGCCGCGCAACGCGGATACGCGGTGCTGGTTCCGGACCACCAGGGCCCGCGCATGGCATACGCGGCACCGCGGGTCGCCGGCCATATCGTTCTCGACTCGCTGCGCGCGGTCCGGTCTCTGGGCGGCGAGTTCGACACCAGTCCGATAGGGATGACTGGTTATTCGGGTGGTGCCATCGCCACCAATGGTGCAGCAAAATTGATCGACAGCTACGCACCAGAATTGAAAGGGTTCGTGAAGGGCGCGGCGTTGGGAGGCACCCCGCTCGACTACGAGGTGTTGTCCTCGAGTATGTCGGGCGTACTCAATCTTGCGAAGGGGTTGCTGGTTGCCGCGGGATTCGGAGTTGCTCGCGAGAATCCCGATATCCTCACCAAGGTCAACAATCCCACCTTGCAAGTTGCCCCCATATTCAAAGACCTGTGCACCATTCCGCTTGCGATGCTCGGCGGGTTGACGATTCCGGTGGATTTCCTGTCCAACATGGAGAATCCGTTCCAGTCGGAATTCGCGCATGAAATATACGATAGAACCCGTATGGCGGATGTTCCGTACGGGGCGCCGCTCTACGTGTACAACGGTGCACAGGAATTCTGGGTTCCATCGGTGATGGCGACCGATCTCTACGCAGAACAATGCGCACTCGGCACACCGTCGGTGTTGCGCCTGCCGATCGGCGAACATTTCATCGCCGCGTTGAGCGGTTTTCCCGAGGCGATGCAGTGGTTGGATCAACGACTGCAGGGAGTGCCGGCGCCGAACGAGTGCGGATGACGTAGGACACGCTCCGCTCGGGGGTGATCCACTCACCGTTCACCAGGTGTTTACTATTGTCCGGTGCTGATCGACAGGGTGGCCGAACCTCGACCGGGTGGGGGGCGCATCGGGCGTACGGTCCTGCTGGTCGGCGGCGGCGCGATCGTCTTGATTCTGGTCGCTCTACAGGTCTTTGCCACGATTCGTGGCTTCCAAGGACCGCTCGAGAGTCTCCTGCGTGATTACGTCGCCACACCGAAGTCCGCCTCCGTCTCCTGGGCCGGCCTCGCGTTGGCCATGGTGGGATTTCGGGTTCGCGAGCGGGTCGTCGCGTTGTCCGCCGCAGCCGCAATCGACATCGTGGTGGCTGTGGTTCGCTACGGCGCGGGAGGTCCGCTGACGGTCGGAAACGGCGCCACATGGGTGCTCACCGCAGTCGGCGTGTACGCGGCCTGGCAACTGAGTGGCGAGCGGCGCCGCGACGCGCTCATCGGCGTCGGACTCGGTGCCCTGCTCATCATTGCCACCAAGTTCGGCGACGCATGGTTGCAGATCACGATCATGGCCGGCCCGGCCGTGCTGGACGAGTACGTGCAACTCGCGGACCATGCGCTCGGCAATCCGTCCTGGTATTTCGGTCAGTTCGTCGATGCCCTCGGACCGGCGGGGTACGCCGTGCTGCACTGGGTGTACATCGAACTGCCCGTTGCGGCGATCGCGGTCGCCTTCTATCAGTTGCGCAATGGCTGGCCGTCACACCACCTGGTGCGCACCTTCCTGCTGATCGGACTGATCGGCCCCGCGTTCTACATTCTGTTTCCCGTGGTCGGTCCCATCTTTGCGTTCGGTACCGAGGGGCAAGGGTTCCAGATCGGCAACTATTGGCCGACCACCGTCCCGGTCCTCGACTTGTCGCCGAATCCTCTCGACTTCGACGCGGTGAGCCCGCGCAACTGCATGCCGAGTCTGCACACCGCCTGGGCTCTGGCGTTGTTCATTCATTCACGTAGAGCGCACTGGGCAGTACGTGCCGGCGGTACGTTTTGGTTGCTGTGCACCCTCACGGCGACGCTGGGGTTCGGCTACCACTACGGCGTCGATCTCGTCGCCGGTGCGGTACTGACTCTGACACTCGAATCCGCTCTGCGCGATCCCGAACGCGGATGGGGCTGGTTCCGGATCCGACTCGTCGCCGGCGGTGCGCTAGCGATGGCTGCCTTGCTGCTGAGCTACCGGTACCTCGCAGTGCCGATGGCGACGTCCCCCGAGATTGCGGGTCCCCTGACGTTGGGTGTGCTGGCCACCATGGCCCTGGCGTTCTACGCCACCTTCTTCGCCCGGCCGGGCACGCAGTTGGCGCTCTGGGGTGGTCGAGATTCCCCCGCGACGCCCGTCAGCGACGACGTTCGGAGTCTTCCCATTCGCTGATCATGTCGAGCCCGTCCTGACTGCGCTGCTCCCGGTACACCACGCGTCCCACCCGGTGAGCGATGACCGAGGCGGTGAACAGCGTGAAGATGCAGGCGAGAATCAGCATCCAGATGTCGACATTGCCGCGCAGGATCACCACCGCCCCGGCCAATACCAGGAGCAGCCCGATCACCTGGGGTTTGGTCGCGGCGTGCATACGGCGAAGAGTGTCCGGGAACCGGACGATACCCACTGCGGCGGTGAGGGCGAGCAAGGATCCGGACAGCATGAGAACGGATCCGAGGACGTCGAGCATGGTACTCATTTGTCACTCACCCTGAATCGTGCAACAGCCACGGAGCCGATGAAGCTCACGAGGGACAAGGCCACGATCGACGGAACGATCGTGGTGTCACCGCTGTAGGCGGCCCACACCGCCAGACCACACATGGCAACGGCGATCAAGGTGTCGAGCGCGACGAGGCGATCCAACGACCCGGGCCCGTCCAGCAGTCGGTATGTGGTCAATATGGCGGCTACAGCGAGGATGATGCCGGTCACCGCCGCGACGGTTGCTATCACTTCGTCTCCTCCGGCAGTGCGGGGCCCTCGTCCATGGGTTCCGACGAATGCCACGGGCTCGGCTTCCAATCGGCGTCACGCTCGAAGGAGGCGACGAAAAGCCGCTCCAACTGGGCAATCGTCTCGTAGAAGTGGTTGACCGCCTTCTCGGACCCGACGTCGAGGACGTGGATATACGCGATGCGCCGGGGTTGATCGATCTCGAGCACCATGGTTCCGGGAATGAGGTTGATGACATCTACGCACAGGGTCAGGACGAGGTCCGATTTGAAGTTCAGGTGATACCGAAGGACTCCGGTGACCGGTGGTGGACTCGGGCGGATGGCGAGCCAGGCAACCTGCAGGCTCGATTGCGCCGCATACCACATAGCCAGGCCGGTCAGCTGAATCAGTGAGAACAGGTGAATTCGCCCCTCGACCGGAACCTTCGGAAGTGGCAACAAGACCATGATGAGTGTGCCCACGGCGAGGCCACCGACGATGTTGGCGATACTGATGTTTCCCCACAGCAGCACCCACACCGTGGTCAGCCATGCGAGAAGACCCAGTTGACGTAGTGCGCCGCGGTTCATCGGGGACCCTCCGCTACTCCGCCGACTCCGGCGTCCTCACCGAGAACGGCCTCGATGTAGGTCGAACGATCACGGAGATCGTGGGCTGCGCGGTCGCTGATGTCGATGAACGGGCCGGCGAACACCGTCATCGCCAATCCGACCACGACCAACGCCACCGTGGGGACCAGCATGAGTACCGGTATCCGGCCCACGTCTTCGCGGTCGTCGAACGCGATGTCTGCTTCGGACTCGTCGAGCAGTGCGGACGGACCGACGTCGGCCAGGTCGCCCTCGGGGGCATCGGCTCGCGCTCGCCAGAATGCCTTCGTCCACACTCGGGCGACGGCATACAAGGTCAGCAGGCTGGTGACGATACCGCCGGCCACCAGTACCCAGGCGAGCACGCTCGCTTCGGCGGCACCGGCCTGAACGAGCGCAACCTTCCCGATGAACCCGGAGAACGGTGGGATTCCGCCGAGGTTGAGAGCGGGGACGAGGAAGACGATCGCGAGGACGGGACTTGCGGCGGCCAGCCCGCCGAGGCGTCGCAGCGACGCCGAACCGGCCTGACGTTCGATGAGTCCGACGACCAGAAACAGCGTGGTCTGCACCAGAATGTGGTGCGCGACGTAGTAGATCGCGCCGGCCAGGCCGGCCTGAGTGGACAGTGCCACACCGAACACCATGTAGCCGATGTGGCTGACCAGAGTGAAGGACAGCAGACGCTTGATGTCGGTCTGGGCGATGGCGCCGAATATGCCCACCAGCATCGTCAGTAAACCGCATACCATCAGGACGGTGTCGAGTTCGCCACGCGGGAACAGCAGTGTGTGTGCCCGGATGATCGCGTAGATACCGACCTTCGTCAGAAGGCCGGCGAACACCGCGGTGACGGGTGCAGGGGCCGTCGGGTAGGAGTCGGGAAGCCAGGTCGACAGCGGAAACACCGCAGCCTTGATACCGAACGCGACGAGGAGGACACCGAAGATCGCGGTGCGGGTTCCCGACGGGATCGAATCGAGGCGCAGCGCCATGTCCGCGAGGTTCAGGGTTCCGGTCGCGGCGTAGGCGAAGGCGATGCCGGCCAGGAAGATCAGGGACGAGACCATCGACACCATCACGTACGACACGCCTGCTCGGACCCGGTCGGCGCTGGACCCGAGGGTGAGCAACACGAAGCTCGCCGCGAGGAGCACCTCGAACCCGACATAGAGATTGAAGAGGTCACCGGCGAGGAACGCGTACGAGATTCCTGCTGTCAGAGCCAGATACGTGGGCACGAAGATCGAGACGGGCTGGGCCTCACCGCCGTCGTGAATACCCTGACCGACGGCGTATGCCATGACGGCCAGCAGCACGATCGACGACACCACGAGCATGATGGCAGCGAGCCGATCGACGACGATGGTGATACCGATCGGCGACTCCCAACCGCCGACCTGCATCGCGGTCGCGCCGTGCTCGTCGGCCAGTGCGAGCAGCGTCGCCGACACCGCTACGACCGCGAACAGTGCGGCGAGCGTGATGTAGCGCTGAATGCGTGGCTGACGCCCCAGGATCAGTGTGGCGGCGGCTGCAAGCAGCGGGATCAGGACCGGCAGGGGAGCGAGGACCGTGATGAGGTCACTGGACAGTGTCATTTCTTCGGTCCCCCTTTCTCCGTGATCTCGTCCGTGATCTCGTCCGTGTCGTCGTCGAAGTCGCCGTCGTGGAGGTCTTCGTACACCTCGAGGTCTTCGAGGTTCTCCAACTGGTCGATCGGGATCGGATTGCCGTGCTTGTCGAATGCGTCACCGCTGAAACTCGGTGCACCGGTGACGGGGTCGTCGGAACGGTCGCGGTCCGGGGCGTCCGCAGCGGAACGTCGCCGCAGGACCTTGATGTCCTCGGGGTCGTTCTGAACCACGTCTGCGGTGGTGATCTTGAACGAGCGGTAGGCAAGCGCGAGGACGAAGCTCGCGATACCCATGGTGATCACGATGGCCGTGAGGATCATGGCCTGGGCCAGTGGATCGGCCATCTCGTCGTGCACCGAATCACGGCCGACGATCGGCGGGTTTCCGTCCTCGCCGCCGGAGGTGAGAATCAACAGATTGACTCCGTTGCCGAACAGCAGCAGACCCAGCAACATGCGGGTGATGCTGCGTTCGATCAGCAGATAGACGCCTGCCGAGATCAGAACGCCGATCACGATCAATATGCCGAGGTTTGCGCTCATCGCTGCCCCACCTCACTCGCCATCTCGACCTGGGCGTCGAGTCTTGCGCCCAGACTGCGAAGGACGTCGAGTACCAGGCCGACCACGATCAGGTACACACCGAGGTCGAAGAACAACGACGTGACGAGTTTGATGTCGCCCAGCAGTGGCAACGTGACTTCGAGTACCGCGGACGACAGTGCGGGTGCACCCAGGAACAGCGAGACCAGGGCCGTGCCGGCCGCGAAGGTGAGACCGAGTCCGAGGATCTTGCCCGCATCGATGGGGACCGTCTCGCCGAGTTCGTACCGGCCGCCGGCCAGGTAGCGCAGCACCAGCGCCAGACCTGCGGTGAGGCCGCCGGCAAAACCACCGCCGGGGGCATTGTGTCCGGAGAAGAAGAAGTACACCGACAGCACCATGATCACGGGGAACAGGAACCTGGTGGTCACCTCGAGGACCAGTGATCGATGCTGAGGATCGATCAGATCGCCGCCCAGCAGCCAGGTGGTGGTGTCGGAACCGGAGTCGCTGGTGGTGCCGGGGGCATCGGCGACCCGCGGGGCGGTGCCGAACCGACGGGTGCGGAACACCAGGCTGGCGACGCCGGTGGCGGCAACCAGCAGCACCGAGATCTCACCGAGGGTGTCCCAGGCACGAATATCGACGAGGAGCACGTTGACGACGTTCTTGCCGTTTCCGATCTCGTACGCGGCTTCCGGGAGCCGCAGGTGGATGGGCACCGAATTGCGGGCGTTGATCGCGTAGGCGGCGATCGTGGTGATGGTGGTGCCCACGGCGACGGCCAGTGCGGCACGCGGGAGCTTGAATCCGATGGCCTTCGATTCGTCCACCTCTGCGGGCAGCTTGCGAAGAACCAGGACGAACACCACGAGGGTCACGGTCTCGACCAGGAACTGAGTCAGCGCGAGATCCGGCGCACCGTGCAGCGCGAAGAGAACACCGAGGCCGTAACCGGTCAGACCGACCAGGATCACGGCGGCGAGGCGGTTGCGCATCACGGTGGCTGCCAACGCGGTGCACACCATGATGGCGCCGATGGTCAACTGCAGTGACGTGTCCCAGATCCGGATTTCCGGCCGGGTGGTGGTGCCGATAACCAGGAGCACCATCGGGACGATCACAAGGGTCGCAAGAATTGTCGTCTGGGTCAGGGGCAGGGAGCCGCGCTGGGTGGCGCCCGTCAACCGCATCGAGATGGTGTCCATCGCTCGCAACGTGGCGTCGTACATGCGGTCCGCGTTGCCGAGCGGTGATCTCTCGAACTTCAGCCGCGCAACGACGGTCTGTGCGGCGAAGAGCGCGGTACCGGCCGCGAACACCAGCAAGGTCAGCAGAAGGGGTGCGTTGACGCCGTGCCACAGGCCGAGGTGGTAGTCGGAGCCTTCGCCTGCCGGAAGCGTCGTGGTGTACGGGGTGAGCAGTTTCTCGAGTTGCGGTGACGCAATGCCTGCGACCAGTCCGAGAGCAGCCAGGAATGCGGGGGCGGCGAGGAACAGGGCACCGGGCGTCTTCATGCCGGCAACCGCGGGACTGGGGCGCTGAAGTTGTTTGCGGCCGAACGCGCCCCACATGAACCGCACACTGTACGTCAGGGTCAGGATCGAGCCGACCACGATGGCCGCAACCGTGGCGATCGACGCCCAGTCGTCGAGCGGCTGCGCGTGAAGGACGGACTCGAGTGCGGCTTCCTTGCCCACGAAGCCGATCAACGGTGGGATACCCGCCATACTCGCGGCTGCTGTCGCTGCGATGATCGCGAGACCGGGGGCTTTGTGGCGCAGGTGTGCGAGCTTGCGAATGTCGCGGGTTCCCGTGGTCTTGTCGATGACGCCGACCACCATGAACAGTGTCGCCTTGAACATGGCGTGTGCGACGACCATCGTCATCCCGGCGAGTGCCGCGTCTCGGGTACCGATTCCGACGAGCACCATGATGAAGCCGAGCTGACTCACCGTGCCGAAGGCGAGGACCAGTTTGAGGTCGTATGCGCGCAGCGCCCGCCAACCGGACAGAATCATCGTGATCAGTCCGAGCACGATGATCGTGTATCGCCACACGCTCGTATCGGCGAATCCGGGAGCCAGACGTGCGACCAGGTAGACGCCGGCCTTCACCATCGCCGCCGCGTGCAGGTAGGCGCTGACCGGTGTCGGCGCGGCCATGGCGCCGGGCAGCCAGAAGTGCAGTGGGACGATTGCGGATTTGGACAGTGCGCCGACGAGGATCAGGGCTATCGCGACGCCGGTGAGCCATCCGGTCGGGGGAGCCTCGAGCAACTCGGATAGTTGATAGGTGCCGCCGACCTGCCCGAGGATGATGACACCGACCAGCATGGCGAGTCCGCCCGCCGTCGTGACCAGGAGTGCCTGGGTTGCGGCGCGTCGACTCGATGCGCGCTCCGCATAGTGCCCGACCAGCAGGAACGACAGGACGGTGGTCAGTTCCCAGAAGGTGTAGAGAATCAGCAGGTTGTCGCTGACGACCAGGCCGAACATTGCTCCGGCGAATGCGACCATTTCGGCCGCGAAGATGCCGAGGCGGGGTTCGTCGTCTGTGAAGTATCGGGCGCAGTAGACGAGGATGAGCGCGCCGATACCGAGGACCAGGACGGACATGATCGCGGCGAGGGGATCGAACCAGAGGTCGATGTCCATCGACATGCCTGGAACCCAGGTGATGTGTACGGTGACTTCTTCACCCCAGTGCGCGATGACCCATCCGAGACTGACCAGTGGGACGAGCGACAGCGGGTAGAAGGCGTTGCGACCGAATTTGCGCACGACCAGAGGCGCCGAAACAGCGGCTACTGCATGAGCAATCAAGATCGCAAGCAAAGGCACTCCGTCGGAGTTCGGGGCGGCGGGGTGTCGGTACGGATGTACCGAGACGCGTGTAGACCTTTCGCTTGGCTAGCGAGATTGGGCTACGAATCCATAGTACTGGGTAACTATTCGGTACCGAGAACCGCCGCAAACCGGACGAACGTAACGGAACCGTTATATGTGCGCCGGATCACTCGACGATTCCTGCTTCCCTTCTGCTCATAGCTGCGCCGCGCAAGCGGACGCTCTATGTTGAACCGCGTGACCGCCCAGATTCACACCGCCGCGTTCGCGTATATCCGTGACCGGCGGCTCCTGCAGACTCGATCCGCCGGTAAGTCGGCGTTCTACATGGCCGGCGGAAAGATCGACCGGGGCGAATCACCGGAGGATGCACTGCACCGCGAGGTCCGCGAGGAACTGGACGCGGCCATCGTCGCCTCGAGCGTCGCGCAACTCGGCGTGTTCGAGGCTCCCGCGTACGGTCACCCACCGGGGACCGCCCTGCACATGACGTGTTTCACGGGTGAACTCACCAGCGAACCGAAGCCGACCAGTGAGATCGCCGAGTTGAGGTATTTCACTGTCGCCGAATATGCGGACATGCCGGACGTGGCTCCCGGGTCGATGATGGTGTTCCGCCGGTTGCAGACCCTCGGACTGGTGGACTGAGCGTGATCTTCGGCGCGGGCACGCTCGACGCCATCCGGTCCGGTACGGCCGCCCTCGTGTTCGGGCGCTGGAGCACTCGGCCTCACGGAGTCTCTGGAGGTGGGGTATCGGCTGAGTCCTCGGGGTGTGGCTCTGCTGCAGTTGTTGTGACCGGACGTGGCTGGAGTCGTGCCACGACGAGCCCGCACACCAGCACAGTCGCGCACATGGCCGCCCCCGTCAGCCGGGCGGGAGTCGGCGAGGACATTGCAGTCAACTCGAAGGGCATCGAGTCGCTGACGGTGACGACCCGGCTGAGCGGAATTGTCGTTGCTGCCGCGAACACCAGGGAACCGAACGGCAGAGCCAGGCCCAGCGCGGCTGTCGGAGCCCGACGCGGGATACAACCTCCCATGGTCAGGCCCACCCCCAGCCCCAGAACTGCCAGCCGTACCAGCAGGAACAGGCCGTCGTCACCGAATGTGGGTGCGATGGTCGACACGAGCGGTACAGCAGCAACAACCGCAATACCCAGAACGGTCTGTCGTCTCCCGGACAGGTGTGCTCGCGTGGGCAGGAGCATTCCCACAGCCACCGCCACCACGCCGACCGTGAGTGAGATCCACGGATGCATGGTCACGATCGGGTCGCGGAGGTCGTTGATGACGGTGATGGCTCCCGCCGCGATCGCGGTGGTGGCGAGAACGAATACCCCGTCGGTGCCGGGAAGTGAGCGCGCCACGATCACGGTGACGGCGAGGACGACGACCAGTGACACCGCGACCACCGTCGCGATCCGAGACCCCCTACCGAATTCCTGATCCACGATCCAGGCACCGAGGGCACGGTTCGTGAGTGCCAGTGCGAGCGATCCACCGAGTGCTACCAGAATCGTCGCCTGTTCGAGTGGTTGCGTTCGGACGTTCTTGGTCGCGACGACGGCTGCGGCGACGGACGACACAAGCGCGGCCGCGAGGAGAACCCACGACGGTTCGCCGATCGCCGAGGTGCTCATGCTTGCCGGTTCGAGGTACTCGGTGTCGCCCCGCGCCGGGGTCGCGATGCCGGCGAGAACGTATGCCGCCGTCACACCCAGAACCAGTGCGACCTGGCGTGTTCGGAACCCCCAGGCCAGGGCCACCGATGCGCCGAGCAGGATGCCTGCCGTAGCGGTCTTCGCGAAGTGCAGGGCGATCAGGGTGTCGATCGTGTCGATCTCCGACACGATCGCGTGGGCCGCCGCGAGGAGGGCGACACACAGCGCTGCCAGCACCGAGGCCGTGCGACGTGAACCGGAACGCTGCAGCCCTGCTAGTGCGATCACCGCCAACACCACTCCGACCACCACGCCCGTCGGCTGACTCGACAGCCAACGATCGAGTTCACGATCGGACGCATATACCGCCCACGAGCGACTGCGCGGGTTGGTGAGCACGAAGGCGGCGAGTGCGCCCGACAACAGAACCGCCGCTGCCGATAACGTTTCATGCACGGCCAGAGGTCGATAATGGTCGGTGCCGCATGCGTTCACAACACAGAGGTTAGTTGACCTCACCGACGCCAGGAGGTTTCGAATGACTGTGACGAAGGACAAATCGCTGCAGGACAAGGCGAATACGCTGCTCGAGCTGCATCAGCCCGGAAACCCAGTGGTGCTTCCGACGGTATGGGACGGGTGGTCCGCGACACTCGCGGCGGGTGTCGGCTTCGAGGGCCTCACCGTCGGCAGTCACCCGGTGTCCGATTCGATCGGCAAACCGGACAACGAGGGAATCACCTTCGAGGAACTGCTCCGCCGTGTATCGGAGATCACCGCGGCCGTGGACGTACCGGTGTCCGTCGACATCGAAGGCGGGTACGGTCTCGAGCCTGCGCGCCTGATCGAAGGCCTTGTCGGTGTGGGGGCCGTGGGCCTCAACATCGAGGACACGGTCCACAGCGAGAACGGACGCTTGCGGCAGGCGCAGGAACATGCCGACTTCGTGGGCGGTCTACGGCAGGCCGCCGATGCCACCGGCGTACACGTGGTGGTCAATGCGCGCACCGATCTGTTCGTCAAACAGGTTGGCGATCAAGCGGACCGCGTCGACCGTGCCATTGCCCGCCTGAAGCTGGCCGCCGGCGCCGGTGCGGACGTGCTGTACCCGGTGGGCCGTCACGACGACGAAACACTGCGGCGTCTCACCTCGGAGCTGCCGCTTCCGGTCAACGCCATCGCCCTGCCCGACCAGGACGACCCCGCCAGTTTCGGACCACTCGGGGTGGGGCGGATCAGCTTCGGCCCGTTCCTGCAGGGTGTGTTGTCCGCGCGGACCCAGGAGCTGCTGGGGCGCTGGAAGTAGCGGGCACCCCGGGCGGTTCGAGAGTCAGCGACCGTCCGCGTAGGCCTGGAGGTGCGCCACTTGCTCGGGATCGAGCGAGGGGCGCACTGTTTCCCGCGCGGAGGCGACGTCGGCTGCGGTGACGTCGGCTGCGTCGATGCTTCGGCGCATGGCGGCGAGTGCCGCTTCGCGCAGGAGTGCCGAGCAGTCTGCAGCCGAGTAACCGTCGAGTTCGACCGCGAGTTCGGCGAGGTCGACGTCGTCGGCGAGGGGGACGGACTTACCGGACGCGCGCAGTATTTCCCGGCGGGCATCCGCGTCCGGTGGGGGCACGAAGACGAGTCGTTCCAGGCGTCCGGGACGAAGCAGCGCCGGGTCGATGAGGTCCGGGCGGTTGGTGGCGCCGAGTACGACCACATCGCGTAGCGGCTCCACACCGTCCAGCTCCGTCAGCAGAGCCGCCACCACGCGGTCTCCGACGCCGGAATCGGAACTCTGACCCCGGCGTGGTGCCAGTGCGTCGACTTCGTCGAGGAAGATCAGTGAAGGGGCCGAATCACGTGCACGCTGAAACAACTCACGCACGGCCTTCTCGGACGCTCCCACCCACTTGTCCATCAGTTCGGCGCCCTTCACGGCGTGAACGCTGAGCTGGCCGGAACTGGCGAGCGCGCGAACGAGATAGGTCTTACCGCAGCCGGGAGGGCCATAGAGCAACACTCCGCGCGGCGGCTCCACCCCGAGTCTGGCGAAGGAGTCGGGGTGCTGCAACGGCCACAACACGGCCTCGGTCAACGCCTGTTTCACCCCGACCATGTCGCCCACATCGTCGAGTGTCACGCTGCCGATCGCGAGTTCCTCGGTGCCTGACCGTGACAGCGGCCGAATCACATCCAGGGCGCCGACGAGGTCCGCTTGTTCGATGCTCGGATCGGCTGCAGACGTACCGGCGCGGGAGGCGGCACGCAGGGCGGCCTCCCGACACAACGCGGCCAGGTCTGCGACGACGAAACCTGGGGTTCGCGAGGCGATCTCGTCGAGATGAATATCGGTGGTGGGAACTTTGCGCAGGAGTAGGTCGAGCAGCGCGCGTCTGGTCGAGGCGTCGGGCAGCGTGAGAGCGAGTTCGCGGTCGCACAGGTCCTGTCCCCGCAACCGGGTGTCCAGGGATTCCGGGTGCGCCGAGGTGGCGACGAACGCAACGCCCGGTGTGTCGACAGCCTTGCGGAGTTCTTCGGTGATCAATGCGGACACAGGTTCCGTCGCCGCAGGCAGGAGGGCATCGATATCCGTGATCAGCAGTACCCCGCCGCGCCGGACGCGTTCGACGGCACTGGACACCCGTTGCAGCCGGGCGTCGGATTCGAGGGCACCGGCACCGGGGCCGTCGACCTCGACGAGGCTGCGGTCGGCGAGGACGGATCTCGCGAACGTGGCTTTCCCGACGCCTGCGGGTCCCGTCACCAGGACTCCGAGATGCGCGGATGCGCCGAGGGTGGCCAGCAGTTCCGGTTCGTCGAGCGCGAGGCGAAGCCATTCCTTCAGCTTGGCGACGTGGCTTTGCGCTCCGACGAGGTTCTCGGTGGGGATCGAGGGTGTGTCGGGCGTCGACGGTGTGGTGGCCGGCGAAGACGCGGACACCGGCGCTGTAGTGGTGGGTACTGGGGTCGCGGCAGTGGCGGCGCCTGCCCACCCGACGGCCGAATTGGGTTGCACACTGACCGGGCCATCCGCCGGGTCGACAGCGGTGACGGTGAGGAGTTCGGTGGTCCAGGAGACCCCGAACGTGCGGGAGAGAGCCTGTGACGTGGATGCGGTGCTGGTGCCCGGGCCCAGGTCTCGTGGAAGCAGTGACACGGTGTCGCCGATGGTCAACACTTTGCCGAGGAGGGCCTGGCGCAGGGTGCTCTCCGAAATGGATCCCGTTGCCATGGTCGAACCGCGCAGCGTTACGGACCGCGCCCCGTACACGGTCACGGGCAGGGCGACGACGGTGGCGTTCTCGCCGAGTCCGACATTGGACAGCGTCACGTCGTCCAGCAGGATCGTGCCGGTCGGTGTGCCGGTGGGTGCTGCGGCGGCGACGGCGGCGGTGCGGCGTCCGCCGACGAGAGCGACCGCATCCCACTCCCGCAGGCCGAGCGCGGCCAGGGCCTCGGGGTGCAACCGGACAACACCGCGGCGGGTGTCGGAAGCCGACGTGTTGAGACGGACAGTGAGCGCCAGTTCGGGTGTGGTCACGCAGTCGAGACTACGTTTCCGGTGCGTTCCGTGTTTCCTGGTGCGGCCTGTGTTTTCTGCGTGGTCGGGTGCTTTCGGCTGCGCAGACCACTCATGATGTTCAGGGGTTCGCGAGGGCGAGCGACCAATGGTTTGCTCAGCGGGCTGCGCAACAGGATCTCGACGAGGGCGACGGATACGACGAGTACGGCAACCGTCAGGCAGGCGCTTCGGGCAAGTGTCGATTCGGGGAAGGCCGAGTACAGCCAGCGCGGCAGTCCGGCTTTGTGGAGGAGGTCGATCACCAGTGGGTGTATCGCGAACACCCCGAACGCGCGGTGGGACCCCAGATCGACGATCCGTCCGACGACACCCCGCCCGCCCCCACGGCGGTCGTTCCAGGCGGCGGCGATGAGGTAAAGAACGGCGATCGCTCCCAGGTGCCACGGAAGCGATGCCGGACTCAACGGAGAGGCCGCGATGTGCGGAACGTCGTCGGGTCCGGTGATGTAAAGGTAGAAGCCGATGCTGAATGCGGCCCCGAGCGCGCTCACGACGACGATCTGCAGTACGTGAGATCGGACCCAGCCGTCGATCCGGTCGAAGTGGAACGCGAACAGCGCCCCGGCTGCGGCGAAGAACGCGTAGGCGGGAAGCGTCTTCCAGGCGTGATCGTCGATCACGGCCGGCACACCGACCTGAGGATCGGTGAACACGATCGCGCACCACACCGTCGTCTGCAGAACACCAGAGGCGGCGAAGAGTTTGCCGTGGTGACCTTCCGTCTTGCGGACAAGTAGTCGGATCAGTGGAAACAGCAGGTAGATCTGCATGGAGATGAGCAGGAAGTACAGGTGGTACTTCGCATCACCCCGAAGTATGGACAGTGCGCTTTCGCGGGCGAGTTCGCCGATCCCGGGAATGGGGTCGTCCGAAAGCATCCACGCGTTCGCCACGACGTATATGGCGGACCACAGCAGGTAGGGGAGCACGATCGTGCTGAATCTGGCGCGCCAGAAGTTGCGGGGATTCAGGTCGCGCTTGACGTACCCGAGGCACAGAACGAAGAGGGTGACGAACACGAACCCGTAGCGCGTGTAGTGCATCAGCATCGACAGGAACGACATCTGCCGGTGGATGTCGTCTTCGAAGTTGATGGTGCCGACGGTGTGCACCATCACGACGCAGCTGAACAGCAGGACCCGCATGAAATCGATGCTGTAGTTGCGCTTGCGCGCCCCGGCTGCCGCAGCTCGGGGTGCGCTACCGGAGTGTGGTGCCACCGGCACCGGCTGCTCACGCACGGACATGCGACCCTTCCGACCGCACGCAGGCGAGTGCTGGTCTACCTGAACGCCCTGAGACGATACGGCAAATCGGAGGGAAACTCCCAATGTCCCAGCTACTGTGGTTACCGGTACGTAATGCGGGTCTACTTCGCCCGTGGCCTGCGCAAACCGAGACGCGCAGCGGAACGGGCACCCGGTCGGCCACCGGTGTTCGGCTGCCGGCGAATGGCTCGTCGCTCGGCCGGCTTGATGTCCCACGTCTCGGGTCTGGCCGCCACCCATCGCTGTGAACGCACGGCAAACGGGATGTGCAACAGATACATGGCGACGAGGGCGATCAGAAGAATGTACGGGTAGGTCACCAACGCGGCGGCGCACAGGGCGACCAGGACGAGCAGCCCGGCGGCCATTCTGGGCGGCACCGACACCGTCTTCATGGCCAGCGTGGGAATCCTGCTCACGATGAGCATGGCCGAGAAGAGCGTCCACGCGACCACGAGCACATCGTTCTGCCACCAGCCGTCACCCCATTGGGCCGAGGCGGCGAGGGGAAGCAGAGCGACCAGTGCTCCCGCAGGTGCCGGCACACCGACGAAGTATTCGCCGGTGTAACCGGGAGCGTCGTCGTCGTCCATGAGGGTGTTGAACCGTGCCAGGCGCAGGACGATGCTGACCGCGTAGATCAGAGCCACGATCCAGCCGAACTGTTGGCCGTCGAGAAGTGCGACGTACAGCACGAGCGCAGGAGCGACACCGAACGAAATCGCGTCGGCCAACGAGTCCAGTTCGGCGCCGATCTTGCTGGTGGCGTCGAGCATGCGAGCGATCCGCCCGTCGAGCGAGTCGAGGACGGCAGCCGCACCGACCATGGCGAGAGCGACGCCGAAATTACCGTCGAGGGCGAACTTCACGGCGGACAAGCCACTGCACAGCGCCAGGATGGTGATGGCACTCGGCAGCAGTCGGATCGCCTGCGTCCTCGTCTTGCGCGGTTTCACGGTGCCGCTCACGGCAGCGCAGCAATAACGGTTTCGGCGCCGATCGTGCGCTGGCCACGCTCGACGAGCAGCTTCGTGCCGTGCGGGAAGTAGGTGTCGACGCGAGACCCGAAACGAATGAGGCCGTAGGTATCGCCGATGGGCAGTGTGTCGCCGACCTTGGCGTCGCACACGATGCGCCGGGCCAGCAGGCCCGCAATCTGAACGACCGCCACGTACTGGCCGTCCGCGGTCTCGAGCAGCATGCTGTTGCGCTCGTTCTTGTCGCTGGCATCGGGGAGGTCTGCGGACAGGAACTGTCCGGGCTTGTGGATGACGCCGCGTACCGCGCCGCCCACTGGGCTTCGCTGCACGTGCACGTCGAGGACGGACAGGAAGATGCTCACCCGGGGGACCGGCTCCGAACCCAGGTGCAGTTCGGCGGGCGGGACAGCCGAATCGACGAGAGCGACCTCGCCGTCGGCGGGGGCAACTGCCACGCCTTGCCGGTTCGGCGGAACCCGGCGCGGGTGGCGGAAGAACGTCGCGCAGGCGCCGGCTGAAAGGAGTCCGGCGCGGCGAATCCACTTGCGTTTACGACCCGCCGCAGCAACACCGAGGGGGACGAGAACGAACGGCAGACCTGCAGGGTGAAGTGGGGGAATCGCCGCACGAACAAGATCGACGACGTGCCCGACTCCGGTGGTCTGCGGCGTTCCTGCGGATGTGGGCTTACGGGCCACGGGCTCCTCTAACTGTCACGGTGGGTCGAGCGTTCCCGCGATGCGGGTTTCCATAGATTACGCGAGCGATACCCGTGACGGTGAGCCCGGAGTCACGGTGACTGGGCGCCGAGAGTCAGCGAGCGCCTTCGGCCTCGGACTTGATGCGCCGCAGGGTCGAGTTCATCCCCTCGTGGACTTCCTGGTCGAACGCGTCGGTTCCGCCCATCGCCTTGTCGACCAGGATCTGTGAAATCTTGGCAACTCCGTTCGGTGCTTCGCGCCGCTCGGTGACCCGAGTGCCCGAAGCGGTGGGCTCGAGTTCGTACGACCAGATGGTGCGGTTGTCGAGAATGCGGAACGCGATGGACTTGTTCGGCTCGAACCGGATCACCTTGGCTCTGGTGGGCCACACGAGCAGGCCCTTTTTGTTGACGTTGATGGTTTTGCTTCCCATGCGGACTGGTCCGCCGAGTACGCGCATCATGCGGCACTGGGGGCTCCACTCGCCCATGCGCTTCAGGTCGGAGACGATTGTCCAGACGTCGCTCGGTGCGGCGTCGATGTCGATGGTCGCTTCGAGCGTGCGGGCCACGTGGTCCTCCGTGAGGTCGGTGTGATCGTCACAGGTGTACCTGTGACGGGTAGTCACAATAATGTTGGCAGTGTAGCCGATGCTCCGCTAAACGAGTCGGGTCGCTGCTCAACGCAGCGGATCGAAGTGTCTCATCACCGCGGGAACCGGTCCACCGGAGATCGATTGGGCGAGCATTCGTCCGGTCAGGGGTCCGAGGGCGATTCCCCACATTCCGTGACCGCCCGCAACGTGGACGCGTGGTGAGCTGGTCCGGCCGATCAGAGGGAGTCCGTTCGTCGTACAGGGCCGCGAACCGACCCACTCCTCGCGCCGGGCCGCCCAGTCGATTCCACGGAGCATCGGTGCCGTTGCGTCGACGATCGCCGTGATGCGCCGAGGGTCGAGCGGGGCGTCCGGGCTGCGGAATTCCATCATCCCGGCAACACGGAACCGGTCGTGCAAGGGAGTGCACGCAACACGCTGTGCGGGGAAGTAGAGGGGGTTCTTGGGCATCTGCTCGGGGCGCACGGTGAAGCTGTAGCCGCGGCCCGCCTGGACGCGTGCCCGAACTCCGAACGGCCGAGCCAGGGTATTCAGTCGTGCGCCACTGGCGATGACGACGGCGTCGGCGGTCTCGACACGACCGTCGGTGGCGACCACCCGCACGTGATCCGGCGTGCCGTCGTCGATCGTTGCGGCTTCGAAACCCGAGACGATCTCGCCGCCACGGGAGCGCACCGATGCGGCCAGCGATTCCACGAAGCGTGGTGGGTCGATGAACCGCTGGTGGTGAACCCGCAGCCCTGACTGCACCACGTCTCCGAGGGCGGGTTCGAGCGTGTGTACGGCGTCCGCGTCGAGGCGCTCGAACTCCACCGCCGCACCCAGGGCGGTGGAGCTGCGGAACTCGTCGATCAACGTTTCACGCTCCCGGGCGGAGGCGAACGCGGCCAACAGTGGGTCTGCGAGGCGAGTCGGCTCGTGAACCCCACCGTCGGTCAGCTCGTCGTAGGCGCTCAGTGATTCCCGATTGACCTCCGCGAACACCGACATCGCGGCCCGCCATTTCACGGTGGTGCAGTGCCGGGCGAAGCCGACGAGAAATCGGATCAACTTCGGATCAGTGGTGAGCGGAACATAGACCGGTGACGCAGGATCGAACAGCGCCTTGACGCCGTATTTCAGGACCGCCGGGTCGGGCAGTGGCAGGGTCAGTGCCGGTGCCAGCCAGCCCGCGTTGCCCCACGAGGCGTCCGCAGCAACCCCGACACGGTCCACGACCGTGACGTCGACTCCTCGTGCCTGCAGGAACCACGCGGTGGACAAGCCGACCATGCCGGCGCCGACGACCACCACTCGTTCAGGCGGCTGACGAATAGCCATGACTCCATCATCGGCCCGGAAGATGCGGTGCGTCTAGGAATGACCGGATGCGACGTAGTGGTAGTCGTCGAGGGGGAACGAGCCGGCTTCACGAAAGGCGTTGACCGTCGAGGTGGGGCGCAGGATTGCGGCCTCTCCGTGTTGGTTGAAGTAGTAGCTGCGCGAGCTCTGGCAGCTGCCGCGATAGAACACCGAATCGTCCAGCAACTCCGTCACCCGGTCCAGGAATGCGGTGTTCGCACGTTCGGTGACTTCGAAGGTGTCGGCGCTGCGCCGCTGCACTTCACGCAACAGTCGTGTCAGGTGCTTCATCTGCGATTCGATGGTGGTGAAGTACGAGAGTCCGCTGTACGAATACGGGCTCGACAGGGTCAAGAAGTTGGGGAAGTGCGGAACGGCCACGCCCTCGTAGGCCTGGAAACGGTTGTCTCGCCACCATTGGCCCAGGTTTCGTCCTTCCCGGCCGATGATGTCGATCGCCGGGAAGTTCACGTCCCACAGGTTGAATCCGGTGGCGAGTACGAGTGAATCCATTTCGGTTTTGTGGCCGTCGACGGTCACGATTCCGTTCGGCTCGATGCGCTCGATCGTGTGGGTCTCGAGGTGCACGTTCGGGCGGTTGAACACGCGGAAGTAGGCGTTCGAGAAGGTGGGGCGTTTGCATCCGAAGTCGTAGTCGGGGGTGAGTTTGCGGCGCACGTCGCGTGAGCGGACCTGCAATCGCAGAAACGCCCGCGAGGCCAGTGCGGCCGCCCTGTTGAGGAACTTGGCCTGGCGGTAGTGCAGTACCGCGCTGACCATCAACAGCTCGAGGATGCTGGTGTTCACGGCCCGGGCGACACGTTGGGTGAACGGCATCCGGGCGAACAGATGTTGCACCGCGGGCGGAATCGGCAGGTCCAGTTTCGGGACCACCCAGATCGGTGTCCGCTGGTACACGGTGAGTTCGGCCGCACGGTTCGCGAGTTCCGGAACCAGCTGCACCGCGGTGGCGCCGGTGCCGATGATGCCCACCCGACGGCCGTCGGGCCGATAGTCCGGGTCCCAGGCCGTGGTGTGGATGACGTCGCCGGCGAAGGAGTCGATTCCGGGGATGTCGGGCCTCTGTGGCTGCGACAGGAAGCCGGTCGCAGCCAGTAGATATCGGGCGGTGACCGAATCGGAGCCCTCGATGGTGACCACCCAGTGGTGGTTGTCCTCGTCCCAGTGGGCGGCCTTCACGACCGTGTCGAAGCGCATCCGTCTCTGCAGGTCGTACTTGTCGGCTACGTGATGCGCGTAGCGGAACAGCTCCTCACCTGGGGCGAAAAGGCGCGACCAGTGGGGGTTCGGTTCGAAGGAGTACGAGTACGTCACCGACGCAATGTCCACGGCGAGGCCGGGATAGCGGTTGACGTGCCACGTTCCGCCCAGATCGTTCTCGCGTTCGAGCATCACGAAGTTGCTCAGCCCCAAGCGGTCGAGAGCGATTGCGGCACCCATACCGCCGAACCCTGCGCCGACGATCACGGCGTCGTATTGCGGTGACACTCGAAAGCCTCCCGATGGTTTCGCTGTGACGGGGTTTCGCTGTGACGGAATCGTATGTCATAGAATGACACATCATTCCGTTTGTGAAGACCGTATCATCATGTCCGTGACGAATACCCTTTCGCGTGCCGAACGCAAACGCGCAGAACTGCGGCGTGACATCATCGATGCCTCGTTCGCCTGCTTCGCCGAACAGGGCTATCACGGCACCGGCATTGCGGATATCGCGGCACGACTCGGCATCGGTCACGGCACGTTCTACCGCTACTTCCAGAACAAGCGCGACATCATCGACCACGTACTGGACGATCTGGTCGCACGAATCGTGGGCTCGCTCGAGACCGAGAATGCGCCGGACGCCGCAGACACGCTGGACGAGTATCGAGGCCAAGTCGAACGCATCGGGGAGGCGCTGACCGGGATTTTTCTTGACGACCCACGTATTCCGCGTCTGCTGCTGTTCGAAGCGACCGGTATCGACGACGATCTGACCCAGCGTCTCTTCGGGCTGCTCGATATGTCGGCGGGGCTCACTTGCGCCTACCTGCGACACGGTGTCGATCAGGGTTTTCTCCGGTCAGATCTGGACACGGACGGCACGGCGCAGGCGATCAACGGCATGATTCTCGCCGGCGTCGTTCACGGCGTCCGCGGGCATGAGAAAGAGGAGATCGATCGGCTCGGTGCCGCCATCCGGCGACTCATGTTCGACGGGATCCGGTCGGCCGACTGAAGCGCCGGCCCGAGCGGAAGCAGGGTGGGCTGCTAACGCGACTTCACTGCTCGTTCGGCGAACGTCGTGAGGAAATCGCGCAGTTCAGCCGCTTCCTTCTCGGTGTGGGCGTCGTCTCCGAGGAAGAGTCGAGTCAGTTGCGGCATCGCGGTCGACCAGGCGCCTATGCCGATCAGGGTGAGGAGCGTGCGTCCAGCGTCCTTCTCGGTCATCCCGGATTGTTCGGCGAACGTCGTCCTCACGCTGGCATACCACTCTCTTCGGTCCGGGTTGCCGGCCACGAGGCCATCTCGGTGGTGCAGTGCTTCGAACATCAGGAGGCGCAGCAACGACGGGTCGGAGTGGTGGTAGTCGAACACTCTGCCGACGTAGTCCGCGACTTCGCCGTCGGCGGGCTGCACAGCGGCGGCCAATCGGGATATCGCGTCCGTCAATACGGCGTCGAACAGGCCTTCCTTGTTGCCGAAGTGCCCGTAGATGCGTTCTTTGTTGCAGCCCGCACTGGCCGCGATGCGGTCGACGCGGGCCCCGGCGATGCCGTATTCGGCGAATTCCGTATGGGCGGCCTCCAATAGGAGTCGCTTCGTTCGCGCGGAGTCCCTTGCCACGGCAGTCCTTCCAGTGCCTCGTAGTAGGTGTTCACTCTATCGTAATCAATCATCCAACCGGTTGGTTGGACAAACGAGAGTCTTCGTGTCAGTATTCCAACCATGCAGTTGGTAATGGCTCGACGAGAAGGGGAATCGTTGTGACCGAGCAGGTTTCAGCGCCGCCTGTGGTGTCCACGCACGTGCGCGCGTTCATCACCTGGGTGGCGGTATATCCGACGATCACCGTCGCGCTGATCGCACTTCAGCCATGGATCGGTGGGCTCGCAGTACCCCTGCAGACGTTCGTTCTGACCGTGCTCGTCGTGCCCCTTGCAGCGTACGGGCTCGTTCCACCGCTGATGCGGATCGCCGTTGCAGCGCAACCGAGAAGGAAGAGTTGATGAGTACCACTCCGAAAATCGTCATCGCATACACCTCGGGACGCGAGCACACGACTGCCTTGGCTCACGCGGTACGGGACGGTGCCACCGATCGTGGCGCCGATGTCACAGTGATCCGCGTCGACGAAATAACCGATGCGGGGTGGTCAGCGCTCGATGACGCCGACGCAATCGTTTTCGGCTCCCCGACCTACATGGGCACGGCGTCCGGCGCATTCCATGCTTTCGCAGAGTCGACGAGCCCGCGGTGGTTGAAGGCGGTCTGGCGCGACAAACTCGGCGCGGGATTCACCAACGCCGCCTGCAAGGCGGGTGACAAGCACTCCACGCTCGCTTACTTCACGACTCTTGCTGCGCAGCACCAAATGAACTGGATCAATCTCGGTCTCCATCCGGGGTGGCACACCAGTACGGAGAGCGAGAACGACCTCAACCGGCTCGGCTACTTCAACGGTGCGGCCGCGACTACGCCGGCCGACCTTCTCGCTGACCAGGTCCACAAGGCAGACATCGCCACAGCCGAGTTCCTCGGTCGGCGAGTCGCCGAACACACCTCGATCGTCCTGGCGGGCCGCATCGCGCTCGGTCTCTGAACCGTCGAGCATTCTCTCGAAAGGAACATCATGACCATTTCCACCAACGACATCGTCGACGCATTCTTCACCCATTTCGGTGCCGGCGACACCGAGGCGCTGCTGAATCTGTTCGCCGACGAGGTCGATTTCCGCGTCAATGGTGCCGCGAACATCCCCTGGGCGGGAATACGATCCAACAAGACGGAGATCGGCGAGTTCTTCGGGGTCTTTCCCGAGGTCCTCACGGCACCGGACGAGTTCGAACTCACGGGTCGGGTAGTCCAGGACTCGGACGCCGCCGTGTTCGCACGCTGCATCTTCGGTGTGAAGGCCACCGGCAAGAAGTTCGAGAACGCGTACGCACTGCACTTCACGATCGCCGACGACAAGATCGTCCGCTACCACATGTACGAAGACAGCCACGCCATCGCGCAGGCCTTCGCCGAAGCCTGAGCCGAAACCGGCTGGATCGTGGGATGCAGCGGTGCTTCGGTGAAGGCTACAAACATCGGCAACCCAACCGATGTCACCCCGGTTCGCCCGAGTCGAACGGGTGTGACATCGGTCGGGTTGGGCTCGGCGGGTTGACCAGTGCGGAAGTCGACCTGATCGTGGCCGAAGAACTGCACCTGCCCGAACTCTCCAGTTAGGCTCGAACGATGGGGCAGGATGCGCGACCCCCGGTGGACGGTGTGTTGTTCGACATCGACGGTGTTCTGGTCACGTCTTGGCAGCCGATCCCCGGGGCTGCTGCTGCGGTCGAGGATGTCCGTCGACGCGGATTGCGTCGTGCGTTCCTGACCAACACCACGTCCCGCACGTGCGAAGGCATTGCTTCCGGATTGCAGGAGGCAGGGTTCGATGTGGGGGCGGACGAGATCGTCACCGCGACCAGGCTCACCGCCGAATATCTGCAGAGCACCTATCCAGGTGAGAGGGTGTGGGTGCTCGGAAGTGACGACGCATCCGCGGACTTCGCCGGAATCGAACTGGACGAGGAGAACCCGCAGGTGATCGTTCTCGGTGGTGCCGGTCCGGAGTTCACCCACCGTGCACTCAGCCGGGTGGTCGAGTTGATGTTCGACGGGATTCCCGCGGTGGCCATGCACCGCGGTGCCATGTGGGCGACGGCCGACGGGCTGCGGATCGACACCGGCAGCTATCTCCCAGGAATCGAAGAAGTCACCGGAGTGCGGATCGCCTCCGTCGGGAAGCCGGCACTCACCGCGTTCCTCACCGCGGCAGAGCTGGCGGGCAGTGAGCCGGACCGGACGGTGATGGTCGGAGACGATCTCGTCGGTGACGTGATCGCCGCGCAGAGGGTCGGACTGACGGGCGTACTCGTGCGAACCGGCAAGTTTCGCGAACAGGTTCTGGCGTTGTCGGCGGACCGTCCGGACCACGTGTGTGACTCCGTCGCGAACCTCCCGGAACTGTTGGACGGACTTGGCGTGACCTAGATCGCACAACGGTCCGCGAGTGCGGGTACTGTCGCGGCGGAATCCATCAGTTTTCTCTGTTCCAGAAGGAGCGTCCATGCCCTCTGTTCTCCCATCCGCTGCGACTTCGTCCTCGTTGTCCCGTTTGCGATCGATGTCCGGATTGGGTCGCCGACTGATGCGTGCGGGTGCCGCCGCCGCAGTGGGTGTCGGTGTTGCGGCAGGCGTTTCGCTCGCAGGCTCGGGTGTCGCATCGGCCGCCCCCGTGCAGTGTGTCTCGCCCCCGGCCGCCAACGACATCCAGGTTTCGGGCACCGCGAGCTGTGGAGCCAAGGCAACCGAAGCCGGGCTGGCCCGCGCCGGAGCCATGGACAGCGGAACGGCAGTGAGTGTCGCCAAGGGTGCCGGGGTCACCACCACCTACGCCACCGGATTCGGTACCTCGCTCGGTGCGACGGAAGGCAACGGACAGGCATACGCGGTGACCGTCGGCGGCGGCATCGCGCGCGCCGGTGCGGGGGCGGGGCAGACCAACATTGCGATCGCCGGGTACGGCTCCGGGGCGACCTCCGATGCCAACGGCGTCGACTGCATGGGTGCGCTCTCCTTCGCCATCAACCTGAACACCGGTCAGAGTTGCTTCATGCGCTGACGCGTCGTGAGTGGTTGACGAGTCTCTGGGCTCGTCGACCACTCACATGGGCGCAGCCCCATCTCCTTGCACTCACCACCTGTGAGTGCTAAAAATGCAGTTGGCACTCTCGAACCGTGAGTGCCAGGTCGGGACGGTGAGGCTGGGATTCATCGACACCCCTGGTCGTCCGTCGCGGGCACCGAGCTCGGCCACAGGCGTTAATGAGGCGGCCCGGCACGCGGTCGCCTTGTGTGTCACCCCCAATCCGGAGGATCACTTCGCAATGGCCAAGATCATCGCGTTCGACGAAGAGGCCCGTCGCGGCCTCGAGCGTGGCCTGAACAGCCTCGCCGACGCAGTCAAGGTGACGTTGGGCCCCAAGGGTCGCAACGTCGTGCTCGAGAAGAAGTGGGGCGCCCCCACGATCACCAACGATGGTGTATCCATCGCCAAGGAGATCGAACTCGAGGACCCCTACGAGAAGATCGGTGCCGAGCTCGTCAAGGAGGTCGCCAAGAAGACGGACGACGTCGCTGGCGACGGCACCACCACAGCTACCGTCCTCGCTCAGGCACTGGTTCGTGAAGGCCTGCGCAACGTCGCAGCCGGCGCCAACCCGCTCGGCCTGAAGCGCGGCATCGAGAAGGCCGTCGAGGCCGTCACTGCCAGCCTGCTCGACACCGCCAAGGAGATCGACACCAAGGAGCAGATCGCTGCTACCGCCGGTATCTCCGCAGGCGACCTGTCCATCGGTGAGCTCATCGCCGAGGCCATGGACAAGGTCGGCAAGGAAGGTGTCATCACGGTCGAAGAGGCCCAGACATTCGGCCTGAGCCTCGAGCTCACCGAAGGTATGCGCTTCGACAAGGGCTACATCTCGGCGTACTTCGCCACCGACGCCGAGCGTCAGGAGACCGTTCTCGAGGACCCGTACATCCTCCTCGTGAGCTCCAAGATCTCCACGGTCAAGGACCTCCTGCCGCTGCTGGAGAAGGTCATCCAGTCCGGCAAGCCGCTGGCCATCATCGCCGAGGACGTCGAGGGTGAGGCGCTGTCGACCCTGGTCGTCAACAAGCTCAAGGGCACCTTCAAGTCGGTTGCCGTCAAGGCTCCCGGCTTCGGTGACCGTCGCAAGGCTCAGCTCGCCGACATCGCCATCCTCACCGGTGGCGAGGTCATCAGCGAAGAGGTCGGCCTCTCCCTGGAGACCGCCGGACTCGAGCTGCTCGGACAGGCACGCAAGATCGTCATCACCAAGGACGAGACCACCATCGTCGAGGGCGCGGGCGATTCCGACTCCATCGCCGGTCGTGTCAGCCAGATCCGTGCCGAGATCGAGAACAGCGATTCCGACTACGACCGCGAGAAGCTACAGGAGCGCCTGGCCAAGCTGGCCGGTGGCGTTGCAGTCATCAAGGCCGGAGCTGCCACCGAGGTGGAGCTCAAGGAACGCAAGCACCGCATCGAAGACGCTGTGCGCAACGCCAAGGCTGCTGTCGAAGAGGGCATCGTCGCCGGTGGTGGCGTGGCCCTGCTGCAGGCAGCGCCCGCTCTCGAGGCTCTGAAGCTCGAGGGTGACGAGTCGACCGGTGCGGCCATCGTTCGCTTCGCACTCGAGGCGCCGCTCAAGCAGATCGCCTTCAACGCCGGCCTCGAGCCCGGCGTGGTTGCCGAGAAGGTCCGCAACCTGCCTGCTGGTCACGGCCTGAACGCTGCGACCAACGAGTACGGCGACCTCCTCGAAGCCGGCATCAACGACCCGGTCAAGGTCACCCGCTCGGCGCTGCAGAACGCAGCCTCGATCGCGGCTCTGTTCCTCACCACCGAGGCCGTCGTCGCCGACAAGCCGGAGAAGGCCGGAGCGCCCATGGGCGACCCGACCGGCGGCATGGGCGGCATGGACTTCTAGTCCGTCCCGCGAGCTCCACAGATCCGAGAAGCCCGGAACACCGCACAGGTGTTCCGGGCTTCTTCGTGTCGAACGACAGTGTCACCATGACGTCGGTCACGAAGCCCGAGCAGTGATCAGGCAGTTCATTCAAATGCCACCTCGAGCTACCTATCGGTCATCTCGGGGCGGCAACGTTTCGACTCGGCACGCAAGGGCATGCCGCACGAAACATTTGGAGGATTTCATGGGTTCCATCAGCACCATCATCAGCCTTGTCGAGCTCTTCCAGCTCGTTGCTCCGCTCCTCGAAACCGCGAGCTGATCCGGCGAGGTCGATGCCCGAGCCGGCGACTCTCGCAGTCGCGGAATCACCGGCTTCCTGGTTCGCCGAGTCACTCGGGCATCAACATCCAGGCCGCAAGATAGACGAGCGCTGCGGTGCCGGCGGTCGCGAAGGTGGCGATCACCATGCCGATGCGGACGAGATTGACGTCGATGCCGAAGTATTCGGCGATTCCGCCACAGACGCCGGAGATCATTCTCTGATCGCGTGAGCGGACGAACGGGCGTGGGTCTTCCTTCTCGAATGTCATGGAAACAGTCTCGCGGCCGGTGCGCGCGACGTCATCGGGGAAACCCCTGATTTCCAGCCCTGATTCACGTCGAGACGGCGCCGACGGCAAGTGGTGAACAGTTGGCGTCGCGCCCGTTCGTCCCCGTTGAATTCTGTAGTAATTCACAGTGTAATACGGGCGATGCAGTCACGTTTTTTCTCATATCACTACATATCGGTCGAATAACAGCAACAATACGGGGGTGTCCCAACCAGGGGTGCAAGTGAATGAGTAGGGGAGAGGGCAGGTTCGTCAGTAGCGCGGTCGGGGACGCCCAATTGCCGAGGCATGGCGATCACTCTTTCCTGTGTGCGGATAACCGCAGTTCGTGGGTGGATGGGTCCTATTCGCACGGTGAACTCGCGCGAGCTATTCGGCGGCGCGTGAACAGTGATATCTCAATCGAACGAAGGAGAAACCATGTCTGAAGCGTTGCTCGGTATCGTCGAGGTCATCGCCGGCATCATCGAATTCATCTCCGGCTCGCTCGAGTCGGACGCGCCGGTGTAGGTCGGCGGCACGAGGGGCAATTTTTGCTCCCCTTTCGATCCGGGGGCCGGTAGCGCATGACACAATGTGTGCTCCGGTCCCCGGGTCGTCCGTTATGTCTGAGATGTCACTAAGGAGCACGATGGTCCACCGCTTTGCTGTCGGGCGATTCGCCGCAGCCTTTGCCGTTCTGCTGATGGTCAGCGGCGCGGGCGTGTCAGCGGTGGCCACCGCCGCGCCCGCCACGAATGCGACGGGGTCGTACCTCGCCGGTACGAACGAGATCGACGATCGGCAGATGTCGATGGAGGTCTACTCGCCGTCGATGGACAAGAACATCCCGCTGCGCGTCATCACGCCCGCAGACACGAGCGCGCCACGGCCGACGCTGTATCTGCTCAACGGTGCCGGCGGGGGTGAAGATGCAGCCACCTGGCAACGCAAGACGGACATCGTCGACTTCTTCGCGGACAAGAACGTCAACGTCGTGACCCCGATGGAGGGCGCGTTCAGCTACTACACCGACTGGCTGAACCCGGACCCCGAACTCGGCGTCAACATGTGGACAACGTTCCTGACCGAGGAACTTCCCCCGGTCGTCGACTCGGCCCTGGGGACGAACGGTGTCAACGCCATTGCAGGAATTTCGATGGCGGGCGGCTCGGTCCTCTCGCTCGCGGAGTGGGCTCCCGATCTGTACGAGGGTGTCGCCGCATACAGCGGTTGCGCACAGACGAGCACCGATCCGGGCCGCACCTACGTGAGAATGGTCGTCGAATCGCGAGGCGGCGGAGACACGGTCAACATGTGGGGCGAAGAGGGTAATCCGGCGTGGACCGCAAACGATCCCACGCTCAACGCGGAGAAGCTACGCGGTATGGACATCTACGTCAGCAGCGGTACAGGATTCCCCGGTCAGTACGACACATTGGACGGCCCCGGCATCGAGGGTGATGTCGAGACGTTTGCGAATCAGATCATCCTCGGTTCGGTCATCGAGGCCGCAACCAATCAGTGCACCCACGTGCTCGCAGGCGAATTGAAGCGACTCGGCATTCCGGCCACCTTCGACTTCCGTCCGGTCGGGACGCACTCCTGGTCGTACTGGGAGGACGATCTCCACAAGTCGTGGCCGATGTTGGCCGGCTCGCTGGGCATCTAGTCCCGCACTTCCGCACGAAGACGTCGAGCATAGCGACTCGGCGGGCATAGGCTGAGCGGGTGGAAACCGTAACCATCCAGATGCCCGACGGGACGGCTACGCCCGTGCGGTTGTTCGTAGGCCCCGATGCGGCTCCTGCTGTGGTCATATTTCCTGGCCTCGGCATTCCCGCCGGCTACTACGAGTTGTTCGCGCAGGCCCTGTGCACGCAAGGATTCAATGTTGCGATCGGCGAACTACGTGGGCAGGGCGACAGCCGCCCTCGGCCCAGTGCATCGAGTGCGTACGGCTATCACGAACTCGTCTCGGTCGATTTCCCAGCGATATTCGAGGTGGTGCGTGAACGATTCCCCGCGTCCACTCCGTACGTCCTGGGGCACAGCATGGGTGGACAACTGGGAATCATGTACGCCGCCCGGGTGCGTGGCCGGCTCGGTGGCCTGATCCTCGTAGCCTCTGGATCGCCGTATTACCGCGGGTTCTCCGGGATGGGTTCGCCCGGCTTGCTGCTCGGTAGTGCGGCCATGTCGATCACCGCGAACATCGCCGGATTCTGGCCGGGAGACAAACTCGACATCGGAGGTTTCGGCCGCCAGTCGAAGGTCCTGATCTCCGACTGGTCCCGGTTCGCCCGCACCGGCCGAATCGAACCGGAAGGCGCGGACATCGACTACGACGAACGGATTTCCCGGTTGAAGCTGCCGGTGTTGTCCATCTCCGTCGAGGGAGACGAGTTGGCGCCCCGGAGTTCAGCCAAGAGGCTGGTGAGCAAGATGCCGCATGCGGACCTGACCATTTGGCACCAGGAACAGCCGTTGGGACACAACGGGTGGATCCGCAATCCGACCGGCACCATCGATCGCGTCACCGAGTGGTTGCACGACCGTTGATGCGGTGTGGTTGCACGACCGTTGATGCGGTGTGATCACAGCCCCAGTTTCTGCGCGAGGAACGTGTAGGTGAGCGCCGATTTGAACGAGGCCTGCTTGTTGTCCGCGGCACCGCCGTGTCCGCCCTCGATGTTCTCGTAGTACCAGACCTCGTGACCTTGTTCTTCCAGCAGAGCGGTCATCTTTCGGGCATGTCCGGGATGAACGCGGTCGTCGCGGGTCGATGTGGTGATCAGGATCGGCGGGTAGGCGCCCTTCGGATCGGTGTTCTGGTACGGCGAGTACTTGCCGAGAAAATCCCAGTCGTCAGGATTGTCGGGGTCGCCGTATTCGGCGACCCAGGATGCACCCGCCAGCAGTAGGTGATACCGCTTCATGTCGAGTAGCGGCACCGCGCAGACGATCGCACCGAACAGTTCCGGGTAGCGGGTGAGCATGACGCCCATCAGGAGTCCGCCGTTGCTGCCGCCGTGGATTCCGAGTTGCTCGGCAGTGGTGATCCCGCGGGCGACGACGTCTTTCGCTACCGCGGCGAAGTCCTCGTATACCTTGTGGCGATTCTCGCGGATCGCCTTTGTGTGCCATTCGGGGCCGTATTCGCCACCGCCGCGGATGTTGGCGAGCACGTACGCGCCGCCGCGTTCGAGCCAGCCGAGGCCGGTGACGGCGCTGTAACCGGGCACCATCGAGTTCTCGAAGCCGCCGTACCCGTACTGCAAGGTGGGGCACGGGCCCTCGACGTCGTCACGCTTGACCACGAAGTAGGGGATCTTCGTGCCGTCATCCGACACCGCAAAGTACTGGGTGGTCGAGATGCTCTCGGCGTCGAAGAACGAGGGGGCTTGCTTGACCGCTTCGAGCGGCGCGCCGACGGTGCCGTGCAGAAGAGTCGCGGGTGTGGTGAAGCCGCTGGAATTGACGAAGAATTCGTCGCCGTTGCGCGAATCGGTGGAGATGATGCCGCTGCTGGTCAGCGGCGGCACACCCGTGAGCGGTGACTGCTGCCAGCCGTCCGCGCCAGGCGTCAGGACGTGCAGGTCGGTCTGGACATCACGCAGTGTCACCAGCAGAAGATGATTCTGCGTCCACGTTGCCTGTTCGAGGGAAGTGTGGGCATCGGGCGTGAACAGGGCAGTGAGTTCACGTTTGCCGTCCAGGAAGTCCCGGTAGTCGGTGACGAGGAGAGACCCGGCGGGATGCACGGTGCCGTCGACGTCCCAGTCCGAGCGCGGCCGGATCGTCAGCCAGTCGTGGTGGACGCCCATTCCGGCATCGTCGGGGACGTCGATCTTCGTGAGCGAACCGTCGGCGTTCAGTTCGAAGCGCTCGCTGTTGTAGAAGTCGGTGCTGCGGCTGACGAAGTGCCGTTCGTAGCCGGGGCTGTCGGAATAGGACGCGCCCGCCGACACGTCGGAGACCTCGCCTTCGAATACCGTCACGGCGTCCTCGAGGGAGGTGCCGCGCGTCCACCGCTTGGCGATCCGCGGGTAGCCGGATTCGGTCATCGAGCCCTCGCCGAAGTCGGTATCGACGTAGACGGTGTCCTCGTCGATCCAACTCATCCCGCTTTTGGCTTCGGGAAGTTCGAATGCGTCCGGTCCGGTAATGAACGTGCGGGTTTCCATGTCGAACTCGCGGACGACCGTTGCGTCGGCGCCGCCACGGGAGAGTTCGAGCAGTGCGCGGGTCTGCGACGGCCGCAGCACTGTGGCACCGGCCCACACCCAGTTCTCGCCCTCTTCCTCGGCGAGGGCGTCGACGTCGAGCAGCACGTCCCATTCGGGATTCTCGGTGCGATACTGCTCGCGGGTGGTGCGCCGCCAGATACCGCGAACATGCTCGGCGTCGCGCCAGAAGTTGTAGAGATGCTCACCGCGAATCCCGGCGTAGGGGATGCGGGCATCGGTGTCGAGAACCCCGAGAATCCGATCTTCCAGGGCGGCGAACTCCGTGCCTTCCGTGTACTCGCCGACGGTGCGGGCATTGCGTTCGCGCACCCAGTCGAGCGATGCGTCGGCGGTCACGTCTTCGAGCCAGAGGAAGGGGTCGGTCATGGGGCCATTCTTACAGGCCGCGCAAACTCGTTCGGCGGGCAAACTCGTTCGAGGCAAACCAGGCGATCGCACCGACGAGCGGGACGATCCACACGAACAGTGCCCACATCAGCTTCCTGGGGATCGTCTCCGACGATTCGGCAATCGCGAGAGTGATGCCCATCAACACGGACAGCCACAGGATGAGGCCGACAACTGCGAGTCCGGCCAGGAGGAGGAACTGTCCGAATCCGGGCATGCAGTCCATGTCGCTCTTCGCGCAGTCACTGAGGCCGGCTTCGGCGAGTGGAACCCAGTCCATGAATTGAGGGTACCGAGCGGCTACCGATGAGTAGGACGACCAGCTCGAGACAACGATTCCAGACGGGACTACCCTCGATAATCGTGACCTCACACTATGACGTCGTTGTCCTCGGAGCCGGTCCCGGCGGGTACGTCGCTGCTATCCGCGCGGCACAGCTGGGATTGAGCACCGCCATCATCGAGCAGAAGTATTGGGGTGGTGTGTGCCTGAACGTCGGCTGCATCCCCTCCAAGGCACTTCTCCGCAATGCCGAGCTTGCGCATCTCTTCACCAAAGAGGCCAAGCTGTTCGGTATCTCGGGTGAAGCGTCCTTCGACTTCGGCGCAGCCTACGACCGCAGCCGCAAGGTCGCGGACGGGCGCGTCAAAGGCATTCACTTCTTGATGAAGAAGAACAAGATCCCCGAGTACGACGGCAAGGGGACGTTCACCGACGCCAACACCATCGAGGTGGAGCTCAGTAAGGGCGGCACGGAGACGGTCACGTTCGACAACGCGATCATCGCGACCGGCAGCACCACCAAGCTGCTCCCGGGCACGGAGTTGAGCAAGAACGTCGTCACCTACGAAGAGCAGATCATGACTCGGGACCTGCCCGGTTCGATCCTCATCGTCGGCGCCGGTGCCATCGGCATGGAGTTCGGCTACGTCCTGAAGAACTACGGGGTCGATGTCACCATCGTCGAGTTCCTCGATCGCGCGCTTCCGAACGAAGATGCCGATGTCTCGAAGGAAATCGCGAAGCAGTACAAGAAGCTCGGCGTGAAGATCATGACCGGTGCCGCCGTACAGACGATCGACGACGACGGCTCGAAGGTGACCGTCGCGATCAAGAACAACAAGTCGGGTGAGACCGAGACGGTCACCGTCGACAAGGTCATGCAGTCGGTCGGTTTCGCGCCCCGCGTCGAGGGCTACGGCCTCGAGAACACCGGTGTCGAGCTCACCCGCGGCGCCATCGGTATCACCGACACGATGCAGACCAACGTGCCCCACATCTACGCGATCGGTGACGTGACGGCGAAGCTTCAGCTGGCCCACGTGGCCGAGGCGCAGGCCGTCGTCGCCGCCGAGACCATCGGTGGCGCGGAGACTTTGCCGATCGACGACTACCGGATGATGCCGCGGGCGACGTTCTGCCAGCCGCAGGTCGCGAGCTTCGGTCTGACCGAGCAGCAGGCCAAGGACGACGGGCACGACATCAAGGTCGCGACGTTCCCGTTCGCAGCCAACGGCAAAGCACACGGGCTCGGCGACTCCACCGGATTCGTCAAGCTGATCGCGGACACCAAGTACGGTGAGCTGCTCGGTGGGCACCTCATCGGACCGGACGTGTCCGAGCTGCTGCCCGAGCTGACTCTCGCGCAGAAGTGGGACCTCACGGTCAACGAGCTGGCCCGTAACGTCCACACGCATCCCACGCTCAGTGAAGCGTTGCAGGAGGCAATTCACGGACTCGCGGGGCACATGATCAACTTCTGAATCCTCCGCTCGGGACGATCCCCGCTCGGATGTACCGGCTCAGCCCGTGACGACAAGACCGTCGTCACGGGCTGAGGCCGTTTCAGCGCAGGAGTGTCAACATCACGACGGAGTCTGCGTTGGCGACGAGTTTGTGCACGATGCCGGTGTCGACGTGCACGGCGGTACCGGGCACGAGGGAGACGGTTCGCTCGGCCGTGCTGAACGAGACGTCACCGCTGGTGGTTTGCACCAGGATCGGCGCCGGTGCGCGGTGGTCCTTCATGACCTGCCCTGCAGTGAAGCCGATCCGGATCACGGTGGCGCCTGCGCCCGACGCGAGCTTGTCGAGTCGTGGTGCGTCGCCGTCCCGCGCGTACAGGTGTGCGAGCCCCTCGATCACCGTCATCTCGCCGACGGATGTTTCTGCTGCACTCATCAGGCGACCTTCTTCGTCGCGATGATCTCGATCGCGACGAGGTGCTTCTTGTACTTCGTGAACGTCGAACGCATCTGCAGCACTCGTGCTCGTGCATCGGAGTCCCGGATGACGTTGCCGACGAACTTCACTGTGCCGAGCAGGCCTTCGTCGGCGAGAATGCGCTGGGGTTCGAGCAGCGCCATCGGCGCGAATCCCACGGTCTCCACCTCGAAGCCGGCGTCGACGAACAGTTGTCGCCATTCTGCGGCTGTGAGTGGGCGTGCGTTTACCTTGATGGACCGGGCCAGTGACTTGCGGATGTCGGTCTTGACGGCGTCGTCGACGTCGTCGGGATCGATGGCGAGTTCGTGGATGGCGTAGCGGCCGCCGGGCCTCAGTACGCGGAAGGCTTCCTGCAGTATTTCGGCTTTGTGTTTGTCGGTCTGCATGGTGAGCATGGCTTCACCCACGACGACATCCGCGGTCGCGGCGTCGAGTCCGGTCTTCGAGGCCTCACCGCTCACGACCTCGCCCACGCCGTTGATGACCTTGCGGGTCAATTCTGCTGCACTCGCGTCGGATTCGACGCCCACGTAGCTCTTCGGTACGTACTCGAGAATGTTCTGCGCGGTCCGGCCGAGACCGGGTGCGAACTCGACTACGTCGACACCGTTCAGTTTCGCGTCCGAGAGCATCCGCTCGGTCAGTTCCTTACCACCGGGCCGGAGGACGCGCTTGCCGAGACGTGCGAGCAGCCAGTGTCCGGGAAGGTGGGCTGCATCTCGGTCGGCCAATGGCAATGCATCGCCGGTGTCGTGCTTCTCGTTCATGAGCGTGCCCTCTTTCGCTGTGCATCCTATTTAAAGGAATAATGTACGGTAAATTCCCATGGTAGTGAATACGTCGGTGACCTCGTGTGCGGTCATGATCACACCGGCACCCTCGGCGGCCGCCCGGCCCAGCGCGACACCGACCGTTTTCGCGGAGGCCGAATCCAGGTGGGCGAACGGCTCATCGGCAAACACCACCGACGGCCGCGCGAACAGTGCGCGCGCGAGCGCCGCGCGCCGCTGCATCCCACCCGACAAGCGGAAGGGTTGCTGGTGCGCGACATCGGTCAGCCCGACCTCGTCGAGCGCGCGATCGACGTCCGGGTTCGATGCCGACGACCACACCCCCCGGCCCGCGGCACCGAGTTGGACGTTCCTGCCCACCGATATCCACGGGAGTAGCCGCGCTTCCTGGAAGAGCATGCCCTGCCGCTCGATGCGGCGAGTGACAGTGCCCGACGAAGGCTCGAGCAACCCCGCGCCGGCGTGCAGCACTGTGGTTTTACCCAGCCCGGATTCGCCCAGTATCACCAAGATCTCGCCTGCGTCCAGCCGGAGCGAGACATCCTGCACGATCGCCCTGTCACCGCGATACAGGCTCACCCTGTCGAACTCGATCAAAGGATCTCCGTGAATCGTCATCTTCTCCCCTCGAGGGTCAGTCCAATGGTCGTGGCATTGTCGGTAGCGGCCGCTCTTCTCACCGCGTGTAGCACAGCCGAGGACACGACGGCCTGCGGCACCGGCGCCGCCGGCACCGACGCCCGGTCGGGCCTGCCGGAGTCGCTGAACGTCGGTGTCGCCAACAACGTGGCCATGGCGGCGCCGCTGACCGATGTGGCCTCGCTCGGCGTCGAGACCACGGCTACGAGCACCGCAAGTACTCCGGAAGAGTTGCGCACCAACTTCATTGCCGGCCGTTACGACCTCGCGGCCATGCCGATCAACATTGCCGCGAACCTGTGTGCGCAGGGCATCGACCTCGTCCTCGTCGGCACGGTGAGCGGCAACATCGTGTACTTGATGGGGCCGGACGGCACCACGCTCGACGATCTGCGTGGGCAGACCGTGCACATCCCGTTCGAGAACGACATCATCGATCTGGTCACCCGGCAGATACTCGACAATGCCGGAATGACCTATCAGGGCGACGACGCGGACGTCACGCTCGAGTACCACCCCACCCCACTCGACATCGCGACCGGCCTCACCTCCGGATCGATGCGCTACGCGATCCTTCCGGAACACCTCGCGACGGTCGTCGCGGGAGCGGCCGACGGCATCGTCAAGGCCCAGAGCGTGCAGGACGTCTGGACGCATCGGACCGAGGCGTCGACACTTCCGTTCGCAGGGTTCGTGCTGCGTGGCGAAATCGCGCGCCAGTACCCCGATCTCGTCGAGGCATTGCAGGCGAACCTGCTCGGTTCCGTCATCGACGTCGTGTCCGACCCGCAGCGAGGTGCGAGCGAGATCGCCGATGTGGTGCCTATTCCCACCGAGGTTGTCGGTCGGGTCCTGCCAGGTCTGCGCCCGACGTACCTTCCCGCTGCCGAGGGGCGCGCCGACACCGAAGTGCTCTACGAATCGCTCATGAACACGGTGCCCGAATCGATCGGCGGCGAACTGCCTGCCGCCGGCTTCTATGCGGGTGGCCGAGGGTAGTGAACGGATCGCCGCTGCGGGGTCGGTCGCCACGGTACGTCCTCGGCGCCGTCGTGTTCGTACTCGCCTTATTGGGCGCCTGGCACTGGTTGGCATCGGGTCAATCCCCGGCCGTGATGCCCAGCCCGGCACAGACGTTCGCGGCCCTGTGGGAGATCCTGGTCGACGGTTCGCTCGCGACCGAGCTGGCGGTCACGCTCGGGCGCGCGGGCACCGCGACGATGCTCGCGCTCGGTGTCGGAATCCTGTTCGGGTGGGCGGCCACGGTCTCTGCGTTCGTCGACGGGGTGCTTGCACCCTTGCGCGCGATCTTGCAGGGTCTGCCGCCGATCGTGTTGATCGTGTGCCTCGTGCTGTGGATGGGTAGCGACCCGTCCATCACGATCATCGTGTGTGCGACCGTGATGGTGCCGATCATCGCCGCGGCCACGACGTCGGCTCTGCAGTCGATCGATCCGCATCTGATAGAGCTCGGCACCGGCCTGCAGTTGAGCCGCACGCGTCGGTTGGCGTTCATCGTCGCACCGTCGATACTTCCACCGATCGTGGCGGCGACGGGAGCTGTCGCGTGCGGTTCGGTGCGAGTCGCGGTGATGGCCGAGTTGTTGTCGGCGCCGGACGGTGTGGGTGCGGCCATCGCACAGACACGGACTCTGTTGCAGACACCGAAGCTGTTCGCCTGGACGCTCGCGATCATCACGTGCGCGCTGCTTGTGGACCTGGCTATTCGCGTCGTGGTCAAGAGGTGGACCTCCCTGTTCGCACCGAGCGACCGTGCCGCTACCGCACGTACCCGGAAGGACATGCGAATCCGTTGAACGACGCCACATCGCACACACTGCGTGCCGACAGCTTCCATGCTCCGTCGGTGAAGACGAAGGTCAGACGCAGCGGCGTCTCCGGTCCGGGTGCGCCAGCGAAGGTCACCTGCAGGCGACCCGATGCGCTCGTTCCGTCGAAGTCGATCGGATCGACGACGCGAGGCCGGACGACCTGCAGCATGGCCCCTGCGCGGGCGCCGATCTGTTCGAGGACCGCCCCGGCCTCCTGGCCGCGTTCGACGTGCGACTGGCGGAACGAAAGGGAACGGGACGGATCGACCGCCGCGTGCAAGGTGCTGGTCAGCTGCGCCGCGCTCGGCGCCGGGACGGATGGCGCCGACGCAGCGGGGGCCGGCGCGGTGGGTGCCGGAGCCTCCACAGGGGCGCCCGGGCCTGCTGGGGCAGGTGCCTGTGCGGCCGGCGGGGTCCCGCCGGTGGGGGCAGGGGCCTCGGGTTCGATGCCCTCCGGCGCCGCGCCCTCCTCTGCGGGAGGTACCGGTTCCGGGGCGGGAAGTGCTGCCGCGCCGCGGTCGGCGGCGAGGGACTGTAGCGCGGCGAGAATTGCCGCATCCGATGGCGCGGCGGACGCGACCTGGCGGTCCTGTCCGCGCACGTCGATGGCAATGACGACCGCCGCCACGGCGACGACGACGGAGGCGAGCGCGGTTAGAGTGAGAGCAAGGGTGACCACAGTTCCGGGTCCAGTGCGGCCCGGTCGTAACGTGGTCGGTGTATCGGTCGTCTCCATGACGACGACTATAGAGGAGTTTTCTCCTTTTAATAAGGTGACCCTCGCCTAAGGGTCTCACAGCGCGACAGGGGAGTGTGTTGACACGTCGGGTGAAGCAACGGGAACGGATCCGCACATTGCTGCGCGAATCCGCTGGCCCCCTCGACGCACACAGCCTCGCCGAGGCCCTCGACCTGCACGTCACCACGGTCCGATTTCACCTCACCGGGCTGATGGACGAAGGGCTCGTCAGAACCCAGGCGCTCGCCGCCGAGAAGGTGGGTCGCCCGCGACTGGGATACATCGCGGTCAAAGAGCCCTCCTACGCGGACCTCGTCGCACTCTTCGCATCACGCATCGGCGGCAACACCGCCGAACGCGAACTCCGTGCATTCGAGGTCGGTGCCGAGTGGGTGGGCATGCTCACCCTCGCTCCCACATCCACGACGGATGCAGGGGCACTCGTCATCGACGCCCTCGAACAGTTGGGCTTCGAAACGAAATCGGCCACGAACGCATTCGGCACTCATAGCATCACACTGTGCACGTGCCCACTGGCCGCGATCGCCCGCAGCAACCCTGAAGTGGTTCGGGGCATTCAGCGCGGCCTCATTCAACGGGTTCTCGACGACCACGCCGCAGCCCTCGGGGCCGATTATGCGGTCGACGTATTGCCCGACCTCGAAGCCGGGAATTGTCTCGTCGAACTCGTCCTCAATCCGTCGCGGCACCGGGGGGAGGCAGTCACAGCCCGCGTCGACGCCGGCATCACCACAGGCTGATCCGGCTCCCCGACCGATTTCACGTGTGTCGAGGTTCCTGCTTCAGACGAGGGGTCTCGTGAATCATCCGGAGTCAACGGAAGATGCCTCCGGTTCACCGGCGTCCCGGCCCACCGACTCCGACGAAGTGCGCGGCTTCAGTTGCGGTGTCATGATCTCGACACGCTGATGAGTGCGTCCGGACAACCGCTCCCGAAGGAGTGCGACGGCCAGTCGGCCCATTCGATTGCGTGGTTGGTCGATGCTCGTGAGGGTCGGCCGCATCACCGACGCGATGGCGGAGTTGTTGTAGCCGACAAGCGCGAGGTCGCCGGGAACACGGAGTCCGGCATCGATGGCGGCGCCGAGAATGCCGATCGCCGTCTCGTCTGTGGACACGAACAGTGCGGTGGGGCGATGTGATCGCGGCTCGTTCAGCACGGCGTCCACGACGCGCCGGGCGAAGGCCGGATCGAGGCGAACCGACCCGGTCGCCGTCCAGCGGTAGGGGAACCCGAGGTCGGTCATGGTGTCCTCGTATGCGCATCCTCGAGCGCGGACGGCGGCACGAGTCGACGTCGCGACGAACCCGATGCGGCGATGGCCGGCCCGAGCGAGATGCTCGACGGCGAGGCGGCCCCCGAGTTCGTCGTCGTTACGGACGACGTCGACGAGGTCTCCGGCATCGCCAGGCCGCCCCACCACGATCACCGGTCGCTTTCGCGCAGCGGAATCCAGTTGTGCACGCCGAACGCGGGAGGACACCACGATCAGTCCGTCGACACCCAGCCGGAGCATCCGATCCACACCACGTTCGAGCTGCCCGGAATCCCGGCGACCGTGCGCAAGAAGCACTCCGTACCCCGATTCGGCCACTTCGTCCTCCACGCCGGTGACGACGTCGATGTTGTAGGCGCTGGAGACGTCCGTGGCCACGACCCCGATCAACTGGGTGCGTCCACTGACGAGTGAGCGTGCCCAGGTGTTGGAGATGTATCCGAGGTCGTCGGCAACCCGCAGGATCCGGTCGCGGGACGTCTCGCTGACCCCCGGCTTCCCGGACAGGGCCAGCGACACCAGCGATTTCGACACCCCCGCTGCACGGGCGATGTCGACGATGGTCGGGCGGAGGGAACCGGTGTCGGGTGGCGGCACGTCTTCTCTTCTACCACGGTTCGGTGTCCGTTCCGGATCTGCGGCAAGCACCTCGACCGAGCCGTGACTGGAACGTTCCCGATCTTCACATCTGGAACGTTCCAGTCGTTCATCTGTGCGCCACCTCCAGGTCAGAACCAATCCTTACCGTCAGCCGCATCGACACACCCGATCGCCGGAAGGCCCCTGCATTCATGACCCCGATTCTCCCTGCAGCACCTGCTGACACGGCCCCGAAGCCGTCGGCGCTGCTGCACGCGCCGCACGCTCTGCTCCTCGACTTCGGTGGCGTCGTCTTCGAGACCTCGAAGCGTCCCGGAGGCAAACAGGAACTGGCGTGCCTGTACGGGGGCCTACTGGAGCGAGCGGGCTTCGAGATTCCCCACGAGCGGCTACTCGCGTCCGTCGAAGCCGGTTTGACCGCGCTGAAGCACTGGAAAAATGCCTCGAGTCGCCGATTGGAACCCAACGAACTGACTCACCGGCAGGTGATCACCGACTTCATGGTCTCCGACCTGCCGGAAGGACCCCGCGAGTTCCTGGCTTCCCGCGCCCACGAACTGGTCCGGGCGCAGAACCGAATGATCTCGGACCACCACCTACGCCCGGGTGTACCGGAACTTCTGTCCCGGTGCCGACGGCAGGGGATACAGGTGGGCATCGTCTCCAACGCCCATTCGGGTGCCTCACACCGGGAGATCCTGGCCGAACACCGCCTGGCCGATGCGTTCGGTGTGCAGATCTACTCCGACGAGGTCGGTATCCGCAAGCCGCACCCGGACATGCTGACACTCGCCGCGGACGCCCTGGGTGTGGATACAGGTGAGTGCTGGTATGTCGGCGACACACAGGATCGCGACGTCGTGGCGGGGCGCCGCGCCGGAGCCGGAGCCGTCGTCGTCACCCGATGCCATCACACCGACTTCCCGCCGTTCGCCGTACACGACCGGGCCGACGCTGTGCTGGACACACCCGCACAACTGCTGGAGATCCTCGACAATTCCGGTCCCCGAACCGCACGCTCGGGGACCGGGCGTCCACAGCGTGTGACGGCAAATTCGGGCGCTGCGTTGCTGATCGACCACGGCGGCGTGATCTCCCGCGCCGAACCCGACCCCGAAGCACTTGCCGGGTTCATCCACAGGTTGGCCTCCCTCATCGGTCCCGATGTGGGAGAGGAATCCTCCGCCGACGTCGCCGAGCAGATCCTGCGGCGGGCACTCGCGGCGAACCGACGTCGGAAGGCGGACCAGACCGGGTACACGGAGATCGACCCCGTGACGTTCTGGGCCCGGTTCGGCGGTGCGGGGCAGTCGGCACGAACCATTGCACTGCTGCGTTCGGAAGCGTCGGAACTCATGGCGGCGTGGGGATCGGCCAAGTCCCGTCGCACGATGCGCCGCGGCGTCGACGAACTCCTCGAATGGTGTGTCGCGCACCAGCACCGGGTGGTGGTGGTCTCCAATACCGTCTCCGGCGACTCGGTGCGGGCGCAGCTGGACCGTCACGGTCTGACCGACCTGGTGACCGCGGTGGTCGCCTCCGACGAATTCGGCACACGCAAACCCGACCCCGGCATCATCCGGGCCGGACTCGCGATCGCCCGCGCTGACCCCGCGCGCACCTGGTTCCTCGGCGACAAACCGGTCAACGACGCCGCCGGCGCGGCCGCGTGCGGCATCGCGCATCGCGTACTCGTGCGCGGCGGTAGCAGCGACGAACACGCACTGCAACACGCCCTCACCGAGGGGGTGGCCACCGCCGTCGTCACCGAACCGGGTGACGCACTGTCTCTGATCACCGCCCATTCCTGACCGCCATTTCCAGTACCTCGACCAGACAGGAGCAGTCATGTTCACCGACTACCAGCGTGCCGGAACCGTGCGCGGGCCCAGCGGCGTCGGCCGATTCGAGCTGAACCCACCGCAGAAACTCATGATCTTCGTGCTGTCGATGGCCATGTTCGGACTGTCGAACATCCTCCTCGAGATCATCCCCGACGTGACGATCGGCCCCGTGGACTTCTCGGTGGCCTACTTCGTGTTCATCCCTCTGACCCTGGCGGCGCTGCTCAGCCCGTTCTGGGTCGCCCTGGGCGCCCCGCTCGGTGAGATCGTCTTCACCGATCTGCTCATGGGCGACTTCTCCGGGCTGAGCGAGGTCGAGGGATACCTTCAGATGTTCCTGGCGATCTTCATCGCCGGGTCGGTGATCCGCAACCCCAACAACCGGATCCAGATCGCCACGGGAGCGATCCTGCTGGTTTTCATCGACAAACTACTCTCCGCGGTGGTGGACCTCAGCAAGGTCTGGATCGGTGTGGAAGACGCCGAGTTCGTCGAGGGACTACCCGAATCCATGCTGCTTCTCGAAGGAATCGGGTTCGGCACCGACCTGATCATCTCCGGGATCCTGTTCGGGGCGATACCCGCGATGTGGCTCGTCCCGGCCCTGCACGGGCGTATCGAACCGTTGATGGGCCTGCGCCCGCGAGTGCCGGGCGAGCCCTTCCCCGGCCAGGCGCCCCGCTCCGGCCTGTTCGTCGGTGCCGCGATACTCATGTCGATCGCGTCGTTCTTCTTCGCCTTCCTCGAGGCGTGGGATGTGGGCATCGGCTCGTTCGAACCCGACTTCGTCGACCAGTACGGGGTCGGCTTTCTGTGGATCTCGGTGGCGGCACTACTGATTGTCCTCACCCTGGCCATCGTGTTCTTCCGCGCCGCGCAGAAGAAAGCCGCGCACAGCGACGACCACGCCTCCACCACGTCCGGTGGCATCACGGATCCCGGGGCCCGCCCGTGACCGTCGACCCCGTCATCCGTCTCCAGGACGTCTCCTTCCGCTATCCGGGCACCACACAGGACACCTTGCGGAACGTGAACCTGAGCATCGCGGCCGGAGACTTCGTGAGCATCGTCGGTGGCAACGGCTCGGCCAAGACCACCCTGTGCAAGACCTTCAACGGTCTCGTTCCCCACTACTGGTCCGGCGAATTCGCCGGAACGGCCGAGGTCTGCGGAATCGACACCTACACCGCGACCGTCGCCGAATTGTCCAGCCGTGTGGGATACGTCTACCAGGACTTCACGAACCAGCTGGTGCGGCCCACCGTGCGCGACGAGATCTCTTTCGCACCGATCAATTTCGGGCTCGCCGACCACGCCGAACGCACCGCCGAAGCAATGGAGATGCTCCGCGTCACCGAGCTGGCCGACCGGTACGTCTGGCAACTCTCGGGCGGTCAGGCACATCTGACCGCGTTGGCGTCGGTGCTGGCCATGCGCCCGGAGATCATCGTCGTGGACGAACCGGTGGCCGAAGTGGACCCTGCTCGAGCCCTGGAGATCTACCAGCGCCTCGAAGTCCTCAACGAGCAGTACGGCATCACCGTCGTCACCATCGAGCATCACGCCGAGTTCATCGCGCGCTTCGCCCGCTCGGTGATTCTGATGGACCAGGGCAGCCCGGTGTGGCACCTTCCGACTCAGGAGGCCGTCAATCGCTCTGCCGAACTCGCCGAGCACGGAATCCCCGCACCCCAGGTCGTTCAGGCTGCTCAGTCGCTCGGGCACCTCCATGCACCGCGCACGGTCGCCGCCGCAGCGGAACTTCTCGGGCCCGCACCCCACGCCGGCGTGCCTCACCCACCGACACCTGCCCGGCCGGCACCCGAGCCCACCGCGCAGCCCGAGACCACCGCGCAGCCCGACATCGTCGCCCGCACCGACCGGGTTCGGCACAGCTACCGAACCGTGACCGCCGGGCTCCAGACGGTGCTCGACGGAATCGATCTCACCACCAGGCGCAGCGACCGCATCGCCCTCGTCGGCGGCAACGGCTCCGGCAAGACCACCCTGCTGAAGCTGCTGGCCGGGGTCATGGTTCCCCGCGAAGGCACGGTCACGGTCGACGGAATCGATACCCGCACCCGCTCGGCGTCCCGGCTCGCCGACCATGTCGCCTACCTGTGGCAGCACCCCCAGCAGATGTTCCTGCGGGAATCCATCCGCTCCGACATCGCGCTCTTCCCCCGGGGACGCGGCGCCGCGGACTGGGCCGAACTCGTCGACCGGACACTGGACAAAGTCCGTCTCACCGACTTCGCCGACCGCGACGGCCGCACGCTGTCGGGAGGTCAGCAGCGCCGCGCCACCCTGGCCATCGGTCTGGCCATGCGCCCGACGCTACTGCTCCTGGACGAGCCCACCGCGTCCCTCGACATCGCCAGCCGCGACGCGGTGATCGCCATGCTCGACGAACTCTCCGACACGATCGCCGCCTCCGTCGTCGCCACCCACGACATGACCCTGGTCGCCGAATGGGCCAACCGTGTCGTCGTGCTGAGCCACGGCACCGTCGCCGCCGACCTGTCACCTCGAGAACTGTTCGACCGACCCGATCTGCTCACCGACGCCAACCTCGTCCCTCCGCAGATCACCGAGCTGGGACGGGCGGTCGGGATGGCGCCCGCACCCCTGAGCGTCGCGGAGTTCACCGCCCGATTCGCCGCGCCGGCCGGTGCCCTCGTCAACCAAGGAGCCCACTGATGGCACGGAAGCAACGTGACGTCCTCAGCGTGGAGTGGGTCAAACTCGAACTCATCCGCGCCGCCTACGCCACCCGCGGTGGACTCTTTTCCTCCATGGACCCCCGCGCGGTGCTGGGCTGGTATCTGATTCTCGCGATCGCACCCTGGTTCACCCACAACCTCACCGTCCTGGCGATCTTCTTCGTCATGGGCGCGGCCGCTGTCGTCCTCGCCCGAGTCGGGCCGCTTCTCCTGAGCCTGTTCGTGTTCGGGCTGCTCATGGAAACGGTCTACATCGTCTTGGCCGCCCTCATGTTCGGAGGGAACTTCGACACCGTCCTCGCTCTGACCGAGTTCACCCTCAAACTCGGCGCGATCTCCATGGCCTCCATGGCCGCGTTCGTCTCCCTGGACCCCGAGAAGCTCTCCGACGCACTACTGTCGCTGAAAGCCCCACCCCTGCTGGCCTTCGCCGTCAGCTACGGATACCGCATGCTCCCGATCCTCGTCGAGGAGTTCAACACCGTCTTCGACAATTATCGCCTGCGCTCCGCGCCTCCGCGCAACGCCGGCCCGCTGCGTGTCCGGCACCTCACCCACTGGGTGAAGATGGTCGTGTTGTCCTTCTACCCGATTTTTCTCAACACGGCGCAATCCGTGCGCACCACCGTCGAAGCACTCGAAACCCGCGGCTTCACCTACGCGACGATCGATCGGCGAGGCCGCGACATCCGCCTCGCCTACCTGAAGATCACCCCGCGTGATCTCACCGTCATCGTGGTCACCCTCGCCCTCACCGCCGCGGCCTTCTGGGCCGGAAGCACCTGGCCTCTGTACCGGCACGACCTTCTTTCGTGACCGGTCTCGAACACAGGAAGACGGGCGTGCCGACCGGCCCGGGCCCGTCAGAAGTCTCGGTCGAGTCGCAGAGCACCGATGGTCGTGGCCAACCCGTCGTACTGGGTGATCAGGAGAACGATCTCGATCATGCGGCGGTCGTCGTAGTGGGCGGCGAGGGCGCCCCACGCTGCGTCGGTGAGGTCTTTCGTCGTGACCAGTTCGTCCACTGCGGTCAGGAGTGCGCGATGTTTGTCGCTCCAATGCGGAGCGTCGGGGCCTTCGAGAATTCGGTCCAGGACTTCGGCTGTGATGCCGGCGCGCCGACCCAGCCGTTCGTGGTGGTCCATCTCGTACTGGCATTCGCGCAGGTGAGCCACGCGAATGATCACCAGTTCCGCCTCGTACCGGGAGAGTCTCCCACCGGGCATGAGCTTGCCCGAGTAGTGCAACCATCCTCGGAACAGTCCGCCGGTGCGGCCGAGTGTGCTGAAGAGATGAGCGTCGCGTGCTCCCGATGCCTTCGACAACACGCGCCATACGACCCAGTTGACCGGGCCGAGTTCCTTCAATCGTCCGGGCGGTATTCGGGGTGCCTGCGATGGTGTTCGAGATGTCACGGTGCCTCCTGCGTCCAGTACCCATAATCGCGGTACGTGCGCGAGCATACGTAACGTGGGTCACGCCCCGAGTCGCATCGCCGTATAGATTCGTTCGGGGCGTGCACTTCACGCCATGGACCGCGATCACGCCAGGAGTCGGGAATGTCAGCGAACGCAGATGTCATCGTCGTCGGAGCCGGGTTGGCCGGTTTGGTGGCCACCCACGAGTTGGCGAAAGCCGGCAAGCGTGTGCTTGTCGTCGATCAGGAGAACGAGGCCAACCTCGGAGGGCAGGCATTCTGGTCACTCGGCGGGCTGTTCCTCGTGGATTCGCCGGAGCAGCGACGCATGGGCATCAAGGATTCGCACGAACTCGCAATTCAGGACTGGATGGGCTCGGCCGGATTCGACCGTGAGCGTGACGATCATTGGGGAAGGCAGTGGGCGCAGGCGTACGTCGAGTTCGCGGCAGGTGAGAAGCGTTCGTACCTTTCCGAACTCGGTCTGAAGTTGATGCCGAACGTGGGCTGGGCAGAACGTGGTTCCGGTCTGGCCAACGGTCACGGCAACTCTGTGCCCCGTTTCCATATCGCCTGGGGGACAGGCCCCGAGGTGGTGCGGGTGTTCCGGGAACCGGTACTGCGTGCCGTAGCCGATGGTCTCGTGACGTTCGCGTACCGGCATCAGGTGGACGAGCTGATCGTGGAAGACGGTGCAGCAGTGGGTGTTCGCGGGACGGTCCTCGAACCGTCGACCGAGGAGCGTGGAGTTGCCTCGTCACGCACCGCCATCGGTGAGTTCGATCTCCGCGCCCGGGCGGTAGTCGTCACGTCGGGCGGAATCGGTGCGAATCAGGAACTCGTGCGGAAGAACTGGCCTGTCGAACGAATGGGGCCCATGCCCGAAAACATGATCTGCGGCGTGCCCGCGCATGTCGACGGACGCATGCTCGGCATCACCGAGAATGCCGGCGGCAACATCGTCAACCGGGACCGCATGTGGCACTACACCGAGGGCATCAAGAACTGGGATCCGATCTGGCCGAACCACGGCATCCGCATCATCCCAGGCCCGTCGTCGTTGTGGCTCGATGCCACCGGCCGTCGGATGCCGGTGCCTGCGTTCCCCGGATTCGATTCCCTCGGAACACTCGAACACATTGCACGGTCGGGTCACGACTACACGTGGTTCATTCTGACCCAGGCCATCATCGAGAAGGAATTCGCGCTCTCTGGCTCGGAACAGAACCCGGACATGACCGGAAAAGACTTCAAACTGCTACTGCAGCGGGTGAAGAAGGGCGCGACCGGCCCCGTCGAAGCATTCAAGGACAACGGCGAGGACTTCGTGGTGCGCGACAACCTGCGCGACCTCGTGGACGGCATGAACGCCATCGCGCCCGGCCCGCAACTGGACTACGAGCAGGTGGAGAAGGAAGTGGCTGCGCGTGATCGTGAACTCGACAACGCGTACACCAAGGACATGCAGATCATGTCGATTCGCAATGCGCAGAATTTCCTGCCGGACAAAGTGACCCGAGTCGGGAAGCTGCACAAGCTGCAAGACCCGAAATTCGGCCCGATGATTGCCGTGCGTCTGAATTTGTTGACCCGCAAGACGTTGGGCGGTCTCGAGACCAACCTCGATTCACAGGTGATGCGTCCCGACGGCAGTACATTCGACGGTTTGTATGCGGCCGGCGAGGTCGCCGGATTCGGCGGCGGTGGCGTCCACGGCTACAACGCGCTGGAAGGCACCTTCCTCGGTGGGTGCATCTTCTCGGGACGAGCAGCGGGACGGGCACTCGGGCGTTCGCTGTAGCACCCGTCCCTGCCGGTCAGGGGTTCGGCAGTTCCTTGACCGCGGCTTCGTCGATCTCGGGCAGGTCGAGGGGCTCGCCGAACCCCTGATACCGAATGACCTGATTTCCGTCGGACTCCTTGAGGATCCTGCCGGATTCGTCCACCCAATAGTCTTTGGTATCCGGGATCATCGACGCCATCATGTCGATCGCCTGCTCCGTCATCTCGGGAGTAGCGCCCTCGGACCCTTGCCCGGCCGACATGCTCTCCAAGGACCTTTCGGCGAACGCCCGCGTGTCCAACGTCGCGACGAAGTGTGTGGTGTCGACACCGTCCACCTGTTCGGTTCCGGCGTCCTTCACATCCTGTGCGAGGTCGAGGAACGACCGTGCGTACTCGGGATCCATGGTCTGTGTCAGCTTCGGAGCCATCTGCGATTCGCTTGCCGGCATCCGGTACCACTGGTCGCCCTCAGCGAACGGGGTGTCTTCGGCGAATCGGACCAGGATCTCGTCACCGCGCATGAGCATGGTGGATGCCACGCCGGTCATGGGGTTCTTCGGCATCTCGGTGTACATGATGCCGTTCGCATGATCCATCAGTGCAGTGCGCTCGACGCCATCGGTGGTGGTCGTGATCGTCACAGTGCCATCCGCCAAGGTGAATTCCACCGCGGCCGCCAGCCGCTCCGCGGGGGTATCGGCTTCGGCGTAGGCAGAGTTCGTGCCGGTTGCGCTGGTCGAATCGTCGCCGCCGAACACGGCGAACCCGGCGCCCGCAGCAACTACGGCCGCCACGAGGACTCCACCGACGATCAATCGCCCACGCTTGGGCGTCGGTGCTGGTGGCGGGGGCTCGCTCGGGTTTTCTTGGATCGGCGGGTCTTGGGTTGGTTGCATGGGATCGTCCCCCTGTGTCGTCGAACGGGCATCTACCGGATTGGCTGCGCAACGATAGCGGACGCATCGGTCACACAGTCCGGTGACCTTGCTTACAGCGAGTAGTCGGTGCGTGCTATCGAATCACGTAAGGCGACACCGAACTTCGGTGCTCGCTGATGTCGAGATCCTTGCCCAGCGGAGGGAAGGCGCGTTGTGGGCAGTTGAGTCTTTCGCACACCCGGCAGCCTGCACCGATGGGCGTTCCCGGGTTCGACTCGTCGAGGTCGAGACCGTCGCCGTAGACGAGGCGGTGGGCATGGCGGATTTCGCACCCGAGCCCGATGGCGAAGGTCTTGCCCGGCTGGCCGTACCGAGCTGCTCGACGTTCGACGGTGCGCGCGACCCACAGGTAGCGGCGGCCGTCGGGCATCTGCGCGATCTGGTTCATGATCTTGCCCGGGTACGCGAAGGTTTCGTACACATTCCACAGCGGGCAGGTGCCCCCACTGGTGGAGAAGTGGAACCCGGTCGCGGACTGTCGTTTCGACATGTTTCCGGCGCGGTCGACGCGCACGAACATGAACGGTACCCCGCGCAGCTTGGGGCGCTGCAGCGTCGAGAGTCGGTGACACACGGTTTCGTAACTCACCGAGTAGAAGGCAGACAGGCGCTCGATGTCGTAACGGAAGTCTTCGGCGACGTCGTGGAACTGGCCGTAGGGGAGCACCGTCGCCGCGGCGAAGTAGTTGGCCAGGCCGAGTCGCGCGAGTGCCAACGACGAATCGCTCGTGAAGTTGCCTTCCGCAACCAACTTGTCGATCAGCTCACCGTGCTCGAGATACGCCAGTTCGGTGGCGAACTTGAACACCTGCTGTCCCCCCGACAGGTGCGGCGCAATGTCGAGCACTCTCGTCTCGGGGTCGTACCGGTGCAGGACGCCCTCTCCGAGGTCGATGCGGGTCTGGATCTGCACATCGTGGACCGATTGGAGCCGCCGGGCGACTTCGCCGGCCACATCACCGCGGTGGAACCGCATCCGAGCAGTCAACTCTTCGGCTGCCGTGTCCAGTTCGTGCAGGTAGTTCTGCCGCTGATAGAAGTAGTCGCGCACCTCCTCGTGGGGCATGGTGATCGCGCCGCTACCGCTGCCGTCGCTGAAGCGGTCCTCCGTCGCCGCTGCCAACTGCGCCGTGGTGTTTCGGAACCGGCGATGCATGTTGACCATCGCCTTCGCCAGGCCGGGGTGAGTGGACACCATCTCCGCGATTTCCTGGGCGTCGGCCTCGATTCCCATCTCCTGGTCGAGGGCGACCTCTCGCATCTCGGCGATCAGGCGGGTGTCGTCCTGGGACGAGAAGAAGGTGGTGTCGACCCCGAACACCTCGCTGATACGCAGCAACACCGGCACCGTCAGCGGCCGTACGTCGTGCTCGATCTGATTGAGGTAGCTGGCCGAGATCTCCAGCGTCTTCGCGAGAGCGGCCTGGCTCATCCCGCGTTCGGTCCGCAGTTGGCGAAGCCGGGCACCCACGAAGGTCTTCGACATTTCTCCAGGCTACGAGTGGGTTGTGGCATTCGCAACGAATCATTTGCAGGATTAGCCACGGGAAAGCGGGAGTGGCTGCACACAAATCCGGTTTGCGGACGGCATCCCGTATGCGAGATCGATTTGTGTGCACTCAGTCCCGTTGGGAGCGCCGCTACACTGCCGCCATGTCCAAGCTGAGAGTCGCGTGGTGGGCGCTTGCTGCCGGTGCCCTTGCCATCGCGTTGTCGGCCCTTGGTTCGCCCATATCGAACGTATCGTTGTCGTGCGCAAAGATCGGCGAGTTCAGCAACGATGACGCCCCTGCGCGCTTGCAGTGCGATGATCCGCTGATCGAATGGGTGGGCGTGTGGCCGTTCGTCTGGCTCGGGCTGCTGTTGGTGACGCCGCCCGTTGTAGCGGCACTCGCGATGCGGTTGTGGGTGTCCTGGATGACGGTCGCCGCCTTCGCTGCTCTGTCCGTCACTGGGCTCGTGAATTGGGCGGCGGGATTCTGGGGCAAGTTGCTCTTCGCTATGCCGCTGGCGGTCGTTGCATCGGTCATCGCCATGGTGCAGTACGCCCGGACTCGGGCACGCAGATCGGGGGCTCCTGCGACGAGGTGATTGTGCTCACAGAGCGCCGTGCGGGAGGTGTGAGGCCGATCCGATCGAATCGGAATCCGGGCGACGAAAATGATGACTGTTCAAGCAGTGGGTGTGGGTTGCTAACCCCGAGGTAGATAGCCACATGCGGTCGTTGGGCCGGTCCCGAAAGCGCATCCCGAGCATTTGCTTGGTTCGGAAGAACATTTGCAAACTTAGCAAGGTGGATTCAAAAGCTAGCCAAGGTTGGCATTAGCAACAGGTAGACGGCACTTTTTGGTTGTGCCATTCTCAGGAAGTACATCCGAAAGGCCTGGCAACGATGTGAAGCAGTACATCCGTACCGGAGCCAGCAATCTAGAGAGTGGAGTCTTGATGTCGACCACCGGCACCCCTAAGACCGCAGCTGAAATCCAGCAGGATTGGGACACCAACCCGCGCTGGAAGGGCGTTACCCGCAACTACACCGCTGAGCAGGTTGTGAAGCTCCAGGGCAGCGTCGTCGAGGAGGCAACCCTCGCCCGCCGTGGCTCCGAGATCCTCTGGGACCTCGTGAACAACGAGGACTACATCAACTCGCTCGGTGCCCTCACCGGTAACCAGGCCGTCCAGCAGGTCCGCGCGGGCCTCAAGGCCATCTACCTGTCCGGTTGGCAGGTCGCCGGTGACGCCAACCTCTCCGGTCACACCTACCCGGACCAGAGCCTCTACCCGGCAAACTCCGTTCCGCAGGTCGTTCGCCGCATCAACAACGCTCTCCTGCGCGCCGACGAGGTCGCCAAGGTCGAGGGCGACACCTCGGTCGAGAACTGGGTCGCACCGATCGTCGCCGACGGTGAGGCCGGCTTCGGTGGCGCGCTCAACGTCTACGAGCTGCAGAAGGCCATGATCGCTTCCGGTGTCGCCGGTTCGCACTGGGAGGACCAGCTCGCGTCGGAGAAGAAGTGCGGACACCTCGGTGGCAAGGTGCTCATCCCCACGCAGCAGCACATCCGCACCCTGACCTCGGCTCGCCTCGCGGCTGACGTCGCGGACGTGCCGACCGTCGTCATTGCTCGTACCGATGCCGAGGCCGCGACGCTCATCACGTCCGATGTGGACGAGCGCGACCGTGAATTCCTCGACGGCACCCGCACGGCCGAGGGCTTCTACGGAGTCAAGAACGGCATCGAGCCCTGCATTGCGCGCGCCAAGGCCTACGCTCCGTACTCCGACCTCATCTGGATGGAGACCGGCGTGCCGGACCTCGAGGTCGCCAAGAAGTTCGCCGAGTCGGTTCGCAGCGAGTTCCCGGACCAGCTGCTGGCCTACAACTGCTCGCCGTCCTTCAACTGGAAGGCGCACCTGGACGACGCGACCATCGCGAAGTTCCAGCGCGAGCTCGGCGCGATGGGCTTCAAGTTCCAGTTCATCACCCTGGCCGGCTTCCACTCGCTCAACTACGGCATGTTCGATCTGGCACACGGCTACGCTCGCGAGGGCATGACCGCGTTCGTCGACCTGCAGCAGCGTGAGTTCAAGGCTGCCGAGGAGCGTGGCTTCACCGCCATCAAGCACCAGCGTGAAGTTGGCGCCGGCTACTTCGACAGCATCGCCACCACGGTCGACCCCAACACGTCCACCGCGGCGCTGAAGGGCTCCACCGAAGAGGGCCAGTTCCACTAGGAACTCCTGCTTCTCGAGTTCTACCTCGCGGGAGTGGTCCTACCAGGGCCACTCCCGCGGGTCGATGACCCCCCACTCAACGAAAGGCAGCTGACGTGAGCAGTGAAAAGATTCAGCGCGTCGGCGTGATCGGCGCCGGGATCATGGGTGCCGGAATCGCCGAAGTGTGCGCCCGCGCACATGTCGACGTCCTGGTGTTCGAGCAGACCCGTGAGCTCGCCGCAGCCGGACGCTCGCGCATCCTCCGTTCTCTCGATCGTGGTGTGAGCAGTGGCAAGATCACCGAGCGTGAGCGTGAGCAGGCGGCCTGGCGCCTGCGTTTCACCTCCGACCTCGGCGATTTCGCCGACCGGCAGTTCGTTGTCGAGGCGGTCGTCGAGGACGAGAAGATCAAGAGCGAGATCTTCACCGAGCTCGACCAGATCGTCACCGATCCCGACGCCGTGCTGGCTTCCAACACGTCGTCGATCCCGATCATGAAGCTCGGTATCGCCACCAAGCGGCCCGAACGCGTCATCGGCATGCACTTTTTCAACCCGGTGCCGGTCCTGCCGCTCGTCGAGCTCGTCACCACACTCAAGACCAGTGCCACCGTCAACGAGCGCGCCGAGAAGTTCGCCGGCGACGTCCTCGGCAAGCAGGTGGTCCGCTCCGCCGACCGTTCCGGGTTCGTCGTCAACGCTCTCCTCGTGCCGTACCTGCTCTCGGCCATTCGCATGGTCGAGTCGGGCTTCGCGACGAAAGAAGACATCGACAAGGCCACCGTGCTGGGCCTCGCGCACCCGATGGGTCCGCTGGCGCTGACCGACCTCGTCGGACTCGACACCGTCAAGTCCATTGCGGACTCGATGTACGACGAGTTCAAGGAACCCCTGTACTCCGCCCCGCCGCTGCTTCTTCGTATGGTCGAGGCAGGATTGACCGGTAAGAAGTCGGGTGCCGGCTTCTACGAGTACGGAGAGAACGGTCGCGCCACCAAGAAGGCAAGCTAGGTTGATAGATCGCCCTGTGCGCCTTTCGCGGCCCCGGTAGTTCATGCCGGCGGAAGTGGGAGGCGCACAGGTGGTTCTGGGTAGTACCGGCGGTTTTGGGAAATTGAGTGTGAGCGCAGAAAGGTAGACCGGATGTCCAACTCGGCAACATACGGCTCCAGCGTCCTGGGGTATCCGCGAATCGGACCCCACCGAGAGCTCAAGCGTGCGCTCGAGGCCTACTGGCATGGCACCTCCGACAAGGAGTCCCTCCTCGAAGTTGCGAAAGACCTGCAGGAAGAGACGTGGAGCGAACTCGCCGCCACGGGCCTCACCCAGGTGCCCGGCAACACTTTCTCCTTCTACGACCACGTCCTGGACAACGCCTTGCTGTTCGGCGCCGTCCCCGAACGGTTCAAGCCGCTCGAGGATGAACTGGACGAGCTCGACTTCTACTTCACATTGGCGCGTGGGCGCCCCGATTTCCCGCCGCTCGAGCTGGTTCGGTTCTTCGGCACCAACTACCACTACCGGCAGCCCGAACTGGACGAGAACACCACGTTCTCGCTCAGGTCCGAGACGGTGCTCGACGAATTCGAGCGGGCCAAGGCTCGTGGGATCGAGCTGCGACCGGTGGTGCTCGGACCGGTGTCGTTGCTCTTGCTGTCGAAGATCGGGCCGACATCCCAGCACGAGGGCTTCTCGACGCTCGATCTGCTCGACCGTTTGATCCCCGAGTACGAGCGGCTGTTCGAGCAACTCGCGCAGGCCGGCGCCACGTGTGTTCAGCTCGACGAGCCGTCCTTCACCGAGGACCGCAGCCCCGAGGAGCTCGACGCGCTCAGGCGCGCTTACGAGACGCTCTCTCACGCCCCGATGCGCCCCCGCCTACTGGTGACCGGCCCGTACGGGTGGCTCGGTGACGCACTGCCGATCCTTGCTGCCACGAAGGTCGAGGCACTCGGCTTGGACCTGGTCAGCGGCAAGGTCAGCCCGGACGATCTGGCGAAGATCCCCGGTATCAAGCGCAAGCGCCTCTACGCCGGCGTCGTCAACGGCCGCAACGTGTGGCGCGTCGACCGGTACGTGACCCTCACATACCTGAACGCGCTCAAGGACGTGGTGCCGGACCTGGTGGTCTCGACGTCCACGTCCCTGCTGCACGTGCCGTACGACGTGCTGTCCGAGTACGACATTCCCGGCGACGTGGCGGACCGTCTGGCGTTCGCGAAGCAGAAGGTCGGCGAGGTGGTTTCCCTCGCGAAGGCGCTCACCGAGGGCCCGTCCGAGAAGTGGCGCAAGAAGCCGACTTCGGTGCATTTCAAGCTCAAGCACGCCGTGCGCGCGCGGGTCAACGCGGTGCAGCCGTCCGATCGCGAACGCGCCCCTTACGAGGAGCGGCGGGTCGCTCAGCAGGCTCGGCTGAACCTGCCCCCCGTTCCCGCGACGACGCTGGGTTCGTTCCCGCAGACCGACGCGATTCGCCAGGCCCGGTACGAGCTCGGGCAGGGCCGCATGGAGTGGGAGGACTACTACAAGCGGATCCAGGCCGAGATCGAGTCGACGATCCGGTTGCAGGAAGACATCGGGCTCGACGTCCTCGTGCACGGTGAGCACGAGCGCAACGACATGATCCAGTACTTCGCGGAACTGCTCGAGGGCTACGCGTTCACACACAACGGTTGGGTGCAGGCCTACGGTTCGCGCTGCACTCGCCCGCCGATCCTCTATGGTGACGTCGTTCGGCCGAAGCCGATGACGGTCGAGTGGATCACGTATGCGCAGTCGCTGACGGACAAGCCGGTGAAGGCGATGTTGACCGGTCCGGTCACGATGATCGCGCGTTCGTTCGTCCGGCAGGATCAGCCGCTGTACGAGACCGCAGAGCAGTTGGCGCTGGTGGTTCGTGACGAGATCGCGGATCTCGAGGCAGCTGGAATCGCGATCATTCAGGTGGACGAGCCGTCCATCCGTGAGTTGCTGCCTCTGCGTGAGGACGGCCGTGAGGCCTATCTCGGATGGGCGGTCGACGCCTTCCGTCTGGCAACCGGTGGTGCGAAGCCCGAGACGCAGATTCACACACACCTCAACTACTCCGGGCGCTCGTCCGTCGTGGACGCGATCGAGCGACTCGACGCCGACGTCACGGCGATCGTCGCCACGCGATCGATCGATTGGGTGCTCGACGCGATCAAGGAGCGGACACTGACGCACGGTGTCGGCCCGGGCGTGTACGAAAGTCGTTCTGCCCGGATTCCGGACATCGACGAGCTGGATGGGTTGTTGACCGAGGCTGCCAAGTCCGTTCCGTTGGAGAGGCTGTGGGCGAACCCGGACGGTGGTCTGAAAACCCGTCACTACTGGCAGCTCGAGCCGTCGCTGCGAAATCTGGTGGCGGCCGCACGGCGTCTTCGCAGGCGCGCGGCGAAGGAGGCGTAGCCGGACGGGGTACATCCCCCCGCAACCCGGGATCAGGGTTTGTCGAGTTGGTCGCGCAGCAGGGTCAGGGTCTTCGCAAGAAGTCGTGACACGTGCATCTGTGAGATGCCGACCTGCTGCGCGATCTGCGTCTGCGTCATGTTTCCGAAGAATCGGAGCAGTAGAACCGTCCGCTCGCGCGGGGGGAGCGAATCGAGTAGCGGCTTCAACGTCTCGTGATTGTCGACGTCTTCGATGGCGGCGTCGTAGTCGCCGAGTGTGTCCAGCATGGACAGCTCGCCCGGCCGGTCCGGGGCGGTGTTGTCGACCGAAACGGTCTGGTACGCGTTGCCGGCGAGAAGCCCCTGTGCGACGTCTTCCGGGGAAACCTCGAGGGCTGTGGCGAGTTCGCTCACGGTGGGAGCCCGACCGAGGCTCTGCGACAATTCGGCCACGGTGTGACCGAGCGCGAGATGAAGCTCTTTCATTCTCCGGGGTACGCGGACCGCCCAACTGGCATCTCGAAAGTAACGGCGGACCTCGCCCATGATGGTGGGAACCGCAAACGACACGAAGTCGGATCCGCGCGTGATGTCGAACCGGTCGACGGCATTGACCAACCCCAGCCGGGCGACCTGGACGAGGTCGTCGTGGACCTCTCCTCGTCCGTCGAATCGGCGAGCGATGTGTTCTGCGAGGGGGAGACAGCGGGTGACGATTGCGTCGCGCTTCCTGCCGCGACACGGATCGTTCGGATCGAAGGTGGCCAGTTCTTCGAACATCGCCTTGACATCTCGATACTCGTCCGGCCACCGAGTTCGAGCACCGTCACCCCCTGCGGATGTCACGAAGTGGAGCCGTTCGCTCTCACGAACTCGATGGTGGTGACGAACCCGCCGTCGACGCGGGGTTCTCGTGTCATATCGATGGAATCTGTCAGGGCATTGAGCACGTGCCAACCGAAGGAGCTGCCTCGACTGTCGTCGCTCGGGGATGTGGTGGTCGACACTGCGACGTGGAGAGAGTTGTTCAAGTATTGAAGCCGACACATCAGAACGGCCTCGGGTGTCGCACGAACTATGAGATATGTGCACGCTTCGTCCATTGCCAGCTTGACGTCGGCGATGGAATCGAGATCGAAGTCCTCGTGGATGGCGACGGCCGCGGCAAGTGCGCGAAGCACCGACAGCTGATCTGGTGTCGCGCGAATGCGAAGCTCGACAACGGGGTGGGCGTAGTCCTGGTCGGGTTCGATTGTCTTGACGTTTGCCATGAGTGCTCCGGCTCGGTCGGCGTGGTGCTCAGGTGGGCATACCGGGAATCAGGGTAGCGATCCCGCGTGCCAGTCGTGGGCAAAATGACAAGCACGGAATCCGGTTACCCCCTCTTGGGGCGATGCCAAACCTATCGGCGCGACATTCGTTGGTACTGAATTGACTCTGACCTGCATCGAAACAAGACATTTGCTTGTGGCGCAGGTCACAAAAGCGTAGCCTCGACGGCGAGGTTGATCACACGACCGGTCGGGGAAACTGTGCGACGGCCAAGAATGTGCACGGCATTGCTCGGGAGGAGCGATCGCAGCCGTCGAAGCCGTTGATCGAGTCTCGAGATGGGTTGGGCTATGACTGTTGTCCCGGGGTTACCCGAATGTTCGAAGGCGAAATACGCCAATGCCACATTCGGCGCGCAGCAGATCAATTCGCGCGTGGTCGTTCTCGAAGTGGGTGGCGAGATCGACCTCTTCAGTGCACCCGAGTTCGGCGCGTGGGTGCGCCGATCCGGAGCGCCGGCCAGTTGCATGATCATCGACATGTCGCGGGTCGAGTTTTTCGGAACTGCGGGTTTGCCGATCCTGCACGCGGTGAACAGTGAGAAGGTCGCTCTGGGTGACGCGTGGGCCATGATCTGTGGTCGGCCTGTAATACGTTTGCTGCGTGCGGCCGGGCTGGACGAGGTGTTCCCCTGCTATCCGTCCGTGCAGGGCGCGCTCGGTTCGTGGAACATCCGAACCGCCTGAGAACCCTCGCGCCGAAAAGGGAGCCGTGGCGTCGGCAGGTCCTCTCGAACAGATCCACCGTGGTCCAGGCCGATCCGATTCAGGGCATTCCGGCGCGTGTTCAGGGCATTCCGGCGCGTGCGGTGCGTGGGGGTGCGGCGACGCACCAACTGTAGGCGCTCAGCGTGTCCACGGCGACGCGGTCCCACGAGTATCTGGCTCGGGCTCTGTCGGCGCCCGCGACGCCGAAACCCGCTCTGCGCACCTCGTCGTCGAACAGTTGGCGGATGGTGTCGGCAAGGCGCACGGGGTTGCGGGAGGACACCAGATACCCGGTGATCCCGTCGACGACGGTGTCACGCATGCCACCCGTCGCGGCGGCGACCACCGGTGTGCCGCACGCCATTGCCTCGAGCGGGATGAGGCCGATCGGTTCGTACCAGGGGAGACTGACCACGGCGTCTGCAGATCGCAACAGTGCGGGCAGCTTCTCCGGCGATACCTTCCCGATGATGTGCAGTCGGTCTCGGACCCCGAGTTCGTCCGCACGCGCATACAACCGGCGAGCCTGAGCGTGTGCTGCGACGTCCGCGGCCGGCGGTCCGCCGCCGATCACGAGTTCGGTGTGCGGCAGGTGTACCAGTGCATCGATCGCGGTCTCGTAGCCCTCGTTGGGGGTGAGGCTCCCGACCATGACGAGCCTATGTGCCATGGTCCGTTGCTCGGCAGGACCTTCGGGTGTGAACCGGGAGACGTCTACCCCGCACGGTACGACGGAAGTACGCGAACGTGGCAACCCCTGGTGGGCCAGCTCGAACACTTCCTCCGTACTCGTTGCAACGACGCGGGTGGCACCGCGTGCGATCAACTGTTCGAGGTGAATTCGGTTGGCTGAACCCGCGGTCGTACCGACGTTGAAGCGGTGTTCCATAACGCCCAGAGCATGAAACGTCTGCACGGTGGGCACGGCGAGAATCTTGGCCGCCAACTGCGTCGCGATGCCGGACATCCAGAAATGGGCGTGCACGATATCGGGGCGCGCCACTTCCCATTCGGCCTCGAGAAAACTTCCGAAACCGCCCATGAGAGGTAGGGTTTCGTCGGCGGGAAGGTACGACGGCGGTCCGACGGGAACATTGACGACGGTGTAGCCGTCTGCGGACACCAGGCGTTCGGGTGCGTCTTCCCGGTCTCGTCTCGTGTAGACCGTGACGTTGTTACCCGCTCGAGCGAGTGCGGCCGACAGTTCCGCGACGTGGCGGCTCTGTTCGTCGAATCCGCACTCGCCCTCTCGGGTCAGCGGATTCGCATGTTCGGACACCATCGAGATGGTGAGTGGTTTGACGGTGCCAGGGGAAGCGCTTCGCGGCGCGTCGACTCCGCACGTGCTCGATCTCGGCTTGTGTCTCGGCGTCGTCATGCGGTGGGGATTCCCTCGCATCCGGTTTGTAAACCGGTCGACCTCGTGAGCGCCTTCTGGCCGCCGTGCCCCGGTGCCGGTTTCCGTCGACCTTGTCGCGCTGTGAAGGCGGGCGTAGCGTCGTGTCAAAGCTCCATGGAGGCTGTATCCGTGGAGTCCCGCGGAGATCACATCCCCGACGCTCCGCGGAGGTCGCATTGCTGAAAGGTGAGGTGAGTGGCGATGAAGCTCAATCTCTTCATTTCATGGATGGGGTACGGATTGATTCTGGTCGCGGTGGTCTCCCTGGGACTGTTCCTCGTTGCGGCAGGGTCCGGCTACGGCGGTTGGGCCGTGATCGCGGGATCGGTCGGTGTGGTTGCTGCGGCGACCGCGATGGCCACCGTCGGCGGCGTGGCCTACCACGATCACAAGGTTCATCGAGAAACTCCGCACCTTTTCTGACGAACCACCTGCTGCTTACATCACGGTGTCAGGATGCGGCAAGGCGCCGCTTTTCTTTCTCGATGTCGAAGTCGGCAGGAGGCCAGTCGAGGTCGAGTCGCTCGAAGGCGTCGATCAGCAGTTCGGTCACCGCGATTCTGCTGTACCACTTTCGATCGGACGGCACGACATACCACGGTGCGTAATCGGTGTTGGTGCGGTCGAGCATGGCCTGGTACGCGCTCCGGTATTCGGGCCACCGCTTCCTCGCGGTCACGTCACCGGGGCTGTACTTCCAGTACTTGTCCGGGCGGTTCAGTCGCTTCTGCAACCGCCGCTTCTGCTCGTCGAGCGATACGAACATCGCGACCTTGACGATGGTGGTGCCGCGGTTCACCAGCTCTTTTTCGAACGTGTTGATCTCGGTGTAGCGACCCTCCCAAACCTTCTTGGGAACCAGGTCGTCGACTCGGGCAACCAGTACGTCTTCGTAATGCGAGCGGTCGAAGACGCCGAGTTGCCCGGCGCGGGGGAGTGCCTTTTCGATCCGCCACAAGAAGTGGTGGCGCTTCTCGTTCGCGGTGGGAACTCCGAACGCCGTGTGATCGACTCCTTGCGGGTCGACGTGACCGATGACGTGGCGCACCATTCCGCCTTTGCCGGAGGTGTCCATTCCTTGCAGAACAAGCAGAACCGACCGGGTGTCGCCTGATCGTCCGTTGGCGTACAAAAGCTCCTGGAGTTCGGCGAGGGCCGCACCGCGCTCGCCGAGTTGTCTCTTGCCGTCGGCCTTCTTGCCGACGAAACCGGGGGTGCCGTTTCGGTCGAGGTCGGCGATGGGTGAGTCGGGATCGGCACGCAGGAGCTCCCGGGCAGGTGCGGTCCAGAGCTGTTCCGGGTGCTCGTCCATGACGTCAGCCGGGATTCTCGGTGTCCGGGTCGTCCGGGGTGAGGGGATGTGGGAGGGAATGGAACCGGACAGGAGAGGCCTTCACCGACGCGATACCCGAGATGCCACCCCAGATCATCATCGTGAGGTAGCTGATCAGGTCGTCGGATGTCATCGAACGGTTGGATATCCACCAGTGTGTGGCCAGCTGAACGCTGCCGACGATGCCGTACGCCCACGGCACCGATCCGCCGGAGTCCATGTCCATCCGGCGCAGGCGTTCCCCGAGGACGGTCGACAGGAGTTCGGCGATCATCCGTTCGGAGTCGGCGACCACGTCCTGACCGGCCCCCGAGCCGTTTGCCATCACATACAGGTAGAGCTCGGGATCCGCGGACACGGTTTCGACATACGCGCGGATGGTGGCCTCGGCGAGCTCGTACTCGTCGAGATCGCCGCCGATCGCTGCGTAGATCCGTGGGGCGAGAATGGTCTCGACGTAGCGCACCATGGTCGCGTTGGTGAGGTCACTCTTGTCGGCGAAGTAGCGATACAGAACGGTTTTGGAGACACCGATCTCGGAGGCGATCTCGTCCATGCCGATGTCACGTCCGCGTAGCCGGATGGCGGAAATGGTGCCGTCGACCAGTTCTTCGCGCCGCGCGATCTTGTGCTCACGCCATCGCCGCTTGCGGCCGTCGGGCTTTTCCGCTTTGTCCGATTTCTCGGGCTTCGTCATCGACTCGGTCACCTGTAGTCCCACGGTCCTTCTGTTGTCTGTCGGCAGTGCGGGGTGCCCGCCTACGTTCAACCTTGATCTCGTTTCACCCTAATGCGCAAAGTCGATGACGGTGTCATGTCACAGTCACGGCGGGGTCATCGGTTCGTTCGGCAGAATGGTGAGCGTGTCTCAATTGACTCTCTCTGCATTCGACGACGACGTGAAGCGTCGCGACCTTCGCAAGATGAAGACCGTGGCAACGGGTTTTCTCGTGTTCGCGACGGTCGTCTATCTGCTGTGCCGTTGGCAGGAGTCCCGCGGTGCGGGTGAATGGGTCGGCTATGTGCGTGCCGCGTCCGAGGCAGGGATGGTCGGTGCGCTCGCAGATTGGTTCGCGGTCACCGCGCTGTTTCGGCATCCGCTGGGACTGCCGATTCCGCACACCGCCATCATCAAGCGGAAGAAAGACCAGTTGGGCGCGAGCCTCGGCAGCTTTGTCAGCGACAACTTTCTGGCACCCGAGGTCGTTTCGGAAAAGGTGCAGTCGGCACAGATTCCGTTGCGGGTCGGCACCTGGATGGCGCATCCGAACAACGCGGCACGGGTGGCGGCGGAAACGTCGACGATCCTGCGGGGGATCGTGGAGGTGCTACGTGACGAGGACGTGCAGCAGATCATCGACGGCACGCTGGTGCGGCGGCTCGCGGAACCCCAGTGGGGACCACCGATCGGCCACGTCCTGGAGGAGTTGCTGCGTGACAATCGACAGCTACCGATCCTCGACCTGTTGGCTGAGCGCGCGCACCAGTGGGCGTTGGGGAGTCAGGACACGATCGATCGTGTGATCAGTCGCGATTCGCCCACGTGGTCGCCCAAGTTCGTCGATGCGATGCTCGGCGAGAAGATTCATCGTGAACTCGTCGAGTTCACCTGGAAGGTCCGCTCCAATCCGCACCACGAGGTGCGCGAGGCAGCCAACCGGTTCCTGGTCGAGTTCGCCGAGGACCTCCAGAACGATCCCGAGACAATGGCAAAGGCCGAAAAGATCAAGGCCGAGATCATGGGGCGCGAGGAGGTGACCGGGCTCGCCGCCGCCACGTGGAAGGTCGCGAAACGACTCATCCTCGAATCCGTCGACGATCCTGACAGCACGTTGCGTACCAAGGTTGCGGAGAACGCCATGCGCATCGGCGAGCGCTTGCGCGACGACGCAGAGATGCGGGCGAAGGTCGACCGATGGGTGCTCGCCGGGGCCGAATACGTGGTGGTGCATTACGCGGACGAGGTCACCGGGCTCATCTCCGACACGGTCGAGCGCTGGGACGCGGAAGAGGCCAGCCGCAAGATCGAACTTCAGGTGGGGCGGGATCTGCAGTTCATTCGCATCAACGGCACGGTCGTGGGTTCGCTTGCCGGGCTCTTCATCTACACCGTGTCGGACCTGCTGTTCGGCTGACGTTCGCGCACTGTTCGCCGGGTGCTAGCAAGGGTGCTTGCAATTGTTAGCACCCTTGGTTATTCTTGTGTCATCCCACACACTCGGAAGGCTGATGTGACTGACGATCGAAACGGTGCCGGCGATCTCGCTGCGCGAGTTGTCGGATCGGCAGCTCAGGACATCGGCGGATTCATTCGCGCCCAGCGTGAGGCGGCGCAGGTGTCGATGCGGCAACTTGCCGCGCTGGCCGGTGTCAGCAATCCGTACCTCAGTCAGATCGAACGTGGGTTGCGTAAGCCTTCCGCGGAAGTGCTCGCGCAGATCGCCAAGGGTCTCCGGGTGTCCTCGGAGGTCTTGTACGTCCAGGCGGGTTATCTCGAGGAGCGCGCGCACGGACCTGTCCGCGACGCACTGCTTGCGGACACCGCTGTCACCGAGCGGCAGAAGCAGGTGCTGCTCGAGATCTACGAATCGTTCTGTCGTGAGAACGATCCGGCCCGAACAGATGAACCAGAAGATGTGTCACGCGCACAAGGCGGTGCGGTCGACACCTCGACCTCAGACATTCAGATCGAACAGGAGAACACCGATGACTGACCAGAAGACCATCGACAACGTCCGTACCTCTCTTTATGCTGCAGTCGGCGCAGGCGACGCCGTCGTTCAGGCCGTCGCCGACATCGTGGCGCAGGCACGTGAGCGCGCCGAGTCCACCCAGGGTGACGTCAACGAGCGCGTCGACGAGGCTCGTGAGCGTTTCGAGAGCCTCCAGAGTGAGGTTTTCGAGGGCGTCGAGGGTCTGCGTGACCGTCTCTCCGGTCTGCCGTCCGAGCTGCCCGAGGAGCTTGCCGAGTTGCGTGAGAAGTTCACGCCCGAGGAGCTGCGCAAGGTTGCCGAGGCATACCTGAAGGTTGCTTCCGACCTCTACGCCTCGCTGGCCGAGCGCGGCGAAGGTGCCGTCGAACGCATCCGCAAGCAGCCTGCCGTGGAAGAGGGCATCGGCCGCGCGGAGTCTGCTTTCGGTGACGCCGTCGAGCTGACCGAGGACGCACTCGGCACCGTTGCACGTCAGACGCGTTCCGTCGGCGAGCAGGCAGCGAAGTTCGCAGGTCGCGCAGCGGGCCGGATTCAGGACACCGCTGACGAGGTCGGCGAAAGCGTCTCCGAGGCCGGCGACGACGCAGCAAAGGCCGTCACCACGGCCGGTGAGAATGCCGACGCTGCTTCCAAGAGTGCCGCCGCCTCGGTGAGCAACGCTCGCAGCACGGCTGCGAAGAAGGCCCCCGCCAAGGCTCCGGCCAAGAAGGCTCCGGCCAAGAAGGCTCCCGCGAAGAAGGCTCCGGCCAAGAAGGCTTGATTCGTCAGCGAACACCTTTCGCGAATCACGACGGCGGTCCCGCACATCGAGTGTGGGGCCGCCGTCGTCGTTCTCGTAGGATGGCAGTTGTGATTCATGTCGACGGGATCGTTCAAACCATTCTGTTCATCATCCAGGTAGTGGCCCTGGGTGGCGCGGCGTATGCGCTCTTTCATGCGTTCCGTCAGCGCAAGGACGCCTTCACCGCCGTCGACAAGCTGAGCAAGCCGATCTGGTTGTCCATCCTCGGTGTTGCGTTTCTGGTGCTCCTGTTCTTCACCGGGCTGCACCTGCTCGGGATCGCGGCGATCATCGCGGTGTGCGTGTATCTGGTCGACGTGCGCCCTCGGGTGGACGACATTCAGCGCGGTCCTCGCTGGTAGTACTCGACCGGAACGATCGATGGGAGTTTCGGTGCGAAAATGATGACAATGGACATTGTGACAATGCTATTGTGATGGTGAGTCGGACCGAGGAGGTTGCTCGCCATGTCCACAGCTCACGATTCGCGCCTGGCCCGAGTCGGCGATCGTCAGGAAACCGCGACGCGGTTGCTTGCCTCGTCGGCTCGCAAGTCCTACGACCCGCTCGTCGAGATCGACTGGGCAGCGCCCATCCCGAACGAGATGTACGGCATGACTCCCGAATGGAGCAGTCTGTACGGCACCGCGATGTGGGAGTCGATGACGCACGAGCAACGCGTCACACTCACCAAACACGAGGCCGCGAGCATTGCGGGCACCGGAATCTGGTTCGAGATGATCCTCATGCAGATGCTGCTGCGCGACATCTACTCGCACGACCCTTCGACGCCCCACGTCCAGTTCGCGCTCACCGAGATTGCCGACGAATGCCGACACTCCACGATGTTCGCCCGCTCCGCGCAACGATTCGGCATTCCCTCGTACCGGCCGAAAAGGTGGATACGGGAGGCGTCACGAGTCTTCAAGGCAACCGCTACCGGCTCGCTCGCGTACGGTGGCACCCTCTTCGCCGAAGAGATTCTCGACATGATGCAGCGTGATTTCATGCGAGACCACCGGATCCAGCCGCTCACCCGTACGGTCAGCAAGATTCACGTGGTCGAAGAAGCCCGGCACATCAGGTTCGCCCGCGAGGAAACGGTGCGGCGAGTGCGCAACGCGTCGTGGTTCACCAAGGCGCGCGTGCGTTTGGTGCTCGGAGTCACCGCCTATTTCATCGTGACCAGTCTGGTCAACAAGCAGGTCTACGCTGCGGCAGGGCTCGACGTGGATGCGGCGGTGGCGGCCGCGAAATCCAACCAGCACTACCACGACAAGATTCGTGAGGGCTGCGCCAGGACGGTGGCATTCCTGGACGAGGTCGGCCTCGTGGGCGGTCCGTCGACCCGGTTGATGCGACGGGCGCACATCCTCTGATGGCCGAGTACCGAATCGACGATCTCGCACGAGCATCTGGTGTGAGTGTTCGCAACGTTCGTGTCTATCAGGACCGGGGACTCTTGCCGCCACCACGCAAGGTGGGGCGCACCGGCTGGTACGACGAAGCGCATCTGTCGCGTCTCGATCTCATCGGACGGATGCTGGATCGTGGTTACACGTTCGCCACCATCAGCGAACTGCTCACCGCCGCCCACTACGGGCTCGATGTGCGCGACATCCTCGACACCGAGGATCCCAGTGACCGTTGGAGAGCGCATCGGCGCAGGGCACGACTCACGCTGAACGACTTGCGTGACAAGTTCGGCGATCAGACGACCGACGACAACATCGCCCGCAGTGAGGAACTCGGGATGATCGTGCGGGACGGCGACGAGTTCACGGTCCCCAACCCCAAGTTGATGGAGGCTGCGAAGGTCCTGGCCGACGCTCACATTCCATTGGCCGATCTCCTCGAACAGACCGCTGCCGTGCGGCGGGGCCTGTCGGACGTAGCGGCTCGGTTCGTGTCCGTGGTGGCAGACCACTACCTGGCGGGCGAGGGTGAGGAGCTGGACATCGACGAGAGCACCGTGTCGGAGGCGGCCGCTCTCGTGAACAAGATTCGCCCTCTGGCGCACGATGCTGTGAACACACTGTTCGCCGAGGCCATGGAAGTGGAGATCGCGAAAGCACTCGAGAAGGCCGCAGCTCAATTGGCCAGCGGCTCATCAGACTCTCAGGCCAGCTGAGTGTCATGGGAAGAAGAGGTTTCGATGTTCGGTAGTTCGAAGACGTCCAAGCGCCGTGCGGTGTATGCGGCGCTGGGAGTTGGAGCAGTGGCGGGGGCGGCCGGGTTCGCGCTCAGCCGTCGGAACCGGCAGGCGGTGACACTGTCCACGGATCTCGCGCCGAACGCATTGCTCGCCGAACCCACTGCACCGCTCACGACGAGCGAGGTCGTCACCGATGACGGGACCGTCCTGCACGTCCGTACGTACGGCCGCGAGGACGGCGAGCCGATCGTTCTCGTCCACGGCTGGTCGTGCTCGATCGAATACTGGTATCCGCAGATCAACGCCCTGGCCGACAAGTATCGTGTCATCGCGTACGACCTCCGGGGGCATGGTCGCAGCACCGTGGGAACCGAGTCGATGAAGACCGAGTTGCTGGGTAGCGACCTGGACGCAGTCCTTCGCGCCACGGTGCACGACGGTGAGAAGGCCGTGGTGGTGGGGCACAGTATGGGCGGGATGAGCATCATGGCCTGGGCGCAGGCGTATCCCGACCACGTGGAGCGGTTCGCGAAGGCCGTCATGCTCGCAAGTACGGCTACGGACCGCCTGATCCCCGAGGCCACGGTGATCCCGTTGCCGCGTCGTTTTCCGCGGATCCCCGTGCCGGTCGGGCGCGCGCTGATCGGTGCCGCCGTCCCCATCCACGCAACGCCGATCACCACTCGTGCCATCCAATATGCCACGATGTCACCGAACTCCACAGCGGCTGAGGTCGCCTTCTGCGAGAAGATTCTTCGCGAATGTCCTCCCCGTACCCGCGGCGGATGGGGAATCGCGCTCAGCACCTTGGATGTTCAGGACGGGTTGGCAAAACTGACCGTCCCCACAACAGTTTTGGTGGGCTCGGTGGACAAGCTGACACCGCAGAGTCACTCCCGCAAACTCGCGCGCACCCTCGACGACGCCGACAACCTTCAGCGGTTGATCGTGCTGCCGAGCGTGGGTCACATGAGCACCATCGAAGATCCGGACTCGGTGAACGTGGAGATCACGAGACTGGCTTCTCTGTAACACCGAGCGGTTCGCGGCTCTGGATCCGAGCCTGGATCAGCTGAACACGACGGTTTTCCGCCCGTGCACGAGAATGCGGTCCTCGAGGTGCCAGCGGAGCCCACGGGAGAGGACCAGCTTCTCGATGTCGCGTCCCTGTCGAACCATGTCGGTCACCGCATCGGCATGGTCGACACGGATCACGTCCTGCTCGATGATCGGACCCGCGTCGAGTTCTGCGGTCACGTAGTGGCATGTGGCGCCGATCAGTTTCACGCCGCGGGTGAATGCTTGGTGGTATGGACGAGCGCCGACGAACGACGGCAGGAAGCTGTGGTGAATATTGATCGCCCGGCCTGCCCAGTGCTCGCACAACTGTGCAGGGAGCACCTGCATGAAACGGGCGAGAACGACCGCGTGCGGATCGTGGGCGTCGACGAGTTCGCGCACTCGATCGAACGACGGACCGCGTTGTGCGGGGTCTTTCGAGAACGGCACGTGGTGGAAGTCGATGCCGTGCCGCCGGGTGACGTCCTCGAGGTCGGGATGATTGCCGATGACGGCCGCGATCTCGGCGGGGAGCTCGCCACCGGCTGCGCGCCCGAGCAGGTCGTGCAGGCAGTGCCCCTCTTTGCTGACCAGGAGAACCACTCGCTTCGGTTCACGCGTGTCGTGCAGCGACCATTCGGTGTCCGGGCCGAGCTCGGCCGCAACGCCTGCAAATCTCGCGCGCAGTTCGTCGACGCTCATGCTCACGGAGGATGCACGTACGGCCTGCCTGGTGAAGAACCAGCCGCTGTCCGCGTCCGCGTGATAGGCCGCCTCGACGATCCAGCCGCCCACCTCGGTGAGGAAGGCGGAGATGCGGGCGACGATACCGGTTTGGTCGCGGCAGCCCAGGGAGATGACGAATCGGTGATCGTCGGTGGCAGAAGCGGTCATGCACGCATTCTCTCAGTACCCGGAGTCTCGGCGCCCGTACGGTCCACTACTCACCTGATCGAGCACGCCAAGCCGACGTCGCCAGCAACGCCGAGGTCGGCGTCCAGATGGTCCGCTCGGGGAAGGACGGTGAGAGTCCGTTGACGACAGTGGCGCCGCCCATGACACCGACGACACCGGTGAGAAGCCTCCGGCGGGAGCGGCTCGACGATGTGCGAGGTCGTGATCGGGGGCGTTTCAGGAGGGGCTTGGGGTGCCGAATCCCCGCACCACTGCGGTGGCGACGAGGGTACCGGCGTCGATCGTATGGACCGCGCGTTCCGCCAGAAGATCCAGAAATCGGACGCGGATTGCATCGACCTGCGCACTGTCGAGGCCGGTCAGGACCGACCGTAGCGCCCCTCCGAGGACGAGATTCCAGGCGAACTCGGGTGTGGCGGGTACGAGGTTGGACAGCTCGTGTACCTGCACCGCGCCCGTTCCGGCGGTGATCAGCCACTCGCGCAAGCCGTCCGGGGTGTCGATCGCCGCCCGCGCGTCGCGGCTTGCGCTCGCGTCCGTATCCGCGTCGGCGTGTGTCGGGTTATGGACATCGGCCACGGCCGTCATGAACGCATCACGAAACTCGTCCAATGCACCCCTGCGCCACACGGTGACGCCGACGCGTCCGCCGGGCCGGACCAAGCTGACGAGGCGCCCGAAGTCCTCGTCCATGTGGGGGAGGAGAAAGACCCCGTACGAGCAGGCGAGTACGTCGTATCCGCTCTCGTGCACATCCGATGGTGCCTCCCAGGTGGTGGCGTCGGCCTTCACGAAATCGATGTTTTGCAGCCCGCGGTCGGAGGCCACGAGACGACCGCGTTCGAGTAGTTCGTCGGACAGATCGATCGCGTGAACCCGGCCGGACGGGCCCACCGCTGCCGCGGCGGGTAGCGCCGAGGCACCCGATCCGCAGCAGACGTCGAGTATCTTCTCGCCCGGCGCGACATGCAGCTGATGGGTCAAGGCATGCGCGGCAGGAGACCAGATGGTTGCGGTGAGCCGGTCGAATTCCACTCTCGCCTCGTCGAACACCCTGCCTATTCCGCCCGCTTCGTCGCTGTCCATGCTCAGAGGTTAGTCCGGAACCGGGTTCGGTCGCCTCGTTCATGTGCAGCTCGGTCGGTTGTGCGAAGCTGTCCACCATGTCTGACACCGCGCTCACCCGTGCCCAGGTAGCTGCCATGGTCGATCACACCCTGCTCAAGCCCGAAGCCACCCCGACCGACGTCGCTGTTTTGGTGGAAGAAGCTCGATCACTCGGTGTGCTGGCGGTGTGCGTGTCGCCGTCGATGCTGCCCGTCACCGCCGAGGGGCTGGTGACTGCGGCGGTGGTCGGCTTCCCGTCGGGTAAGCATCATTCGCTGGTGAAGGCCAGCGAAGCGCGCCTCGCCGTGCAGCAGGGTGCGCAGGAGATCGACATGGTCATCGATGTCGGTGCCGCGGTGGCGGGCGATTTCAACGCGGTTCTCGCGGACGTCATCACCGTGCGTGAAGCGATCGGGGACGCCACGGTCCTGAAGGTGATCCTCGAGACCGCCGCGCTGTCGGAGGAATCGATCGTCGGAGCATGTCGGGCCGCGGAGCAAGGCGGTGCCCAGTTCGTGAAGACGTCAACCGGGTTCCATCCTGCGGGCGGCGCGACGGTCGACGCTGTGAAGCTGCTGTCCGAGACCGTCGGGGGACGGATCGGAGTCAAGGCAAGCGGTGGCATCCGGACGACGAACTCGGCACTCGACATGATTGCGGCCGGAGCGACCAGGCTCGGGCTTTCCGGCAGCAGGGCCGTGCTCGAAGGGTTGCAATAGCAGGAGCGGGGAGAGGGTTCATGCGTGCAGATTTCCTCGAAAGTTCTGGCCCAACTTTCGGGTGACGCACCCGGTCCCGCACACGACGCCGTCCTCGGTATCGACACCCGTTACCACCTCGGTTTGCGCCGATCCTCGCCCCGGCCGGCATTCGGTTCGCCGGACGGCCGTGCCTTCGGAACCCCGGGCGCAGGCGGTCGACCGGGTTTGCGGACACGACAACGGGCATCGGATTCGGTTGCACCATGAACCGGCTCAGTCTTGCGCTCGAGGACGACATTCGCACTCGGAAGCTCGAGTGAGCGGTGTTCTCGATCTTGGGTTGATCCTCGCTGCGGGAGATCGTCGGGTCTGGCCCACGTTCTCGAGACACGGAATTCTCGAACCTCGGTGCCGCAAACTATACGTCTATCCCGCACTAGACGGTGATGTCTAGTGCGGGATAGACTGGGTTTTCGACGAAGCGGCGAACTCTGATCAGAGTCATCGCCGGAGAGGCAAAGCGTCAGGGCGTCGACCGATGTCATCTACAGGCAGGCCGCGGAGAAGCTGGGGAAGGACGGGTGGAAGTGATGCGCTACACAGCCAATGCAAGCCGAGACGGCCGGTTCTGGCTCGTCCATATCCCTGAGATCGATCAGTGGACTCAGGCGCGGTCCCTGAAAGAGATCCGCGAGATGGCCGTCGATCTCGTTCATCTCATGACCGATGTTTCGGTCCAGTCGATCGAGCTGGACGTACACCTCGAGATGCCCGAAGGGGTGCAGTCGCATCTGCGGCGGTCCGCGGAACTGCGTGAGCAGGCCGCTGCCGCTAACCATGAAGCAGCCGAAGAATCCCGCAAGGCGGCCCGCGAACTCAAAGAGCAGGGCATGTCGGTGCGCGACATCGGTCAACTACTCGAAGTGTCGTTCCAGCGCGCACACCAACTCGTGAGCTCCTAGGAACCGCCGGTCGAGTGCGACGGAGTCGACGTCAGCTCAGACGAGCACGCCGCAGCTTCCCTCCAGCTCCTGCTGCTGACTGGGGTCCTGGGCGGGCATGGTGTAGGAACCACCCTCGAGTGCGATGTCGATGGCCTCGTCTGTGACGGTGACGGAGGTCGGCGCCATCCCCAGCGGGTACGTCTGCAGGCTGTCGGTCAGAGTCCGGACGATCCCGTCGACCAAGTCCGTGGGGAGTCCGAAGCCGAGAATCTCGGCCCCTACGGTTTCGACATTGACGGTTCCGCCTGCCGCGGTCGGCTTGACAGTCATCTCGGCGAGTCCGGCCGGGCCGACGGAGAACGTCAGGGTGCCGGCGTTCGAATCTGCTTCCACGCCGCTGATCAGGCCGCCGAACGCTTGCTCCTGCAACGTGGCGAGTATGCCTTCCGTCGTCCAGTGAACGTCGGCCTGTGAGCTTCCGATGGTGCCACTGCTCTCGGCGGTTCGCTCGAGTCGGATGTCGTCGACGCGGGCGTGGACTTCCATTTGCCGGGCAGGCCCGAACGACGAGTCGTCACTGTCGATGGTGATGTACGGGACCTCGTTGTCGAGGGACTGGAGAAGAACCGGCTTCCACGCCAACCCGACATCGACCTGGGATCCGAGCTGCGTCTCGAACTGTTGGGCCATGCACGACTTCACCTGATGGCGTACGAACAACTCGGCGGCGATCAGCGCCACCACGAGAGCGGCTACGACGATCATCACGATCAGGAGAACTCGATTGCGTCCGGGTGATGTTTTCGTTCGGGCAGACATTCCACGAATTGTTCCTGAGAACTATGAACAAAATCTGTGAATGGGGGATGGGCAGGTAAGTATCTGCACAAAATGTGATGCATGACACAATTGCGTCGTAATGTGGGGACATGACGGGTTGGACGGGCGCACGCGCCGACAGCGGCGATTCTGGTGCGGAACAGTCTTTGCATGAGCTGGCTGCCGCACAAGCCGGCTTCTTCACGGCAGCGCAGGCACTGCAGGTCGGGTACTCCACCGAGATGTTGGGTACTCAGGTCGTCCGCGGGTCCTGGATCAAGGTCGAGCGCGACCTGTTTCGGGCGGCGGATGCTCCGCACACCGATTTCGAGGCATTCGCCAAATGGTGCACATGGTTCGGAACCGCAGCGGCGGTATCCCACCAGAGTGCGGCAGAACTGCACGGACTCGGGCATCTGTACCCGCGGTTCATTCACTTCTCGACCGTGATGGCGCCGCCCACTCCCACCCGGGAGTTGGCGTTGCACCGACGATCGGTGGGGTCACAGGACTGCGAAACGATCGGCCCCCTGCGTATCACCACGCCACAGCGCACAGCGCTCGATCTGGCGGCGGGCGGCATCTCGCAGGAGCTGCTCGACGAGGTTGTGGCCGACGGCGTCGCGATCGGGCGACTCGATGCTCATGCACTTCACGAAGAGAGTTCGACGTGTGGGGCGCCGGTGGCACAGCGCATCGAACGCGCGCTCGCTACATGTAGATGAGATCAGCGGGAGTTCGGTGCCACCACGTTCCACGGCACCGTCAGGAGGCAATCGCGCAACGGCCTGCGCTGAATCCGAACCGGCAGGCCCTGCGATTTCAGCATTTCCAGGGTGGCTCGCCATCGAACGCGCGGTCCGAACGAACCGTGTGGTGCTGCAACTGCCCACGCCCGATCCACATGGGCGAGAAGTTCGTGAATCGGTTCACCGGGCACGTTGCGGTGGATGAGGGCTTTGGGTAAGCGCTCCGCGAGGTCGGATGGACGCTCGGACGCGAACGGGTCCCACGCCAAGGTGAGTGAAAGCGGACGCTGGTCGTCGAGCAACACCCACGTGCAGCGGCGCCCCAATTCGTCGCAGGTGCCTTCCACGATCAGCCCGCCCGGTGCGAGACCGGACTGCAGACGCGCCCAAGCCGGAGCGACAGCCTCCTCGGGATACTGGCGTAGCACGTTGAACGCCCGCACCAGCACCGGTCGCAGCCCCGCCATTTCGAACCCGCCACGCGCGAAGCTGACGCCGTCACGCCCCGGTGCGACGCGAGTCGGATCGATCTCGAGTCCGATCACACGCCGGTCGCTGCGGACGGCCTGCAACCTGGACGCCATTTCGAATGTCGTGTTCGGGCGCGCGCCGTAGCCGAGATCGACCACCAGTGGATCGGCGGCCCGTTGCAGGGCTCTGCGTACGAGGCGATCGTGCACCATCCAACGGTCACATCGTCGAAGCCGGTTGATTCCGGTCGTGCCGCGAGTGATGATGCCGTCGGGTTTGGTGGGGGACCGTTGCGGCCATTGTGGAGACAGTTGCGACCGCTGTGGAGACAGTTGCGACCGCTGTGGAGACAGTGGAGTCCGGGTCGCAACGACCGTGCTCACTGGTTCATGACTGTTCGGAGAGCCATGTGTCCGTGATTTCGGCCTCGGCGCGGAACAGGTCGATGAGGTTCACGAGCATCAACTGCTCGAGTTTGCTGCCGACGAAAGGTAGGTACACCTTCGCCTCCGACGACGTACGGAACGTGCACCCGGTATCGGTGGTGAACAGTTCCATCGTTCCGGTGAGGCTGCCGGGGCCTGCCGGAATCGACGCCTCGTACTTGGCCGTCGTCGGCTCACCGAAAGCGGTGTAGCTCTCCTTGCGAGTGATGACCATGTCCTTCTTGATCACGGTTTGCGCGATCTCCGGCAGTTCGGAGCGCGGCAGGATGTGATGCAGGACGACTTCGATGCCGGCCTCCGACACATCCAACGACTCGACATGGTTCTCGGAGTACTTGCGCATCTCCTCGATCCGCGCGTCCCAGTAATCGCGGTTGCTGAAGGCGCCGTACACCTGTTCGGCGGTGTACTTGTAGCGGGCTGAATAGTCGATACGGCGAGCCATGATCGGCAAGGTTACCGGCTCGGCGCCTCATCGCGAATCCGTGCTGGTGTTTTCAGCGCGCGAGCCAACTCCGGGTGAACTCCCGTTCCCGCTCGATGAGCTCCATTACCTGCTCGGCGATGGCGGATTCGATCTTGCCGCCGACCAATGGAATCTTCACGACGACTTCGGCTGCGACGTCGACTCTGGCGCCCTCGGCGTGAGCAGAAAGCTTCTGCGTACCGCTGATCTTCGCGGGAGCGTCCTGGACCTCGGCAGCGAAGGTTCCGGTCGCTTCGTCGGCATTGAGCCCTGCCCAGGTCTCGGAGCGCTTGATGAAGAGATCGCCCGGACGGATTTTCGTGACCACACCGGGAAGGTGCTCGGCGGCAATGGCCTGCGTCATACGAACCGCCACCGTTCCGTCGCCGACGGTCACCTCGTCGAGAGTCGCACCATCTCCGCCCACCTCGGCAATTCGGTCGCGCCAGTACTGCTCGGACGTGAGTGCGGAGTGCACCTGTGCGGCGGGAAACGGGTAGGTCGCAGAATGCTCGATGCGTCGGGTCACGACGGGCACGTTACCGTTTGCGGTTGTGTGGGATGTGAGCATCAGTAGTCAACTCGTCGATTCGGGCGCTTTCGTGTCCGCGGAGATCGACCTTTCGGGTTTCACCACTCTGCGTCTGGGTGGTCCGGCCACACTCTTCGCCGAATGTCCCACGACGCAGGTCCTGATCGACGTCATGCGCCTGCTGGACGCTGCGCGCATCCCGACGCTCGTCCTTGCCGGTGGGTCGAATCTGGTGATCGGCGATGCGGGGTTCGACGGGGTCGTGGTACGTGTGAGCAACACCATAGTCACGCTGGACGCCGGTACGGTGCGAGTCGAGGCCGGCGCGGTATGGGACGAGGTGGTTGCGCAGACCGTCGCAACGGAACTCGGCGGGCTCGAATGTCTGTCCGGGATTCCCGGGTCGGCCGGTGCGACGCCGGTCCAGAACGTCGGTGCCTACGGTGTCGAGATCGGGTCGATGATCGAGCGCGTTCAGTTGCTCGATCGCGTGACCGGTGAGGTGCGGTGGGTCGATCCGCCGGAACTGGGTTTCGGGTACCGCACCAGTGTCCTCAAACACTCCTCGGATGCGTTGGTGCTGGCAACGGAACTGGCGCTGCATACCGACGGGCTCAGTAGCCCGATCCGGTATCGCGAACTCGCGTCGGCGCTCGGCGTGGACGAGGGCGCTCGGGTGCCGTCCGCGCACGTCCGGGACACCGTGCTCGACCTCCGCAAGGGCAAGGGCATGGTGCTCGATCCCGTCGATCACGACACCTGGAGTGCCGGATCGTTCTTCACCAACCCGGTGCTCTCCGACGAGTCGTTGCCGGCGGTGCTGTCGGCGATCGAAGCGAGGCTCGGTGATGTGGCGGTGCCGCGATACCCGGCCGAGAACGGCAGCAAGCTCTCTGCGGGCTGGCTCATCGAGCGCGCCGGATTCTCGAAGGGGTATCCGGGTCCCGAGGCCCCCGCGCGCTTGTCGACGAAGCACACGCTGGCCGTCACCAACCGCGGGTCTGCGACTGCGGAAGGTTTGCTGACTCTGGCACGAACGGTGCGGGACGGCGTCGAAGGTGCATTCGGTGTCCGACTCGAACCGGAGCCGGTCATGGTCAACTGCTCGATCTGAGTGGTTCGTCAGCACAGGTAACGTGTTGACTGTGCATGAACTGACTGAACGTCATCGTCGATCACGAGTGATCGCGATGGTCACTGCACTGCTTGCCGTGGCGGTGCTGGTGGTCGGCTGCTCGGGTCGATCCGGTTCGGCGCCCACGCCCCCCGCCGAACCTGTGGTGTCGGTGACCACGAACCCGGAATCCGGTGCCACCGATGTGAGCCCGATCGCTCCGATCACCGCCACCGCATCGAAAGGCACGTTCACCGACATCTCACTGGTGAACGAGGCGGGCGACAACGTGGAAGCGACTCTGTCACCGGACCGGACGGTCTTCACCGCAGCGGAACCGCTCGGTTACGGCGCAACCTACACCTGGCACGGAACCGCGGTCGGGGCCGATGGCAAGCCGGTTGTCATCGAGAGCGAATTCACCACCCTCGAGCCCGCCGCGATTCGCGCGGCGCACCTCAACATCGGTGACGGCCAAGAAGTCGGTATCGCGGCTCCGATCATCGTGAAGTTCGACGGGCACGTCGAGAACAAGGCGGCGGCCGAGAAAGCGATGACCGTGACCACCGACCCACCCACGACCGGATCGTGGGCATGGCTGCCCGACGACCACGGCTCCCGCGCACACTGGCGCCCCCGGAACTACTGGGCGCCCGGAACCGGTGTTCACCTCGACGCGAAGCTCTACGGGCTCGAACTCGGTGACGGGGTTTACGGCCGCTCGGATCTGACACTGAACTTCCACATCGGGCGCAGTCAGATCGTGAAGGCTCATGTCCCCAGTCACCGGATGCAGGTGGTGCGCGGTGGCGAAACGGTGATGGACATCCCGGTCAGCTACGGCGAGGGCAACGAGGCACGCAACGTCACCCGCAGCGGCATTCATGTGGTGACGGAGAAGTTCGAGGACATTCTGATGTCCAACCCGCCGTACTACGAGAACGTGCGCGAACGGTTCGCGGTTCGGATTTCCAACAACGGCGAGTTCATCCACGCGAATCCGGCGACGATCGGGGTTCAGGGTGCGTCGAACGTCACGAACGGGTGCATCAACCTGTCACTCGAAGACGCGCAGCAGTACTTCGGTATCGCCATGTACGGCGATCCGGTCGAGGTGAGCGGAACGTCGATCGCACTCTCCGCTGCGGACGGCGACATCTACGACTGGGCGATCGACTGGCCAACCTGGCAGTCGATGTAGGCGCTTCGCGTCGGTGAGTGGTGTTGGTCTGCCGTGGGGGGCCAACCAACCACAGGCGGGGCCGATGGGCGTGGGCCAACGGTGTTTGTGTTGGTGGGGGCTGGGGGGGTGTGTGTGGTTTGCGAGTCCGTGGACTCGCAAACCACTCACCGACGGAGCCTATGGAAGCGTCCGGCCTCGGCCTGATCCCGGGGTTTCACGATGATCTGATCGAGATTCACGTGCGGCGGACGCGACGCGACGAACCCGATGATCTCGGCGACGTCTTCCGCGACGAGCGGGGTGATGCCCTCGTACACCTCGTCGGCACGTTCCTGGTCACCCTCGAAGCGAACGAGCGAGAACTCGGTTTCCACGGCGCCCGGTGCGATTTCCGTGAGTCGCACCGGCTTACCGAGCAACTCGCCACGAAGAGTGCGGTGCAATACGGCCTGCGCGTGCTTGGCGGAGGTGTAGCCGGACCCGTTGTCGTACGCGGAGAACGCAGCCACCGAGGTGACTGTGACGACGAGGCCGTCGCCGGAGTCGATCAGCTTGGGAAGCAGCGCTTTGGTGACCCGGAGCGTGCCCAGCACGTTGGTCTCCCACATCCACCGCCAGTCGTCGAGGTCGGCGTCCATGACGGTCGCAAGTCCCTTGGCGCCGCCGGCGTTGTTGACCAGCAGGTCCACCCTCGGCAGTACGGAGGTGAACGCTTCGACCGAATCCTCGTCCGTGACATCGAGTTCGAGCGCGGTGCCCCCGATGTCCTCGGCGATCTTCTGTAGGCGGTCGACGCGACGCGCACCCAGAATCACGTGATATCCCTGCGCGGCAAGGGTGCGGGCAGTGGCTTCACCGATGCCGGAGCTGGCGCCGGTGACGACGGCAGTGGGGCGGTCCTGCGAGCTGGTCATACCTCGATCCTAAAACCCTCCCCCTGTGCGTGGTTAACGAGTGTCTGGACTCGTCAACCACGCACAGGGGGTGTCACCCAGGTAGCCGGGCCCCAGCCGGCGAGAACCGCCCACCCAACCACAAAACCCCCCCCCCGGGGGGTGTTTAAACCCTCCGCCGGTCCTCCACCCCCCCCCACAGGGGGTGTCACCCAGTTCGCCGGGCCCGAGCCGGCGAGAACCGCACTCCATGCGCCCCGGCCACATTGTCGGAGACTGTGCGGCGTGCGGAACGCAGAACGCCCGCGGTTGTGGCGTTACCCTGAACGGATGAGTGATGCCACGGCAGCGTCTGCGAGAGGCGCTGGAATCGGTTGTGCGGTAGCAGGTTTCTTCGCTTCGGCGTGGTTCGGGTGGGGGATGGCCGAACCGACACCCACAGTGCTGACATGGGTGTTGCAGATCGGTGCAATCCTGGGGCTCACCGTGGCAGTAGGTGGAATGGTGCTGGCCCTTCGGAGTCCGGCCGGCAGCGACCCGATGTCCGACCCGGCGGTGCGCCGCACGTATTGGATCATCGTCGGGCTGGAATTCGGTCTCATTGCGGTCGGCTCGCTTGTTCTCGGAGCCGTCGGTATGGGCGAATGGGCGCCGGTCTGGGTGTGTGCGGCGGTGGGCGTGCACTTCGTACCGCTGGCATCGATACTTCAGGCCGACCCGTTGAAGTTTGTCGGCACGGCGTTGGTCCTCGTTGGCGGTCTGGCACTGATCGTGGGGTTTACCACCGGAGTGGCGCCCAGCACGGTCACCGGTGCAGGAGCGGGTCTGGTGCTGCTCGCGTCGGGCGCGGCGGGACTCGTCGCGGTGATGCCGCAGATCAGGCGCGCCGAGTCTCGAACAAGTTGAGCTTGTAGGTGGTGACCGGCGGCGCCCACCCGAATGCCTTCGTCAGGTAACGGTACTTTCGCGGCCACGTGCGGGCCACCGTGGGTTGTGGCGTCGCGAACGTCCGCGATTCGCGCAATCGAAGGCCGAACTGCTCGAGCGTGCTGGGATCCTCACAGGTCCATTGCATGCGCGCGGACACAGCCTTGAAGACGGGATTGCGGTCCTGGTTGTTCATCATCGCAGGACCACCTGTGTCCACCGCGAACTCGCTGCCTGGGAACGTGTCGGCGAACTGCTGCAATACCGCATGGACGCGTTCTGCCGGAAAATACAGCAGCACCGCCTCGCTCAGCAGGAAGACCGGTCCCGAACGTTCCCGAATCTGTTCGTACCAATCGGTGTCGAAAATGGAACCGGCGATCATCGTGTAACGGTCGTCGTCAGCGAAGAACTTGCGGCGCAGCGCCATGGTGTCGGCAACGTCGAGATCGAACCAACGGACGCAGCCGTTGTCCAGGCGATCGAAACGCGTCGACAACCCGCACCCGAGATCGGCGACCGTGCCGTCTGGATGCCGACGCAGGAATCGGCGTACGTACTCATCGAAGATCGAGGCCCTCAGGACCGAGCCGGGCAATGCCGGTCCGCGGAACTGTCCGAAGTCGTAGTCGATCGCGTCGACCAATTCGATCGCCTTGCGGTCACCGAGAATGGTCCGACGGTGTCGCGCGTCCTGCGCACGCCCGTACAGCGGAATCAGCAGAGTTTCCTGTATGTCGCCCAACGACACCGGTTCGACCATCCCACCAGAGTAACTTAGGTTTGCCTAATGTGTCTGGCTCACAGTGGCAGCGATGTTTCTGCGAACCCGTCCGGGGCGCCGCGCCGCCGGAACCATTCCTGACCGAACATGGCCTGCAACTGTTCTTCCGGCATCTGGAGAAACGGCCCGAAATCCCCGACCTGGGTGGCGTGGGCCTGCATGGCTTCGCGTTTCGCCGTGATGGAGCTGCGCACGTCCACGACGGTGGTGATCTCGGAATCGGGCAACCCGAAGCTGTCGAGCTCGGGCGGAGCTGCGTCGGCCGACCATTCGGGATTCGAGGCCATCAGCCGTTTGATGTGATCGCGGCTCACCGCTGCCTCGTAGACGTGATCGATGCCCGCCAACTCCGCGCCACGCACGCCGACCTGATGAACCTGCACGTGATCAGGGTGGCCGTAGCCGCCGTTGGGGTCGTAGATCGTGATGACGTCCGCGGACTCGTCGATCAGTACCTCCGCGAGGCGGCGCGCGGCATCATCGACGTCAGCGTTGCAGAAGGCGTCCGGGTTCTGGTTCTCGGCGGTACCCGCCATACCCGAATCCGCATAGTGCAGTTGCACTACGCGATGCGCACCGAGGGCGCTGATCGAGGCTTCCAGTTCGCGTCGGCGACGGGACGCCAACGTTTCTCCCTCTGCCAATAGGCCGTCGGGAAACTCGCCGAGTGCGCCGTCGGTGGCCGTCACCACCACCACGCGATGGCCGGAATCGGCAGCCTGACGCATCACCCCGCCCGTGGTGAACACTTCGTCGTCGGGATGGGCGTGGAAGCACACCAGCACACTCATGCCGCAATTTTGGCACGCGCCTCTATCGTGGCGGCATGACTGTTCGCGAAGCCGTCGGCGTCGACGGGACGTCCATTGTCTACTCGGCCCAGGGGCGAGAGGACGCGCGTCCGCTGGTGCTGCTGCACGGCTGGGCGCAGTCGTCGAAATGCTGGGGTGAGCAGGTACTCGCAGACCTCGCAGATCGCTACCGGGTGATCGCCGTGGATCTGCGTGGTCACGGACACTCCGCTGCACCGGCGACCGGATACGCGGATTCGGCGAATTGGGCGGGCGATGTGAACGCCGTGCTAGCGGCGGAGAACATTTCCGGTGGCGCGGTACTGCTCGGCTGGTCGTACGGTGGCCTCGTCATCGCGGACTACCTCGCCGAGTACGGCACCGGAGCCGTCGACGGCATCGTCCTCGTCGGTGCCATCACCAGCATCGGGCGCGGTGAACGGGGCGGCACGGTCGGCAGCGCCATGCGCGCGGCCATTCCCGGTGCCATGGCGGAAGATCCAAGGACCGCAATAAAGGCACTCGGCGCGTTCGGGACAGCTCTCACCGGGCCGGTGGACGGCAGTTTCGTGGAGGGCAGTTTCGTGGAGGGCAGTTTCGTGGAGGGCAAGGGCGTGCAGTCGCAGGCGCTGTTCGGTGCGAGTCTGGCGACCCCGCCACGGGTGCGCGCCGCGCTGTTCGACCGCGTCGCGAGCAACGACGACGTCCTGCGATCCCTAGACATACCCGCACTCGTGCTGCATGGCACCGAGGACACCGTCGTCGACGTTGCGGCCGGCCGTCACGCCGCCGAGTTGATTCCCAAAGCGCAGACATCGTTCTGGGACGGCGCGAACCACGGACTGTTCGTGGAGGACCCCGACAGGTTCGTACGTGAGGTCTGCGGCTTCGTCGACAACCTCGGTTAGAGGAGACTCGAACGGAGGGGGCAGTATGGAGGTGTGACACCCACGCACACCGCCTTACCCAGAAGGGTGGCCGTCCTGTCGGTCCACACCTCGCCCCTGGCTCAGCCGGGCACCGGGGATGCGGGCGGAATGAACGTCTACGTGCTGCAGAGCGCGATCGAAATGGCACGACGCGGAGTCGAGGTCGAGATCTTCACCCGCGCGACATCCTCGTCGGACGCGCCGGTTCGGCAGGCTGCGCCGGGCGTGCTCGTTCGTAACGTCGTCGCGGGTCCGTTCGAGGGTCTCGACAAGCAGGACCTGCCCACGCAACTGTGCGCGTTCGTGGCCGGCGTACTCCGTGAAGAGGCGCGCCACGCACCCGGGTACTACGACCTCGTCCACTCGCATTACTGGCTTTCGGGGCAGGTCGGGTGGCTGGCACGCGATCGTTGGCGGGTGCCGCTCGTGCACACCGCACACACCCTGGCGGCCGTGAAGAATCTGTCACTGGCAGACGGAGACACCCCGGAGCCGGCCGCGCGGCAGATCGGTGAACAGCAAGTGGTCGAGGAAGCGGACCGACTCGTCGCCAATACCGCCGACGAAGCAGACCATCTCGTTCAGCTGTACGGGGCCGATTCACGTCGGGTGGACGTCGTCGCCCCCGGTGCCGATCTCTCCCGCTATCGGCCCGGCGATCGGGCCGCGGCACGCGCAAAACTGGGTCTGGACCCGCGCGAGACGGTGGTGACGTTCGTCGGCCGCATCCAGCCACTCAAGGCGCCCGACGTCCTGTTGCGCGGCGCCGCGCAACTGCTGTCCCGCGACCCGGGGTTGCCGTTGCGGATCCTCGTCGTCGGTGGCCCGTCGGGGACGGGGCTGGCCCGTCCGGACTCGCTCATCGAGCTCGCCTCCACTCTCGGGATCGCGGCTCGGGTGACCTTTCTTCCTCCGCAGGCGCCCGAGCATCTCGTGGACGTGTATCGGGCGTCCGACCTTGTGGCCGTGCCGAGCTACTCGGAGTCGTTCGGATTGGTGGCAATCGAGGCGCAGGCCTGCGGAACCCCGGTGCTGGCGGCGAACGTGGGGGGCCTCGGGGTGGCCGTCCGCGACGACGAGACGGGGCTGTTGGTGGACGGTCACCGGATCGACGACTGGGCGTCCGCCCTGGGTTCGCTGGTCGCGGATCCGGGCCGGTTGACGCAGATGGCCGACCGGGCGCCCCGGCACGCCGCGGATTTCTCGTGGGAGCACACGGCGGACGGTCTGCTCGACAGTTATCGCAAGGCCACGATCGACTACAACAGCAGTAGCCACAACGACGGCGGCGCCTCGAGTGGAGAATTCGCTCAGCGTCGTGGACGCGGACGGTGGACGCTGCGCCGAACGTCAGGAGTGCGGGCATGAGCGAGACAACCGGTGACGCGGCAGCCACGATCGAGGCCGCGCTGACCGAACGGGAACTCGAGTTCACCAGGAAGGATTCGACTCATTTTCTTGTCGAACTGCCCGGTGAGAACAAGCTGAAGACCACGGTGCTGCTCACTTTGGGCAAGCACGGTGTGCGCATCGAGGCGTTCGTCTGCCGGAAGGCGGACGAGAATTTCGAGGGCGTTTACAAGTATCTGCTGCGGCGCAATCGGCGTCTGTACGGGGTGGCCTACACGATCGACAAGATCGGCGACATCTATCTGGTGGGGCGGATGTCGGAGCAGTCGGTGACAGGGGAGGAGCTCGACCGGATCCTCGGGCAGATCCTCGAGGCCGCGGATGGCGATTTCAACACACTCCTCGAATTGGGCTTCGCCAGTTCGATCAAACGTGAGTGGGAATGGCGTGTTTCGCGGGGTGAATCGTTGGCGAATCTGAAGCCGTTCGAGCACATGATCGAAGACTGACTGCCGGGTCGCGTACGGTCGGCGCGGCGCAGGGTTTTCATATTCTGTGGTGACGATCACACCATAGTGTATGTTACTAGTTGTCACACACAGTGTTTCGTGCACAGTGTTGTAGACCCGCCGCCACACCACGAGGAGAAGCCCGTGAGCTTCAAGAGTCCGTACCCGGATGTCGAAATCCCCAACGTCAGTGTCTTCGAGTTCCTGTTCGGGAAGGTCGAGGACGGCGACCTGGAACGGCCGGCTCTCGTCGACGGCGCATCGGGCGCAGTCACCGACTACCGGACACTGATCGCGCAGATCAACGGTGTAGCCGGTGCGCTGGCCGCGCGTGGCATCACGGTCGGTGACGTCGTTGCCCTCCACTCGCCGAACGTGCCCGCGTTCGCGTCCGTCTTCCACGGCATCCTGCGTGCCGGTGCCACTGCCACCACGATCAACGCCCTGTACAACGCAGACGACATCGCCAAGCAGCTGACCGATTCCAAGGCCAAGTTCGTCTTCACCGTGTCCCCGTTGCTGGCGCAGGCCGAGGCAGCGGCGTCCCAGGTCGGGATCGCGGCCGACAACGTGGTGGTGCTCGACGGAGCCGAGGGACACCCCTCGTTGAAGGATCTGCTGGTCCAGGGTGCGTCCGCCCCGGACGTGACGATCGACCCCGCCACGCACTTGGCGGTGCTGCCGTACTCCTCCGGCACGACGGGCCGACCGAAAGGCGTGATGCTCACCCACCGGAATCTGGTCGCGAACGTCTGTCAGATCAATCCACGCATGGGGATCACACCGGACGACGTCCTGCTCGCGGTGCTTCCGTTTTTTCACATCTATGGCATGACAGTGCTCCTCAACGCCGCGCTGGCCAACCGTTCGAGCCTGGTGACGATGCCGAAGTTCGATCTGGTGGAGTTCCTCGGAAACGTTTCGGAGAAGAAGTGCACGTACGTGTTCATCGCACCGCCGGTGGCGGTCGCGCTGGCCAAGCACCCGCTGGTCGCCGAGTACGACCTGTCGAGCGTGCACACCATCTTCTCCGGGGCGGCGCCGCTCGACGCCGAACTGGGGCATGCGGTGGCCAGGCGGATCGGATGCCGGGTGTTGCAGGGCTACGGGATGAGCGAGATGAGCCCGGTCAGCCATGTTATTCCGTTCGATCGTGAAGACATCGCACTCGACTCGGTCGGTCACACCATCGCGAACATGGAATGCAAACTCGTCGATCCGGCCACCGACGAAGAGATCGGCTACCCGGCGGAGGGGGTCAGCGCACAGGGCGAATTGTGGTGCAAGGGCCCGAACGTGATGGCGGGCTACCTCGGAAACGAGCAGGCAACTGCCGACACCCTGAACCCGGACGGGTATCTGCGCACCGGTGACATCGCCACGGTCGATGCCGACGGGGTGGTCACCATCGTGGACAGGCTCAAGGAACTCATCAAGTACAAGGGTTACCAGGTACCGCCCGCCGAACTCGAGGCGCTGCTGCTGACTCATCCGCAGATCACCGACGCCGCCGTCATCGGTGTGCTCGACGACGAGGGCGAAGAAGTGCCCAAGGCGTTCGTCGTGCGCGGGCAAGATGCCGAACTCGACGAGCAGCAGGTGATCGACTTCGTCGCCGAACGGGTCTCGCCGCACAAGAAGGTGCGTAAGGTGGCGTTCATCGACACCGTGCCCAAATCGGCGGCCGGAAAGATCCTCCGCAAGGACTTGCGCGCGCCGCAGACGCAGGGCTGATCGCTCACGGGTTCCGGTGCTCGTGCCAGGATGAACGGCATGAGTACCGGAACCCTTGTGCTGCTCCGTCACGGCGAGAGCGAATGGAATGCGCTGAACCTGTTCACCGGTTGGGTGGACGTGCACCTCACGGACAAGGGCGTCGCAGAAGGCAAGCGGGCGGGCGAGTTGCTCGTCGAACACGACCTGCTGCCCGACGTCCTCTACACTTCACTGCTGCGGCGTGCGATCAGCACCGCAAACATCGCCCTCGACGCTGCGGATCGGCACTGGATCCCGGTGATCCGCGACTGGCGCCTCAACGAGCGTCACTACGGTGCCCTGCAGGGCAAGAACAAGGCGCAGACCAAGGAGCAGTACGGCGACGACCAGTTCATGCTGTGGCGTCGCAGCTACGACACCCCGCCGCCCCCGATCGAGGCCGGCAGCGAATACAGCCAGGACGCGGAACCGCGATACGCGAATCTCGACGAGGTGCCGCTCACCGAATGTCTCCTCGACGTCGTGAAGCGCCTCATCCCGTACTGGGAAGAGACGATCTCCAAGGATCTGCTCGCCGGTAAGACGGTGCTGGTCGCCGCGCACGGCAACTCGTTGCGTGCCCTCGTCAAGCACCTCGACGGCGTCTCCGACGACGAGATCGCCGGTCTCAACATCCCCACCGGCATCCCGCTGCGTTACGACCTGGACGAGAACCTGCGGCCCGTCAACCCGGGCGGTACCTACCTCGACCCCGAAGCAGCGGCCGCAGGCGCCGCCGCGGTCGCGAACCAGGGCGGAAAGTAAGTTGCTCGGGCTCACCCGGGCCGAGTGCCCGGGTGAGTTCGGCGAACAGCAGGTGAACGCACGTCCAACACTGTGCGGTGTGCGCGTGACGTGCACGGAAATTGCGGAACCCTACGTAGGCCACGGGTTTTGTCTACGTACGATTCAAGCGTGAGTGTTGTTCAGGCAGTCCTTCTCGCTGCCACCGTCGGCTTCGCCGGTTATCTGGTCGGCGGCGTTCTCGTGCCGATGATCACCACCCGGTACGAGGAGCGTCGGAAGGCGCAGACCGGCCTCACGATGTCGCAAGTCCTCGACCTCATCATCCTCGCGTCGGAGAGCGGAATCGCCGTCGTCGACCAGCATCACGACGTGGTTCTCGCCAACCCACGCGCCGAGCAGTTGGGTTTGGTTCGCAATCGGCAGATCGAGGAGCGTGCCTGGGCGGCCGCCCAGCGGGTACTCGATACAGGCACCCCCGAAGAGCTGGATCTCACCAGCAAGACACCACAACGCGGCCGCGACAACATCGCTGTCCGCGTGACCGCGCGATTGCTGAGCGAAGAGGATCACAACTTCGTGGTCCTCTTCGCGGACGACGATTCCGAGCAGGTCCGGATGGAGGCGACCCGTCGCGATTTCGTCGCGAACGTAAGCCACGAGCTCAAGACTCCCGTCGGCGCGATGGGGCTCCTCGCCGAGGCGCTCCTCGAGTCCGCGGACGACCCCGACTCGGTTCGTCATTTCGGTGAACGTCTACAGAGCGAATCCGTCCGGCTCGGACGCATGGTGACCGAGTTGATCGCGCTCTCGCGCCTGCAAGGTGCGGAGAAGCTGCCCGCCCTCGACGTCGTCGATGTCGATGATGTGGTCGTCGAGGCGCTGAAACGCTGCAAGGTCAGCGCCGAGGCAGCAAACATCACCATCACCACCGATCATTCGAGTGGGCACCACGTGCTCGGCGACCGAACGCTGCTCGTCACCGCACTGTCCAACCTGATCCAGAACGCCATCGCATACTCGCCGGAAGGCACGCCGGTCACGATCAGCCGGTCCGTGCGAGACGGTGACGTGGCGATCGCCGTCACCGATCGTGGCGAGGGGATCGCGAAGGCGGACCAACAGCGAGTGTTCGAACGATTCTTCCGCGTCGACAAGGCGCGCGCACGAGCCACCGGAGGCACCGGCCTCGGACTCGCGATCGTCAAACACGTCGCGGCAAACCACAACGGGTCCATCGATCTGTGGAGTAAGCCCGGAACGGGTTCGACGTTCACGTTGCGGATCCCCGCACACGTCGAGAAACCGGACATCGATACTCACGGTGTTCGCGCCGTCGGGAAGCGAGAAACTGGCATGGAGGCCAAACGATGACAAGTGTGCTGATCGTGGAGGACGAAGAATCGCTGGCCGACCCGCTGGCGTTTCTGCTGCGCAAGGAAGGCTTCGAAGCGACCATCGTCGGCGACGGGCCGTCCGCACTGGCCGAGTTCGACCGGGTCGGCGCAGACATCGTCTTGCTCGACCTCATGCTGCCTGGCATGAGCGGAACGGATGTTTGCAAGCAGTTGCGCAGCCGCTCGGGGGTGCCGGTGATCATGGTGACCGCGCGTGACAGTGAAATCGACAAGGTTGTCGGCCTCGAACTCGGCGCGGACGATTACGTCACCAAGCCGTACTCGGCGCGCGAACTGATCGCCCGCATCCGTGCCGTATTGCGGCGGGGCATCGACACCGATCTCGACGGGGTGGTCGGCGACGGCGTCCTGGAGGCAGGACACGTGCGTATGGATGTCGAACGCCACGTCGTGCAGGTGGGCGGCGAAGCGGTCACCCTTCCACTCAAGGAGTTCGATCTGCTCGAATACCTGCTCCGCAATTCGGGCCGGGTGCTTACCCGCGGTCAGCTCATCGATCGGGTGTGGGGGGCCGACTACGTCGGTGACACCAAAACCCTCGACGTGCACGTCAAGCGGCTGCGATCGAAAATCGAGGCGGACCCGGCCAAGCCGGAACACCTCGTCACCGTGCGCGGATTGGGGTACAAGCTCGAAGCGTAGGGAGCTCCGCCCCCTGTGAGTGGTTGACGAGTGTGGGGGCTCGTCGGCCGCGCACGGGCCTTGTGCCCCCACCGAGGCGGTCGGTTTACCGAAGGCCGATCGCGGTTACTCGGGTGCGGGAACGTCGTCGATGGATGGCGATGTGACTCGAGTCGAACGCTCACCGGAAAGAAGAGCGGGAAGAGGAGAGTGATGAGCACAGATTTCGTCGGCAACACAGGTCTCGCCGACAACGCCGTGCGTGTCGTGGTTGTCGGCGCTGGTTTCGCTGGGTTCGAAGCGGCCAGGCAGATCACTCGCAAGGCCACCAAGTCGAACACGAACGTGGCGGTCACGATGGTGTCGACCGATGACTTCATGCTGTACACACCGCTGCTCCCCGAAGTGGCCGGTGGGTTGCTCGATGCACGGTTCGTGGCGGTGCCGCTGAATCAGACTCTTCCAGGAATACGCGTGATCGCGGGGCGGGTGGAGTCGGTCGATCTCGCCGGCAAAAGCATCCAGTACGTCGGTCGAGGTGGTGACAGCGCGACTGTGCAGTGGGACCGGTTGGTGCTCACGCCTGGTTCGGTCACCCGGTTGTTCGACATTCCGGGGCTGCGGGAACACGCTCTCGGTCTCAAGTCCACGACCGAAGCCCTGTATCTGCGCGATCACCTCCTGCGCGAACTCGAACTCTCCTCCCAGACGGAGGATGCCGACCTGACTGAGCAGCACCGTACTTTCGTGATCGTCGGGGCTTCATACGCCGGAACCGAACTGGTCTCGCAGATGCGTGCACTGGCCGACGAGGTCGCCGAGAAACGTCACTTCGATCCGTCGTCGGTCCGTTTCGTACTCCTCGATGTTGCGAAGCAGGTGATGCCGGAAGTCGGCGACAAACTCAGCCGCAAAGTGCTCGACGTGCTTCGACAGCGAGGTGTCGGGGTGCGGCTCGAGACGAGCCTCGAATCGGTGGCCGCCGATCATGTCGTGCTCACCGACGGGACGACGGTGCCGACTCGTACGGTGGTCTGGGCCGCTGGGGTCACGGCGAACCCATTGATCGCCACGTTGGGACTGCCCACCGAGAAGGGCCGGTTGACGGTGGGCGCCGATCTCGCGGTCGACGGCCACCCTGATGTCTTCGCCGCCGGCGATGCAGCCGCGGTTCCTGATCTGACCGAACCCGACTCGGTGACCCCGCCGACCGCACAGCATGCGATTCGACAAGGAAAAGCCCTGGCCCGCAACGTACTGGCCAGTGTCGGCAGCGGAACCGCGAAACCGTACAAGCATTCCAACCTGGGTCTCGTCGTCGACCTCGGGCCGGGGTTCGCCGTCGCGAATCCGGTGGGGGTACACCTGTCCGGATTGCCGGCGAAAGCTGTCACCCGCGGGTACCACCTGCTCTCACTGCCGCGCGGTGTGAATCGATGGGCTGTGGCGATGGGATACCTCACCGACGTTTTCGCCGACCGCTCACTCATCTCGCTCGGCACGGTCACGGGCGACGAAGCCAAGTTCTACGCGCAGGGAAGGTAGGTAGATCGGTCGCGAGCCGATTCCGGTGCGCACAGAGGTTCGGGGCTACGTGCTCGACGAGTGTCCAGGAGTAGCACTCTTCAACCGCCGTCGAGTATGAGTTCGGCGGTTTGTTCGGGCAGGTCCCAGTGTGGGAAGTGACCGCACTTGTCGAACCAGTGCAGTTCCGCTTCCGGAAAGCGTTGCAGTGCGCGCATCGCCTGACCCGGCACTGTCACGCGATCTTGCCGACCCCATCCGATGACAACCCTCCCTCGTTGGGCGCCCCGCGTGATGCCCTCTTGATCCGGTCCATGTGCGAGCGCCTCGAAAGCCGGCCAGATGCTGCGTGCCGCCTTGAAGCCTTGGAGTTCGTGGAGAACGAGGTCGGGATCCAGGGACCACGGCGCGGCAGAAAACTGCAATAGCAGGGCTGTTCGTCCCGCCGCCGATGATGTCAACGCGGGTAGCGCTGGTTGGATGTTGCGAACGAGGCCAACCGAGGCGCCCACTGACACGGCGAACACCCGCTTCTGGAATTTGCTCCAGAAGCCGCCGGGATCGAGAGCGATTGCCGTTCCGGTGTGACCGCGCCGGACCATTTCCAGAACCATGCGCGCTCCCATTGAACTGCCGACGACGTCGACGTCGCCGAGGTTGTGGACTGCAATGAAGCTTTCGACGGCGTCGGTGAGAGTCGAGATGTCGATTCTGCCGGGTATCGGTGGGCTTTTTCCGAATCCCGGTAGGTCGATCGCGATCACCTCGCGGTGGACGGCGAGAGCAGGTATCACCGGACTCCAGTTTTCGATGCTGGACCCCAATCCGTGGATCAGCAGCAACGGCTTCCCGCTGCCCGTGCGGAGATGGTTCATCGACTCAGCTTCGACAGCGCTCACGGTCGTCTCCTTTCACGACTACGGTGTGCGCGTACCCATACCGCTGAGGTCGAAACGAGTGTTTCGTCGCCTCTCGGACCCGGTTACGCCACTGTTCGAGAGACCAGGCTGATGTGCCGGCGGACGATTTCTCGGACGAGGATCAGAACTGACCGGTGCGCGTCGGGGTGCGCGAAGTGGATCGGATGCAGTGATTCTTGACACTTCTACTCAATCACGTCTAGTTTCTTGGTCGGCGAACCGCGCCGACCCGAACCCCCCGAACAAGGAGAACCGAGTGTCCGTCAGCCCACACTCTCGTCGGACGCTCGGAAAAGTCGGGACGGCATGGCGCCGCAGCGTCGCCGCACGGCTGAGGCGAGCCACCGCCATCGCCACCGTTGCCTGCGCCGGTGCGGCAACCGTCACAGGGCTGACCGCGGCGCCGGCCTCGGCAGCACCGGTCGACGACTTCTACCTTCCGCCCGCACAATTCGACGAGACCAGGGGCGCGGTGATCAAGTCCGACCCGTTGGATGTTTTCGCACTGCCGCCGACCGGGGACGGCGCATGGCCGGTGCAAGCCCAACGGATCATGTACACCTCCCGCACCCAGGACGGAGTTCCCGTTGCCGTGTCCGGAACCTACGTCGAAACGTCGGCGCCGTGGACCGGTCCGGGTGAGCGTCCGACGGTGATCGTCGCGCCGGGAACGATCGGCCAGGGCGATCAGTGCGCACCCTCGGTGGCGTTCGCGAACGGGTTGTACGCGCAGGTTGCCCCGACACCATCGATGTCGGTCAACCAGGAATCCGCCTCCACGGCATTATGGACCTCGCGGGGCGCCCGTGTGTTCGTGACCGATTACATCGGCCTCGGCACACCCGGAATCCACACCTACGTCAACCGGCGCGAGGAGGCCCACGCTGTTCTCGATGCCGCGCGTGCTGCGAACACGTTGTCCGGCACCGGAACCGACACACCCCTGCTGTTCTGGGGATACTCGCAAGGTGGTGGCGCCACCGCGGCCGCTGCGGAGTTGCAGCCCAGCTACGCACCCGAACTCAACCTGCAGGGCGTGTGGGCGGGAGCGCCGACCGCCGACCTCAACGCCGTCCTCGCCAAGGTCGACGGGACGCTCATCGGCGGCGCCATCGGTTTCGCATTGAACGGGCTCGTGGCCCGCTACCCCGAACTCGAACCCCTGATCGATCAGGTGGCCAGCGAACAGGGGCAAGCCGTTCTGCAAGAACTGAAAACGGCGTGCATCGGCGATGTCATCTTGACGAGACCGTTCCTGCGCACCAACACCCTCACCGTCGACGGGCGCAGCCTGAACGAGTGGCTGGCAGAAATGCCGGAAGCGCGGGCGGCCCTGGACGATCAGCGCATCGGCCGCCTCACCCCGACTGCCCCGGTCGTCATCACCCACGGGATCAACGACGACAGCGTCCCCTACGGGCAGGGACGACAGCTGGCCGAAGACTGGTGCGCCAACGGCGCCTCGGTACGGTTCATCACCAACCACCTGCCCCCGATCGCACCGGGAACGACAATTCCGAATCACTTCGGGCCGCAGATCATCGACGGATATCTCTCCGACACCGTGGCCAACCATCTCGTCGATCAGCTCGGCGACAAGCCCGCAACGGGATGCTCGTTCGCCTGATCGCGCAGCGGTTACGGGGCGACCTCGAGTCCGCGCTGGCCGGCGACCTCGGCAAGTACGGAGTCGAAGGTCGCCAGGGTGGATCGGGTGGTGAGGGCGGTGTCGAGTGCGCAGCAATCGGGAAGTTTCAGTCCCGATTCGGCGCGTAGATTCGCGAGCCGAAGTGACTCGCCTGGTTGGGGATCGGCCACCTGGATACCGATCATCAGAATGTCGTCGAGCATCTCCTGGCTGCGGCCGAGTCTGGCTCCACCGACAAGTACCTCGGCGAGGTTCAGTGAATGGATGACGACTGTGTCGTCGACGGACTTTGTCAGTAGCGCGGTCGCCACATCGTGGTGTGTGTCGCGGGCGGATAGATGTGCAATCAGCACGCTCGCGTCGAGTGTGATCACTCGGGCCAGTCCTGCCGGAGTCGGGCAAGGAAGTTGTCGTCGAAAGCATCGGCGTATTTGCCGGCGCTCGAATCGATTGCGGCCCGTTTGGCCGCTTCACGGTCCGCGGATTCGAGTGCGTCACTGCCGGAGCGGATCAGCCGCAGCAGCAGCTTGGAACGTGGTTCGGTAGGCCACACGCTTGCCGCGACTTTCAGCGCGTGCGCGACCGCGGGAGTCTCGGTGATCTGATAGCGCGGCCGGGCGGTGGGCATGACCGAAGTGTACCACCTGTCCGTAGTGGTGGTACACCGTCGCGATGCGTCATCGCGACGTACTTCGATCGCCGATTCCGAATCCTGTCGGGCGGATTCACCTCGAACTACGAAATCAGTCTCTACCGTCGTCCCAGTTTCTTCGCGATCGCCCGTCGCTGCTGCTCCGCGTACTTGGTCACACCCTTGGTCATCCCCGTCGAATGCGGGGTCGCGATGGTCGACGCCAGCGAGAACCGGAACCCATGCGAGGCGACCGGGCGGTGGTGCGAGAACGTGTCGAAGCCGTGCTTGCCGTGGTAAGAACCCATCCCGGACTGTCCGACGCCGCCGAACGGCAGGTGATGCATCGCGTTGACCAGGCCGAAGTCGTTGCGGTTCACGCTGCCCGACCGGGTGCGGTCGAAGAAGCGGCGAAACTCGTGGTCGTCGTCGCCGTACCAGTAGCTGCTCAGCGGGCTCGGGCGCTGCGCGAGGTAGTCGATCACTTCGGCGATGTCGCGGTAGGCGTGCACTGCCAGGACGGGGCCGAAGATTTCCTCGTCGGCCAGGTCCATGTCGTCGGTGATGCCGGTGACGACGGTCGGGGCGATCTTGCGGGACGACGCATCCGGGAGATCCTCACCCGCAGGCGCGGCGGTCCGGACGGTGGCGCCCTTGGCGGTGGCGTCGTCGAGCAGCGCGAGGATGCGGCGGTACGCCTTGTCGTCGATGACCGAAATGTACTGGTCGTTGCCGGTGATCTGCGGGTAGCGGTCGCGCCAGCTCCCCAACAGCGCATCGACGAACTGCTCGACCGACTCCTCGGGCACGAACACCAGATCCGGGCACAGGCAGGCTTGCCCGCTGTTGACCATGCGGGCCGCGCCGATCCTCTTTGCCGACGTGGCGAGATCGGCGGTGCGGGCCACGATCGCCGGGTTCTTGCCCCCCAACTCGAGTGTGACGGGGGTGAGATTGTCGGCGGCCGCGCGCTGGATCTGCTTGCCGGTCTCGGTGGACCCGGTGAAGAACAATTGGTCGAACGGCAGCGCGGCGAACTCCGCACCGGAGGCCACATCCTTGGTGACGACCACCAATTCGTCGTCGGAGAAGTACTGCGAGGCAAGGTCGGCCAACACCTGCGTCATCCGAGGTGTTGCGGACGACGGCCGCAGCATCACCCGGTTTCCTGCCGCGAGAGCGGCAGCTGCCGGCTGCGCGACAAGCTGCAGCGGGAAGTTCCAGGGACCCATGATCCCGACTACGCCGAGCGGCACCGAATGCGTTTCCATGGTGACGCCGAAGAGCTTCGCCAACGGCTGCGGACGCTCGGGGCGCATCCACTTCTCGAGGTTCTTCCGCATGTAGGCCATTTCGTTCAGGCCACTGATCACGTCTGCGACCAGGGAGAACGAGGCCGGGCGGGTGCCGTAGTCGAGACTGAGGGCCTCGCACAGTTCCTCACGTCCGTCCAGCAGCATTGCCGCGAGCCGCGCGATCCGGTCCCGCCGCGTCGCCGCATCCGGCGGTCCGTCGGCGACGAACGCGTCGCGTTGGCGGGTGAACAACTTTTCCAGATCGTCGGTGCTCATGCGACCAGACTAGAACGTGTTCCCGTTTTGCGCTGCGACTGCATCGGATCACGCCCGCATGCCCATCCCTGACCACTGCGTTTACGGTTCGGCGGTGACGCCACATCTTGCGGTGTCACCCCGCGTCGGTACACTCCCGGAAGCGAGATCAGACGGGGGTGTAATGGACGGCGGAGCTGATCGTTGCGGCATGCTGTTGGGGGAGATCGATGCGTTCTACCAGGGGTTCGGGCAATCATCCGCGCTCACCGAGGCGTTTCGCGAGGCGGTGTTGTTCGTCCCGTTGACGGATGACGAGCGGGTGCCGACCTGTGAGGTCGAGGGTATCGATTGGGTGTGCGCGTTCACCAGTGAGTACGAGTACGCCGAGTATGTGGTGGCGCGCGGTGACCGGGGCGTGCAGCACAGGTTTCACACGGTGTTCGGGTGGCGGATCGTGGATGATCTGATTCCCACACTTTCACGTCCGACGGGGGTGGTGGTGAACATTTGCGGCGCGGCTCCGATGGCATTCCCGCCCGCCGTGGACGAGGGGGCGTGATGGGTGAGCTGGCGGTGGACCCGCAGGTGTTGGTTCAGGCGGCGCAGGGCATTACGGCGGTCATCGATGTCCTGTCCGAATTGGGGATCGGTGAGACGGCATCCTCGGGTCGCGGATTCTCACTGTTGGCGCTCTCCCCGTTGGAGGCGGGTGACCAGGGGGTGCAGAAGAGTCTCGAGGAGTTCGCGGAGCGCTGGTCGTGGGGTGTGCGTCATCTGGTGCAGGCCGGCAACTCGATCGCGGAGACGCTGGATCTGGCTGCGGGCCGCTACTACATCATGGAGCAGGAGACGTCGGATGCGCTCAAGACGGTGTGGACTCATATGGCGGGCAATCCGCATCTGAGTAGTGAGGAGATCGCCGCCCGCACGTGGGAGCAGACCCTGGCCGACAACCCGGTCAACCACGTGCGCAACGCCGATTACAGTGCGGAATCCTTCGCGGAGTCGGCGGAGGCGATACAGGCGAACAACGCTGTCATCGCTGAGGTGGGGCCGCAAGCGTTGGCGAATGTGTCGCCGGTGATCGCCGATGTTGCCGGGGTGGACGCGGAGCGCGGATTCAACACCGGTGCGGCCGAACAGGCCGCGAACATCACTGCCGCGCAGGGGGAACACTGATGGGGTTCGGGTGGGACGATGTGATCGGCGGGCTCGACAAGGCGGGGGAGTTCGTCGAGGACGCCGTCGAGAGCGGTGCCGAGGCTGCCGGGCAGGCAGTCGACTCCGGTCTCGATGCGGCATCGGGTGTGGCACGTGATCTCGGGGCGGACACGGTGGCCGAGGCGCTCGACGACGTCGGCGACGAGGTGGCCAGCTTCACCGGCGGCGCTGTCGACGAACGTGAACTCGGGCAGACCGATCAACCGGACGAGCTGATTCTCGGTGACCCGGCCGTCATCACCGAGGCCACCACCGCGTTGACGGAGCTGTCCACCGGCATTTCCTCGACCGGTGACGCGTTGCGCACGGTCGATGCCGCCGAGTGGTCGGGGGAGGCGGCCGACGGGTTCAACGAGGTCTTCGACAAGCAGCCGGGTCTGTGGCACGACGCCGCGGATGCGATGACCGCGGCGGGGCAGAGTTTGACCACGTGGAGTCACACCGTCGAGGCCGCTCAGGGCAAGGCGGCCGACGCCATCGCCATGTGGCAGCAGGCCGAGCAAGAGGAGGCGTCGAAGAAGGCTGCGTACAACGCGCTCAGCAGTGAACAACGTGGGAATACGACGCTTGTCGACACGTGGACGGCGATGTACGCCGAGGCGCGGGACATTCTGCGTGGTGCACGGATCGAGCGGGACAATGCTGCTGGGCAGGTGGCCGGTGCCCTCGATCAGGCGACCGCGTCGGCGCCCACCGAACCGCCGTTCACCGAGCGTTGGGCGGCCAATCTTTCCGACCTCGACGCCATCGCGGACCATGCCAGTTTGAGTTTCACCACGGGTTTGGTGACCGGGCTGACGGGCATCGTGCAGTTCGCTCGTCAGGTGAACCCGGCGGATGTGTACAACCTAACCCATCCGGCCGAGTATCAGACCGCCATGTCCGACCTCAAGACCGGACTGGTGGTGGCCGCCGCCGATCCGGGCGCGATGGTGTCGGCGATGGTCGACGATGCCCGGAAGAATCCGTTCGAGTTCCTCGGCAGCCTCACCGGTGATGCGGCGCTGACGCTGGCCACCGGTGGTGCGGGTGGTGGTGTCGCGGCGGCCCGTGCGGGGATGCGGGTGGCGGACATGGCCGGAGATTTGGGCGATGTTTCGCGAATGAGCGACACGGTGTCGGACCTGGGGCGAGACCTTCCCACACCCGAGATGCCGAAGGTGGACGCGCCGCGAGTCGACGCACCCACACCCGATGCCCCACGCGTCGACACAACACCGGAATCCGCGCCGAGCACCCAGCCGACCGGTGTCGAGGCGGGCCACCCGCGAACGCCGGAAACGGTGTCGGACACGGCGCCGGGCACCCACCCGACTGCCCCCGAAGCCGACACCGACGGGGCGCAGCAACCGAACCCGGGCAGCGAAGCCCCGAACACCGACGACACGGTTGCTTCACACCCAGACCCAGACCCGGACCCGGACCCGGACCCGGACGCCGAGCAGGATGCCTCGCCGTCCCCTGAGTCGGATTCCGACCCGGCCCCGGACAGTACCGACGGCGATCCAACCGGGCCGGATGTCGACACCCCTGAACCCGGCAGTCCCGATACCGGTGAGAATCCGGGGCAGCAAGAGTGGGCCGACGCCGACTCGGGTGTGCGCGAGGCCGCCGACGAGGCGGGGTGCGATGTCAACCAGACGAGCAACCAGATTTGTGAGGGCGGCGACCCGGTCGACGTCGCGACCGGTGAGTTCCTGCTTCCGGAAACGGATCTGACGCTACCGGGTGTGTTGCCGTTGACGTTCGGGCGTCGGCACCGGTCGGGGTATCGGTTCGGTCGCTGGTTCGGACCGAGTTGGTCGACGACGATCGACATGCGCATCGTGGTCGAGGAGTCGGGGGTGACCCTGCTCGCCGAGGACGGGGTGATGCTCACCTACGCCCACCCACGGGCCGGCACCCCGGTACTCCCGGATTCGGGGCAGGGGTGGCCGCTGGCGCGCACCGACACCGGCGGCTACCGGGTCCACAACCCGGACCGGAACCTCACCTGGCATTTCGCGCCGAAACCCGAACTGGGCGGGCTCGATACGGCGCTGGGAAATCTGTCGATCAGTGCGATCACCGACCGGCACCGCAACCGCATCCGTTTCCATTACGACGCGGACGGGGCGCCGACGGAGATCTCGCATTCGGGTGGGTACCGGGTTTTGCTCGACATCGCGGGAGGGCGCATCACCGGCCTGTCCGTGATGGACGGTGAGCAACGCACCCCGGTCCGCCGATTCGCATACGAGGCCGGGCATCTGGCCGCTGTCACCAACGGGGTGGGCGGTGTCACCCGCTACGCCTACGACGACTCCGGACGCATGCTGTCCTGGCTCGACGACAACGGCAACCAGATGTGCAACACCTACGACGATGACGGTCGTGTCACCGTGCAACGTGGCACCGCCGGGATCATGGACTGCCGGTTCGATTACGAGGCGACCGCGGACGGCGCGGGACGAACCACCATCGTCACCGGTTCGACCGGTGCGTCCACCGCGCACGGCTTCGACAACGACCTGCGACTGCGAGATGTGGTGGACCCGGAGGGTTGCCACACCCACACCGACTACAATTCGCGGCGCGAACCGCTGCGCGTGGTCACCCCCGATGGGGCACTCACCCGATACCTGTACACCGAGGACGGGGACGTCGCGCGGATCATCCGCCCTGATGGCAACGCCATCAGCATCGACTATGCCGGCCCGAATCGTCCTTCGACCATTACCGGCGCGGACGGGACCGTCACCGGTCAGGAATGGGACAAAACCGGCAACCTTGTGGCCGTGACGGATGCTGCCGGTGCCCGCACCCAGTACAGCTACCACCCGAACGGGACGGTGGCGTCGGTGACCGGTCCGACCGGGGCCACCACCTTCATCGAATGCGACGACGCCGGCCTGCCCGTGTCGATCACCGATCCGCGTAGCGCCGTGACCCGCATCGTGCGGGACGGTTTCGGTAGACCGGAAGCGGTGATCGACCCCACCGGCGCGGTCACCGGTTACCGCTGGTCTGCGGACGGGCAGCTCCTTGCCCGCACCCATCCGGACGGGGCCGGCGAGTCATGGGTCTACGACGGGGAAGGAAACCTCCTGACCCACACCGATACCGGCGGCGCTGTCACCAGTTACGAATACGGCGACTTCGACCTGCTGGCTTCACGCACCGACCCGGACGGCAGCGTCACCTCGTATCTGTGGGACACCGAGCGACGATTGATCGCGGTCACCAACCCGCTCGGCGCCACCTGGTCGTACCGGTACGACGGTGCCGGGCGCCTCGTTTCGGAGACCGATTTCAACGGGGCCACCACCACATACGACCACGACAGGGCTGGGCGGGTGGCATCGGTGACCCCGGCCACCGGGGTGACTCGGCACAACACCTACGACATTCTCGGCCGGCTCACCGGCATTCACGCCGATTCCGGTGAACATCTGGAATTCGGTCACGACCTGGCCGGGCGTGTCACGAGTGCGGACACCAGTCACGGTGAGAACCGCATCCACACAGTTGGGTTCGACTACACCGCTACCGGGCAACTCGCCGCCCAGACCGTCGACGACCAACCCGCCATGCGATTCGAACACGATTTCGCGGGCCGCCGCAGCCGACGCCTGTCACCGACCGGCGGGGATACAGCGTGGCAATGGGATCCGGCAGGGCAACTGTCCGCGCTCACCACCGACGGGCACCGGCTCACCTTCGACCACGATCCGCGTGGGGTGTTGAACGGCTGGCGGATCGGCGAGCTCGACGTTCGGCGAAACCACACCACCCGTGGACAGTTGGTCACCCAAACGGTGACCGCGCACCCGGCGTCGTCGCTGAACTTCGACTTCGATACCCCCAGCCGGCCGCCGCAGATCATGCGCGACGATGCGTACGCATACCGGGCGGACGGCTACCTCACCAATCACACGACCACCTCGGATGCGGTCGCCGTCGCTGATCGGGTGCTGCGCCGCGATTACAGCGTCGATCCCGCGGGCCGTATCACCACGGTCTCGCACAACGGCACCCCCACCGAGCGGTTCGGCTACGACCGCCTTGGCAACATCACCAACAGCACCGTCACCGACAATGCTGACGTCTCGGATCGGCGGGAATACCGGGGGAACTTGCTGATCCGTGATGGTCGCACCCGGTTCCACTATGACGAGGCCGGGCGGCTGATTCGCAAAACCACCACCCGGCTCTCCCATGCCCCGGACGTCTGGCATTACCGGTACAACGCGTTCGATCAACTCGTTGACGTCACCACCCCGGACGGGCAGCGCTGGCGCTACACGTACGACGCGCTGGGCCGGCGCACCACCAAAACGCGTGTGGACGAGGGCGGTGATGTTGCCGAGTTGACCCGTTACACCTGGGATGGGACCACACTCGTCGAACAAACAGGCGCCGACACCACCATGCGGTGGAACTACCAACCCGGTTCGCACACCCCGATCACGCAGGCCACCAACCAAGCCGAGATCGACACCGAGTTCTATGCCATCATCACCGACCTCGTCGGCACCCCCGTCCAGCTGATCGAACCGGATGCCGCCGAATCGGCCGGAACCGCCACCACCGACCTGTGGGGGAACACCACCTGGCAGGGCGTGGACACGCCGCTGCGTTTCCCCGGGCAGTACCACGACACCGAAACCGGGCTGCATTACAACCTGCACCGCTACTACAACCCCGCCACCGCCCGCTACACCACCCAAGACCCGCTTGGTCTCGCACCGGCCGCGAACCCGAATACCTACCCCCACAACCCCACCGGCTGGACGGACCCACTTGGGCTCGTACCAGATGCTTGTGAGGAGGTGAGTCGAAATGCTGCCCTCAATCAAGCAAAGCAAGATGCCGGTATTCCGCGGACACAGCACCCATTCTTGACGCAAATGGAGCGAATGACCGACATGAACGGTAGATCCATTCTAGGGCAGGACGGGCAGGCTATATACACGCGTGAATATTATTATCATTCGATAGATTCGGATGTAATTTCTCAAACCGGTAGTGACGTAATCATCATTCAGGATCACGGTGCTGGACACCAATTCGGACAAGGAGGGGTGGGCGACCAAGGGCCACATTTCAATGTTCGGCCGGAATCGAACCCGAGGACTGGGCATGTTCCAGGAACCAGGGATCATTATGAATTCAGGAGATAGTGTGAGCTGGTTAGACATCCTCGATAATCGAGAGCGAATTAAATCAATATACGGACTTAGCGTTCCATCGCTTTCTGGGGTGGGACTCCATGGGATAACACTCAACAGAGAGGCGGCTTCTGCTCGGATTCGATTTGATCTCGCCGGCTTCCCGGAAGATCCCCCAAAAAAATGGTTGCATACTGCGGTGAATACGGTTCAGGTGGAACTGTATATAACGGACATTGACATGATAAAAATCAGCGGTTGGGGCACGACAATGACGGTTGACCTTGCGATTTCGTCGCTGCCCGACGGCAGGGTCAAATTGACGTGTGAATCCGTGCCGTCTGTAATTCTCACTGCGGGTGCGATCTATGTTTCCAAGGTCAGCGCGTATCAAGATGGCAGCATAGATTGAATCGAATCATGGAGAAGTTAACTCGATCCCAACTGATCGAACTCGTGGAAAGAATTTCAAATCCAAACTCGAACGATACCGATAGAAGTCGCGAACGATGGATGCAGAAGCTTCAAGAATCAGTTCCTGACCCCAAGATAAGTGACTATATATTCTGGGATGAAACGGGGATGACTCCCGAAGAGGTTGTGGACAAGGCTCTTTCATGCGCCATTTTTATGTTGTGATTGGATGTTTAATCTCGATTCGGAAATGCTTCGTGGTCGGAAGGATTCGGTATAGTTCGGAAAGTTGAGGGGCAAATGGGCCCTCCTGATCGGAAAGGTCCGGAAAGCTAATGATGGTTAACCTCGAGCGCGACCAACTTGTCGCCCTGGTTGCGCACCTTTTGAATGCCCCGCCTGACGCAACAGACGACGATATTCAGAACTGGGTCCGCCAAGTTGAGACCTCGGTTCCAGACCCAAACGTAAGTGGTTACATATTCTGGGATTACGCTGGCGAAACCCCCGATCAGATCGTCGATAAGGCTCTATCATACCAACCGTTCGCATTGTAATGCGCCGTCTATGTCGGGGTACCGCCGGAGAATCCAGGCCCTGCGTATGTCTAATTTGATGTTCTTTCTTCGTCACTGTGGTCGGCTTGTGAACCCGCATCATGCACTCCCGATCGGGAAGAGCCAGTATCGCCCTTGCTTCGAGATGACCGTGTCGGTGAACTTCAAGCTGGCTCCTCATGTTGCTATCTGAACAGTTTTCGAAGTATCCGCCAGGGAGGTTGGATCGCCCCCTCGCGTCCGGCGCCGTCATTTCGGGGCGAGGCTGCACAGGGCCAGGCCGAGAACACGCGGCAGATCCCCGGCGTCGTAGCCTGTTTCGGATTCACACGCCCTGCTGGAAATCAGGTGGTTGGACATGGCCAGCCCATGCAGGATCACCCAGAGGAGTGGACCGACATCCCGAGCGTCGGCGGCGATGAGGGTTTTCGTTCGTTGCGCCTCGAGGACAAGGTCGTTGAAGTAGGTGGAGAAGTCGGCGGCAGTCTCCTCGAGCACCTGACTCGGTGAGAACGTGTAGTCGCCACCGAACTCGAGTCGGTAGTGGTTCGGGTAGTCCCAAGCGACACGGACATACGCGAGGCAGGCGCGAAACAGCGGCGTGGAGATCGTCGACGGTTCCGCGATTGCACGTTGCATTTCATGTTTCAGGTGCGTCAGATTCTCTGCCGCGACCGCGCTGAGCAGGTCGTCCTTGTCTCGAAAGTGGCGGTACGGGGCGGTCCGTGACACATCGGCCATGGCGCCCACTGCGCGGAGAGTGACGTGTGCTGGCCCGCCCTGCGCCAAGAGTTCGCTGGCCGCAGCGAGTAGGGCGTGGCGAGTGTCCTGGGTTCGCACGGGCATTCACGCAGAATAGGCGAGGTTGACGTAGTCAACAAGCCGCTGCTACGTTGACGGCGTCAACATCGAGATCGGAGGTCTGATGACAACGACAGTATCGGCGCGATTCCTCGACTTGCTGCACTCTGATGTTGCGGCCTGGAACGACATGCGGGCGTCGGGCGACTGGGGGTCGATCGGTCTCGTCGACGTCGATCTGGCCGGAGCGAATCTGTCAGGTGTGAACCTGTCGGGCGTCGATCTCACGGGCGCAGACTTGTCGGGAGCGAACCTCACGGATGCGACCCTGGTGGGCGCTGATCTCACGTCCGCCGAGCTCGTCGGTACCGATCTGGTACGGGCAAACCTCACCGGAGTGGCCGCTCACGATGTCAATCTCACCGGCGCGTACCTCACGCGGGCTTGCCTGCGAGATGGCGACCTGACGATGGCCTATCTGACGTCGACGTTCCTCAGAGGCGCGGATCTCGGCGGAGCGGACCTCTCCGGTGCGTACATGACCGGCGCATACCTCGCCGACGCCGACCTGACTGGGGTTAACCTGACCAGTGCCTACCTGGGCAAAGCCAATCTGACTGGGGCATGCGTCGACACTGCAAACCTGGACGGTGCCGACCTCACCGAGATCATCATGCCGGACGGCACCTCATAATCGGACGACCGCTCATCGATCCTCACTGCTTCGGCGGAGCTGTTCGGCGATCGCGGGAACATCGTCCAGTTCACCGGTCGAGATGGCGATGACCAAGTCGTAGGCCTCGTCGTTGGACAGGGTGAGCCTGCGCCCGTTGACACCGAGGAATGCGAGCGTGGCAGCGAGACAGAGTCGCTTGTTGCCGTCGATGAGAGCATGGTTGCGGGCGAGGGAATGCATCAAGGCGGCTGCCTTCTCCTCGAGGCGGGGGTAGGCGTCGGCGCCGAGCACCGTGGTCTTCGGACGTGCCAACGCTGCTTCCAGCAGACCGTGGTCGCGTACGGGAACCACTCCATCGAGCGTCCGTTCTGCCACGTGGATCAACTCAGGCATGGTCAAGTAGATCACTGACCGAGACGCTCCAGTGCCTCCGCGTAACGAGGCAGCTCCTCATCGAGCACCTGGTCGAGTAACTCGGCTCTGCTGTGGTTCTCCACGTACTCGCGCACCGCTGCTCGCGCAACATCTTGCATCGACCGGTTCTCGCGCTCTGCACGAGCGCGCAACGCCGCTGCTTCGTCGTCGGACAGGCGTAAAGTCATAGGCACACCATCACGGTATCACCAGTGATACCGTGATGGTATCTGCATCCTGTGCATGGATAGTGCCCGCCGGGCGGGCACTATCCAAACAGTTCTCGAATGTCCTCCGCCGACAATGTCGCGTTGAACGCGCCGCCCTCGTCCACCACGGAGGCGAACAGTTCCGATTTGCGGGTTTGCAGCGCCATCACCTTCTCCTCGATGGTGTCCTTGGCGATCAGGCGGTACACCATCACATTCCGGGTTTGCCCGATGCGGTGGGTGCGGTCCACGGCCTGCGCTTCCGACGCCGGGTTCCACCACGGGTCTAGCAGGAAGCAGTAGTCGGCCTCGGTGAGGTTGAGTCCGAACCCGCCCGCCTTGAGGCTGATCAAAAACACCGGGGCATCCCCGGCCTTCCACTGGTCCAGCACCTTCGCCCGGTTGCGGGTGCTGCCGTCGAGGTAGGTGTAGCTGATGCCGTCTGCATCCAGGCGCGTGCGCACCCGGTCCAGGAACCCGGTGAACTGGCTGAACACCAACGCCCGGTGCCCGCCCTCGATGACATCTTCCAACTGCTCGAGCAGTGCGTCGACCTTCGCCGAACCCACGCCCGCGTGCTTGTCGTCGATCAGCGACGCATCCAGGCTCAACCGACGCAGCAGCGTCAACGACTGCAAGATGGTGAACCGGTTCGCGTCCACATCGGCCACCAAGCCGAGGATCTTCTGCCGCTCCCGTTGCAGGTGGGTGTCATAGAGCTTGCGGTGTCGTGGCGCCAACTCCACCTCGAGCACCTGCTCTTGCTTGTCCGGCAGGTCTGTGGCCACCTGTTCCTTGGTGCGCCGCAACACCAACGGCCGAATCCGGCGGCGTAGCTGCCCGAGCAGTTCACTGTCGCCGCCGTTCTCGATCGGCTTGCGGTAGAAGTCCTGAAACTTCGTCGGATTCGGAAACAATCCGGGTGCGGTGATCGACAGCAGCGACCACAACTCCATCAGGTTGTTCTCCATCGGGGTACCGGTGATCGCGACCTTCGTCGGCGCCTCGATCCGCCGCATACACTGGTACGCCTTCGACCGATGATTCTTCACGAACTGAGCCTCGTCGAGCAGCAACATCGACCACGGCCGGCCCCGGTACTCCTCGTCGTCGAGTCGCGCCAGAGTGTACGAGGTGACCACCACATCCGCGCCCTCGATCGACGCCGAAAGCGGCGCACCGCGTTTCGACGAAGTCTGTGACACCGCAACCACGTTCAGGTGCGGGGCGAACCGTGCCGCCTCCGACGCCCAGTTCGCCACCACCGACGTCGGCGCCACGATCAGCACCGGCGGGGCGGACGGTCTCTTGGCGCGCGCCTGGCAGATCAGAGCCAACGACTGCATGGTTTTGCCGAGACCCATATCGTCGGCGAGGATGCCGCCGAGACCGTTCGACCACAGAAAGGTGAGCCAACGAAACCCGTCCAACTGGTACGGGCGCAGCGTGGCCTCGAGCTTCTTGGGTACCCGTGTCTTGGTCATGGTCGAGACGTCCAGCAGCCCCTGCACCTGTTTGCGCCACTGCGCGGCTTGCCGCTCGACGACGCCCAGTGCGGCCAACTCTTCCCAGAGTGATACCTGAAAGCGACTCAGCCGCAAACGGTCCGGATCCTGCTCGTGCAGCCCGCGGGCCTCGGCGATCAGGTCCCGAAGCCGCTGCAACTCCGGCTTGTCCAACGACAGGTACGCACCGTCGTCGAGCATCAGGTGAGAGTCGCCGGCATTCAGGGCCGAGAACACATCCCGGAACGGCACCGGCCGATCCTCCACCCGGAGGTTGACCGACAGGTCGAACCAGTCGCCGTCCTCGGTGGCGTCGGTGCCCACCCCGATCTGTAGGGTGTCACCCGCGTCGCGGTAGTCGGCGGGGGAGCCCTGAACCCGGACCTCGACGTCGACGCGATCATGCAGCAGCGGTACCAGTTCGGTGGTCAGCCGTGCGGTGTCCAGGCCCTCCAGTGTCACCCGGGGCAGCAGTGCGTCGTCCGGTCCGCGTAACCCGTACTTTTCGAGCGGCACGTCCAGCCCGGCAAGCGCCGACCGTTCGCCTTCCATATCGCGGAACGGCTGGTCCGCGCTCGGTGCCAGCTCCACCTCGTACTCGGCGTCGCCGATCGTGTAGCGGAAACGCCAATGCACATCGGCCCGGTGCCTCGGCAGGTAGGCGACGTCCAGCAGCAGGGCTGGGCCGGTGATGATCGGCGCGGTGAACGAATCGGAAACCGAACGGACAGTCGCCGACCGCTGCAGCCGGGGATAGTAGGTGGCCGCAAAACGATCCGCCTCGCCCGCGGGCACGGCGACCGAGGCGTTGCCGACAATGAGGTCCTGCATCGCCGGTGGGGTCTCGCCGGTCAGGCGAGCGATGCGGAACGGCCACCGCGAATCCGTCGCCGCGTTCAGGTCGTCGGGACGCAGGTACATCACCCCGTGCGCGTCCGCGCCGACGAAGCCCAGCACGACCACCGGTATGTCGGAATCGTCGGTGCGGACAGTCGGTGTGACCTCTAGGCCACCGTCGGACTTGTCGATGTCCACACACAGCTCTGCAGTTCCCGGCCGGGGTATGGGCCCGGCCCGATTACCGGGGTAGACCAGCTCGACGCCGGCCTGCCCGATCTCGTCGAGCAGCACCCACAATCTGGGGCTGGCGATCGTGGTCAAGTCGATGTCTTTATCGGATCCGTACATATAGGTACGACGGCTGCTCGCTTGGTGCATCGTGTACAGCTCGCGCAGTAGTTTCCGATGCCGATCGTTCACCTCGGGCATGTAATCGAGGTTGGACCAGTACATGTTGGCGTTGACCCAGCCGACCTTGCCGGGCCGGACCAGGCGGGCTGTCAGCCGCCAGAACTGCGACCGCGTGCCCTGTGTGAGCGTCAGCTGCACAGCCAGCGGAATCCCGTTCGACTGGGTGTCGTCGCGGTGGCCGAGGGCGGCGTCGAGCACGTCCTCCCAAGACGGAGCGGCGGCCGGTTCGGCCGGAGGAAGCTCGAGCAACGTGATCGTCAACGCCACCGTGTGCTTGCAGTTCATTCCTACCGGACAGCTGCACGTGCCGAGATCGAACTCGAGCCGGTCGGTGCCGGGCTTGAACGTCACCTCCGTGTGGTAGATGTCGGTGCCATCGACCAAGCCGACCAGCATCCCCTCGTCCGGAAACCACTCCAACTCGAGTACCGACTCGTTGTGGGCGTAGCGGACGCCGCGGTCGTAGGTGACCCGACCGACCGCCCGGGTCAGAGCGGAGATCGCATGGTTACGGTCGGCGGGCGAGAACATGGCGTACACGGTAGTCGGCGGGTCGGATGCGCGGTCGGCGCCGGTGCATTAGCGTGCGAGCCGATGAGAATCGGCAGAACGACACTCGTGGCGACCTGTACCGTGCTCGTGCTGGCGGGCTGCGCCGACAGCAACACCGACCGCCTGGACGACGAGACACCCTCCGCCGTTCCGCCGGAGACCTCGCAGTCGCCGACCACTTCCACCCAGGAGGCGCCGACGACCGCTGCTCAGGAATCGCCCTTCGGGCCCATCCTCGAGGGAATGCCGCCGATCCCGGATCCGGACAACATCTACGCCGCCCGCGACACGCTCAGTGACGTGGTCGAGGACGACCGGCACCTGGTGTACGTGCCGAACAGCGAAAGCGACACCGTCTCGGTGATCGACCCGCAACAGATGAAGGTGATCGACACCTTCCCGGTCGGCCGAGAACCCCAGCACGTGGTGCCCTCCTACGACCTGAAAACGCTGTACGTGAACTCGGACATGCCGTTGCACGCCGGATCTCTCACCCCTATCGATCCCGACACGGGCCAACCGGGCGAACGAATCCCGGTCAAGGACCCGTACAACCTGTACTTCACCCCGGACGGCAAGTTCGCGATCGTGGTGTCCGAGGCCTTTCGCGAGCTCAACTTCTACGACCCGCACACCTGGGAGTTGCGGAACACACTGAAGGTTCCCGCATGCGAGGGCATCAACCACATGGATTTCACCGCCGACGGAAAACGTGCGCTGGTCAGCTGCGAATTCGAAGGCCGCATGGCTGTGGTGGACATCGCAGAACAATCGTTGATCAAGACCATCGACCTGCCTCGCGGTCGTGACGGTATGCCGCAGGACGTCAAGCTCTCGCCCGACGGGAAGACCTTCTACGTCGCCGACATGATGGCCGACGGCATCTACACCTTCGATGCGCAGAACATGGAGCTGACCGGGTACATCCCTACCGGCAAGGGTGCGCACGGCGTCTACATCAAGCGCGGCGGGCAGCAGATGATCGTCACCAACCGCGGTGAGGGCACCATCTCGATTCTCGACCTGAACACGAAGAAGATTGTCGACACTTGGCAACTGCCGCCCGGTGCCAGCCCGGACATGGGCAACTTCAACGCCGACGGCAGCGTCTTCTGGGTCTCTGCCCGCTACGACGGCGTCGTGTACGCGATCGACACCGACGACGGTTCGACGATTGCCACCATCCCAGTGGGCGCCGGGCCGCACGGGCTCACGGTATGGCCGCAGCCGGGCCGCTACTCCACCGGACACACCGGCGTCATGCGCTGACGTTCGAACGGGGCCGCACACAACAAGATTCTCGTAGGCTGAGGTGTCGAGGACCTCGAGTTCGGGGAGGTGGGCGATGGTCGAGGATCGCGCGGGACTGGTGGTTGCCGGTGCAGGTGCGCGCGGTGCCTACGAGGCCGGTGCACTGTCGGTGCTGCTGCCATGGATGGGCCGTACCGGTGGGATCCCGAAAGTGCTGATCGGCACCAGTGCCGGCGCGCTGAACGTGGTCGGACTCGGGGGCATGGCTCACCTTCCGCCGGATCAGGCGGCCGAAGCGTTGATCGACACCTGGTCTGCTGTGCAGCTGCGGGACGTGTTCGGACTGATCAGCGGGATCGGAACGGGCCTGGGCTATCTCGGTCAGCTCGCAGGGCTGGCCGTTCGTCTGCCGAGCCTGCTCGACACCGAACGGCTACGCAGCAGGCTGACCGAATGGCTGCCGCTACAGACACTGCACGAGAACATCGACGCCGGGCGCGTGGACGCGGTGGCCGTGGCCACCACCTCGACGGTCACCGGTGGGACGGTGGTGTTCGTCGAGAAGAACGAATCGATTCGATTGCCGGCCGACGACGTTGCGCGCAACATCACCTACGTCGAGACCCGATTGACCGTCGAGCACGTGATGGCCTCCGCGGCGGTGCCGCTGCTGTTTCGTCCCATCCGGATCACCGAGCCCGCCCGCTGGAACGGATGGTATGTCGACGGCGGACTGCGGTTGAACACCCCGCTCGCACCGGTGCTGGCATTCGGCTGCACCCGTCTCGGCGTGGTCGCCACGCAACCGATGACCTCGAGCACGTCGCCGCCACCGCGTTCGCACCACCGGTCGGGCCGCGAGCGGACCACCGATGCGGTCGAGCCAGATGTCTATGCGGTGGCTGCGCTCGCCCTGCGAGTGCTCATGGCCGACCGCATGATCGAGGACCTTCACCGCCTCGACGAGCGGAATGCGGCGTGTGCACCGGGAGGCCGAGCCGTCGAGGTGGCCTTCGCTGGACCCACGGCGACCCAGCGCGGAGACATCTCTGCGCTGGCCGAGCGCGAGTTCGAACGCCGTTACGGCGGTGTCGGCGCGCTGCGGAACCCGTCGATGTGGATACTCGAGCGGCTCATCGGCGGCGATCCCGACGATCACGGGAACCTGCTCAGCTACCTGTTCTTCGACCCTGCCTTCACGAAGGCCGTCACCGAACTCGGCCGTACCCACGCCCACGACCGACTTCGGGAGTCAGACGGCGGACTGTGAGGCGGCGGCACGGGCACCGAGGTCGGCAAGCGACAGCTGGTGCCGCGGCGGTCGGTCGAGGATCATCGCGGAGTCGATGTGCCGCCGGTCGCCGACGTGGAGCAGCTCGCCCGAACGCATCGCCCGCCAGTCGACGTCCTCGTCCATGGGCTCACTCGCGACAATCACCGCGCCCTGGCTACACAGTGGGCCCGAGCGCGCACGGATCCGGCCGGAAGGGCTGGCGTGGTCGAGATGGCGGACGCCGTGTGGGCCACCGGCGACGCGAGGAAGTACGAACAATTCGTGGGTGTCGGGATAGCGCAGCGCCCACATCTCGGTGCCGGTGGTGACGATCAGATTCAATGAGAACACTGGAACCGCCTCCGCCACCCAACGCACAGCCGCGGTGATTCCGGCACCGACGTCGCCGCCGCAGGCGTCGATCTGTTTGGTAATCAGCGCGAACAGTCGCTCGGAGTCCGTGTCGCCCTTCACCAACTCCCGGTACGCACCGAGTTCGGCGTCCAGGCGTGGCAAGTCGGCGATCACGCCGTTGTGCGCGAACAGTCGACCCCGTTGTTCGAACGGGTGCGTGTTTCGTGGGTGCACCATGCCGGTGGACGCGTAGCGGATGTGCGCGAGGAAGGTGATCGATTCGCGCTCCTTCGCCTCTTCGGCGAACTCACGGTCGGCGAAGGCGGCCAGCGGTTGCTTCTCGACCAGCGCAGCCCCGTCCGGTGTGTAGGTGCCCAAACCGGTACCGTCCGGCTCCCGGCGACTTTGCTGCGCAATGCTGTCCGGCGCTTCCAACAGCCAGAATGTGGCATGAACTCGCCTGGGAGCAGCCGACAGGCCGAACACTCGACACATGACGCGCACGTCCTTTCCGGTGGACCGGCTGACATTCATTGTGTCTCAGCGGAGCAGCCTTCGGGGTCGACTTGCGCCGGGAGTCATGCGCTGATCAACGCAATTCGGATGCCAGGCTGATGCGATCGGCGATGGAACGAACGTCGTCGAGCTCACCGACGGAAACAGCGACGACGAGGTCGTATGCCTGATCGTCGGAAGAGGTCAGCCTGCGGCCGTTGACACCCAGGAAAGTGATGGTCGCTGTGAGGGCGAGTCGCTCGATGCCATCGACGAGGGAATGTTTCGCGCGAGGGAATGCAGCAATGCTGCAGTCTTCGCCTCGAGACTGGCGTAAGCGTCGGTGTGTCGAACACGGTGGTCTGCGGCCGGGTTGACGCTGCTACCAGCAGTCCGTCGTCACGTACGAGGACTTCACCCCCGAGCATCCGCTCTGCGATGTGGATCAACTCAGGCATGGTCTGGTAGATCGCTGGCCGAGCCGCTCCAAAGCCTCGGCGTAGCGCGGCAACTCCGTGTCGAGAACCTCGTCGAGCATCTCCGCCCCGCTGTGGTTCTCCACGTACTCACGCACTGCCGCTCCGGCAACATCGTGCATCGATCGGTTCTCACGTTTGGGTTCAGCGTGCCGCGCAGGTGAAGCGGACCTCGAGCTTGGCGGTGCGAGTGCCGTCGTCCTCGGTGACCTGCGAGATGATGCGGTAATTGTCGCCGTCGACGGTGATCTGCGCGTCGCGGCGATTCTCGCTGGTGGCCTCCCACTCGGTGCCACCGGTCTCGAGCGTGAGGTCATCGAGTATCGGCGGATCGGTCGTGACGAGTTCCACGTCGAGGTCGCCGCCGGTGGAGTCGCTGCCCGCGTCGAACTCGAGTTGCGGCCGTCCGTCGTCGGTGCCCCACACGCACCGTGTGGGCTCGAATGTGGCGTCGACGGGCTGGTCGTTCAGCTCAACCATTGGCACCGCACCGGCGGCGGCACCGGGCGGCATCTCGGTGTTCATGCTCGTCGTCTCAGTGTTCATGCTCGTCGTCTCGGTGTTCATGCTCGTCGTCTCGGTGTCGGAACCCGGCGTCACGGTTCGCGTGTCGCCATCCGCCGTCGCACTCGTCGTCGGTGTCGCAGAATCATCCGAAGTGGAGCAGGCTGCGGCGCCGAAAATCAGCAGACCCGCCGCGAGGGCGGCGGCGGGGGTCGTCGTGGACTTGCCCATACATCGACTCTACCAACGCAGGGCCACCCGCACGTCGTTATTCATACCGGCGCACGGCTACCGGGAATACGCTGGAAGGGTACAACTTGTCACGCCGCCCTCGAATCGAACGCCATGAGTAGTCGTCCACCCAGCGATGCGACGGTTGCCGGTGGACCGCCCACGGAACTCGGTGCCACCACCGACCGCGCCGGTGGGTCGGCGCCGGAATTCGTGGTCGACAGTGGAACCGACCGACTGCTCGCGCACTGGGAATCCACTGGCTCGCCATCGGAGCTGGCCAACTACCTGCCGGACACCGATGCAATCCGACGGGCCGCTCTCGTCGAATTGATCAAGGTTGACCTCGATTACCGCTGGCTGCACTCCGGGCAGCCGAAGCGCATCGCCGACTACTGCCGTGAGTTCCCGGAACTGCTGGCCGAGGCGTTGCCTTCCGAGTTGGTCTACGAGGAGTACCGGGTACGACGGGAAAGCGGAGAGAACGTCGAACCGGGCGCCTACATGGCGGAGTTCCCGGAGCAGGCCTCCCGGTTCGAAGCTCTACTCGAACAGGACCGGCGCATCTGCGACGGCACACTCACCGACCTCGCTGCCGCCGCGGAATTGGGAGCCGGGCAACGGCTCGACGATTTCGACCTCGCCGACGAAATCGGGCGCGGCGCGTTCGCCCGCGTGTTTCTCGCGCGGCAGAGGTCGATGCAGCGGTGGGTGGCGCTGAAGGTGTCCCGTGACGTGGGGAACGAGCCGCAGACCCTCGCCCAGCTCGACCATCCCTACATCGTGCGCGTGTTCGACCAGCGAATACTGGAGGAGCGGCAACTGCGGGTACTCTTCATGGAATACGTAGCCGGCGGCACCCTGCTCGACGTGGTGCGCCGGGTTCGCGACATCGCCCCCGCGAACAGATCAGGGCGCCTATTGCTCGACGCAGTCGATCAGGCTCTGACCGACGGCAAGATCATGGTCACGACCGATACGGCGCAGCGCGAGGAGATCGCGGCCCTGTCCTGGCCCGAGACCGTCGCCTGGATCGGACTGCGACTTGCCGAGGCATTGCAGTATGCGAGCGATCACGGAGTGCTGCACCGGGACATCAAACCCGCGAACGTTCTGCTCGCCGCCGACGGCACTCCCAAACTGGCCGACTTCAATGTCAGTTCCAGTGACACGGTTCGCGTCCGTGGGGGAGCAGGATTTCTCGGCGGTTCTATCGCATACATGTCGCCCGAACAGCTCGAGGCGGTCGATTCGGACTCGTCGCGAACCGCGGGTGACCTCGATACCCGCAGTGACATCTACGCGCTCGGGGTGATGCTGTGGGAATTGCTGACCGGCAGCCGCCCGTTCGACGACCCGGCCACCACCGACGGATCACCGCCCACCCCGGCGGCATTGCTTGCGGCGCGCAATCGGGGCATCGACCCCGCCCACACGCTGCCGGACTGTCCCGCCGCGCTGCGCCGCATTCTGGTGAAATCGCTCGCACCCGACCGTGCGAAACGCTGGTCGGACGGACGCAAGCTGGCTCGGCAGTTCGCCCTGTGCCTGGACCCGCGGGCACGCGAACTGGTCTACCCACCGTCGGAGCGTTGGCGGTCGCGGATGTGGCGGTGGTCGGTACCCCTCGTGCTCCTGGCGATCGGCGTACCGAACCTGGTGGCGTCCTGGTACAACTACCGCTTCAACAAGATTCTGATCATCTCGCATCTGGACGCCCCAGTACAGCAGCATCTGCAGCAGGTGCACTTGTTGGTCGGAATCGTAGCGTTCACGACGGGGGCTGCCCTGATTCTGTATTGGTGTCGGTTTGCGTTCACGGTTCCGCGAGGTTTGAACAACGGTCGCACCTACGGCGCCGCCTCGCTGCAGAAGGCCCGTAGTGCTGCGCTCGGCCTCGGCAACCGCGCCGTCACCGTCAGCTTCTGCCTCTGGCTGGTCGCCGCCATCGTCTATCCGATTGCGTTGGAGCTCATCGCCGGCGGTGTGCCGGGCGGCACTTTTCCGCGGCTGACCGCATCGCTGGCGGTATGCGGTGCGGTGGCACTCGCGTACCCCTACTTCATTCTCACGTTCTTCTCCGTCCGATGCCTGTTTCCGATCCTGCTGTCGCGAGGCGAGTTGCGTGGCGAGGACGGTCGGCGAATCCGATCCCTGGCCCGCACCCTGACGCGCTATCTCGCCCTCGCCGCCGCCGTACCGCTGGTCGGTATTGCCGGACTCAGCTTCGGAGGTGACGCCACCATCGCCGGGGTTCGGGTGCTGTGTGTGGTCGGGATCGTCGCGTTCGTCGTCATCTACCAGCTGTTCCGGCGCATCGAGGCAGATATGCGCGCTCTCGAACGAGTGGTGCGACTCGAGGTTCCCGGTACACCCGGGACCGACAAAGCTGTCAGAGCGTGAACCGGTCGGCGAGCATTCCCAGCTTCGGGTTCTTGCGATGTTCACCCGGGCTGTCGTAGACGACGAGCAGTTCAGGTTCTTCTGCAGTGCCCAGGAGCGCGATGCCCTCGGCGTGGTCCTCGCCCTTGCCGTAAGGAAGCTCGAGTTCCGCGGTGAGGCGGTCGCCCCGCACGACCTGCTGCTCGTCGGCGGCTGCCGCGTCATGCCACCGGAATACCGTCACCGGCCCATCCAGGTCCATGGTCGGCCCGGCGAGTACCAGAATGTCGTCGCCTTGTTTGCACAGGTCTCGCACCCCCAGACCGCCGAGATCGAAGATGTGTTTGCGATAGCGTGCCCCGTTCTCGAAGCGTCGGGCTTTGAGTCGATCGGGATGTTTCCGCGCGGGGGTCAGGCGCATCTCGATGACGATGGCCCAACCGCGCAGCACCGGACCCCGCAGCCCGACGAAGACACGGTCACCGAACGCGGCGATACCTTCGACGTCGAATCCATTGTCTTTGCTGGGTATCGACAGGAACGGACTCAAGTGGTGATCGCGCTTCAGCAAATCGGTCAGACTGTCGGAGCGGCCACCGAGCATGGCCGCACATTCGATGTTGCCTTCGATTTCTCTCTCGCGCGCCAGCGTGGGAACACCGTCCACGTCGACAACAGGAATGCGCAGCAGCACGTGACGATTCGCCTCGGATTTCACCGTGCCCAGGCGAGCGAATGCCTTCTCGCCGTCATGGCGTTCCTTGACGCGGGAGCGTTTGAGGCTGTGCGAGCCGACTGCCCACAGGTAATGACCGTCCCGTGCCAGCCCCTCCAAGTCGGCCTCCTCGCTGTCCTCGCCGGACGGCAGCGACACCAGGTCGGAGAGACGGAAGGAGGCCTCGTCGTCGTAGGTCAGCCCATGCTCACCCGGCTGGCGGATGAGCCGCTCGATGGTGGTGCTCTCGTCACCGGCCACCCACAGGACGTCCCCGTCGGTGCGGATCGCGGACAGGTTCGTGTGGGTTTCGGTGGCCTTCGTCTCGGTCGAGAAATGAAGGCGGGCATGGCGCTGAGCAGACATGGATCCGAGGATAGGCGCCGTCCGCCGCCTGTGAGTGGTTGACGAGTGTGGGGACTCGTCAACCACTCACATGGATGGTGTCGCCGCTCGGGCAGAAGTGAACCCCTAGTGCCAGTCGAGCTCGGCGTCGGCCAACAACGTCTCCGGAATCTCGGCGCCGCGTGTGCCGGGGGCGACGATCTTCTCGCCGGACTCGATCGCCGCCCGCCGGATCAGATCGACATCGCTCTCGCCCGGAGCATACGAGCGTACTGCGTGAACGATCGGGCGACGATGTTGCCGAAATCGGTCGACGAGTTCCGCCATGGCGTCGAGACGATCCTTGGTCCCAGGTATCGCAGAAGGGCCGAAGGTGTAATCGTTCTGCACATCGATCATCACCAGTGCCGCCCGTTCCCAGTCGGGCGAGGTGTAGTCAGCCACCCTGCGCCTGCGTGGTCGCCGGGTGCACAGCGATCAGCCCGAGACCAGCCCGCCGTTTGCAGAGTTTGGCCAGTTCTTCGTACGCCGGTTTGCCGAGCAGCTCGGTCAGTTCGGGTGCATACGACTGCCATACCTGCTTTTCGCCGACGTGCGCGTCGGGGGAGCCGGAGCAGTACCAGTCCAAGTCTTCGCCGCCTTCACCCCAACCTCGCCGGTCGTACTCGGTGACGGTGGTTCGCAGAATCTGTTCGCCGTCCGGCCGGTCCACCCACTCCTGGGTGCGGCGAATCGGGAGTTGCCAGCACACATCCGGCTTCACCTCGAGTGGTTCGATTCCCCGGTCGAGGGCCATCGAGTGCAATGCGCATCCCACACCGCCTTCGAACCCTGGGCGGTTGAGGAAGATGCAGGCCCCCTTGTAGCGCCTGGTTCGTAGGGCGGGCTCGTCGTCGAGGTCGTCTTCCTCGAGGTAGCCCTTCTTTCCAAGCCCCTTCTCCATGAACTGCCATTTCTCCGGTGTGAGCAGCTTCACGGATTCGTTCAATTTCTCGAGGTCTTCCTCGTCCGAGAGGAATGCGCCGTGCGAGCAGCAGCCGTCGTCGGGGCGATCGCCGATGATGCCCTGACACGCCGGGGTGCCGAATACGCAGGTCCAGTGGGACAACAGCCAGGTCATGTCCGCAGCCACCAGGTGCTCGGGGTTCGCCGGATCCAGAAACTCCACCCATTCTCGAGGGAAATCGAGGGGCACTTCAGGGGTGGGCGTCATCTTGTGAGACCGGTCTGTCCTACCTGCTGTCACAAGGCCCGACGGTAGACCCAGTACCGTGTTCATGTGCGACTTGGGGTACTCGATGTCGGAAGCAACACCGTCCATCTACTCGTTGTGGACGCCCACCGGGGCGGCCACCCCACACCCATGAGTTCGACGAAGGAAACCCTGCGCCTCGCGGAAAACACGAACGACGCAGGTGACATCACCTCGTCAGGTTCGGATCGACTCGTGTCCACCGTGCGCGATTTTTCGGCAATCGCCGAGAAATCCGGCTGCGGTGAGCTCATGGCGTTTGCCACGTCAGCTGTTCGTGATGCCAACAACTCGGAGGACGTACTCGCTCGGGTGCGCAACGAGACAGGCGTGAACCTCGAGGTGCTCTCCGGTGTCGACGAGGCCCGTCTGACGTTCCTGGCGGTGCGCCGCTGGTTCGGCTGGAGTGCGGGCCGCATCCTGAACCTCGACATCGGTGGTGGATCACTCGAGCTGACGTCGGGCGGGGACGAGGACCCGGACGTGGCGTTCTCACTGCAACTCGGTGCCGGCCGACTCACCAGAGATTGGCTCGAGGCCGATCCGCCCGGCAAGCGTCGTGTGGCCGTTCTCCGTGACTGGCTCGAAGCGGAACTGTCCGCGCCTGCCAAGGAAGTTCTTGCTGCCGGGAAATGGGACAGATCTGTCGCCACCTCCAAGACGTTCCGTTCGCTCGCTCGCCTTACCGGTGCCGCGCCTTCCGGCGCAGGTCCGCGCGTGAGACGCACCCTCACCGCTAGCGGTCTTCGGCAACTCATCGCCTTCATATCCAGAATGACCGCGTCGGACCGTGCAGAATTGGAAGGTGTCAGCTCCGATCGATCACAGCAGATCGTGGCCGGGGCGCTGGTGGCAGAAGCCAGCATGCGAGCGCTCAGGGTGGACGAACTCGAAATATGTCCGTGGGCACTTCGTGAAGGGCTGATTCTGCGGAAGCTCGATACCGAAATGGGCGGTGAATTGATGGTGAGGGCCCGATGACCGACAAGCCCGAGGATACGGGGCAGATTTCTGTCGCCGAACTGCTCAAACGAAATGGCGGACAGATGGAGTCCCGCGGCGGACGTCGTCGCCGGGGAGCCAAGGGCGGAATCTCCGTTGCGGAATTGACGGGGGAGATCCCGGTGATTCGGGACGAGAGCGCTAACCGCAATCTGGTCGAGCCACCGGCCCCTACCTCCTCTGCCGCACCCAGTGCTCCGTCGGAACCAGTCACCCCGCCCGCAGCCCCCGTCGAAACACCGTCACCGGTGACGCTTCCGCCGACTCCTGCGGCTCCATCAGTTCCTTCCTCCGCGCCCGTTTCTGCGAGTCGGGACGAGGTACGTTCGCCGGCAGCTGAGTCCGGTCCGGCAACCGAATCCTGGGGTGGGTTCCTGGGCGGTGGATCGCCGGTGTCGTCCAAGTCTTCGTCGTCCGGGCCTGCCTCGTCCCGGCCGGCGGCATCGGTGCCGGCGTACGAGTACGACGACTTCGATGACGAGGACGACGACGAGCCCATTGCGAGTCGTCCTCAGTACCGCAGTGGAGGCGCATCTGCGTCGTCCAGGTCTGCGTCGTCCGGGTCTGCGGCATCGGTGCCGGCGTACGAGTACGACGACTTCGATGACGAGGACGACGACGAGCCCATTGCGAGTCGTCCCCAGTTTCGGGCCCGCACTTCCGGGCGTTCTGCGGGTGCCGCGACACCCGCCTCACGTGACCAGGCGGGCTCGAGGGCGTCCGACTCGGCGCAATCCGACCGTTCTCCGCAGGCCGAGCGCTCCCCTCAGCGTCCAGTACAGCCTGAGCCCTCGCTCCTGTCCGGTTCGGGGCCGGGCCGTGATCTGATCCACCGGGGCCGCGCGTCAGAGCAGCCGTCGAGGGCGACCTCACCGGCGCCGGACGAAACAGATGCGGAGAAGACCGAGATCACCACCGCTTCCGAACGTCATGCGGCGTCTCCTTTCGGCAGGGCAGCGTCCCGGGCGGCGGCGAAGGCCGAGGCTGCTCGCAACAAACTGTCGCTGCGTGATCTCCTGGCAGCGTTGCGGACGAAGTCGGATGAGCAGGACGAGGACGACGAGCCGATGGTGGCTCCGTCGACGACAGTGGTCGGTTCTGCCGCGATGACACGTGCCGCGGGCGCCGACCAGGTCGACGACGAGGACGTTCGCACCACACGCGGCCCAGCGGAAGAAGGGCCGGCGAAAAACACTGCGCCCGACAAGGCCGCCGATCACGCCGAGGACGATCGCGGTGATCGGCAACCGGACGATTCGGAGTACGGCGACTCGGAACAGGACTCGCCCAGTTCCGTTCAGGAATGGGCCGTGCTGATCGGGCAAGGTGTCGTCGCCGTCATTGCCGGTGCACTGATGTTCAAGGGCTTCGAGAAACTGTGGGACTCGCTGCCGTGGGTGGCGCTGATTCTTGCGGTGCTCGTGATCGTCGGTCTGGTCGCGATGGTCCGGATCCTGCGTCGTACCGACGACATCACCAGTTTTGTGATAGCGGTGGTCGTGGGCATGATCGTGACGCTGGGTCCGCTCGCTTTCATGCTTGCATCGGGTTGACCAGCACATGATCGGGGGCAGTGATGCGAACAGCGGGGACGCGAGCCGCGGTGCGGGCATGAGTGCGGGTCGGCCTGCGAAGGTCTTGGTCGGTTTGTCGACAGCCTCGGTGTATCCCGAGAACACCGAGGCGGCGTTCCGGTATGCAGCCGAGGTGGGTTACGACGGTGTCGAGCTCATGGTGTGGGCCGAATCGGTGAGTCAGGACATCGGTGCCGTACGTGCCCTCGTACGGAAGTACGCGGTGCCGGTTCAGGCGGTCCACACACCGTGCCTACTGATCTCGCAGCGAGTGTGGGGTTCGGACCCTACCGCCAAATTGGAGCGTTCGGTACGCACGGCCGAAGCGCTCGGGGCAACCACGGTCGTGGTTCATCCACCGTTCCGGTGGCAGCGGCGGTACGCAGACGGGTTCGCTGATCAGGTCGCCGACGTCGAATCGCGCAGCGACGTGATCGTGGCCGTGGAGAACATGTTCCCGATGCGCGCCGACGGCGTCTTCGGAAGCAAGGAACGGTCTGCTGCGCGGTTGCGGCGACGAGGTGGACCCGGGCCCGCGCTCTCGGCCTTCAGTCCGTCCTACGACCCGACCGACTGCGGACACGACCACTACACGCTCGATCTGTCGCACACGGCTACTGCCGGAATGGATGCGATGAAGCTGGCGAAGCGGATGGGCAGCGGTCTGACACATGTGCATCTTGCGGATGGCCGTGGTGCATCGATGGACGAACACCTCGTGCCGGGTGAAGGAAATCAGCCGTGCGTCGAAGTGTGCCGCCATCTGATGGACTCGGGCTTCGCCGGGCAGGCGGTGGTCGAGATCAACACGCAGAATGCACGGACCCGACGGGAGCGGTCGGCGATGCTCACGCAGGCTCTTGCGTTCGCGAGGGAGAACCTCACAGATCGCCCGTCGTCTCGCGGATGACGTACTCGCCACCCATTGGATAGTATGGCTATCGAGTATTGGTTCGAGGAGGTGTCATGCGGGTTTCCGAATTGGTCGCGCGCAGCGGCGTTCCGTTGGCCACGGTGAAGTACTACCTACGTGAGGGTCTGCTGATGCCGGGCGCGGCCACCAGTGCCACCCAGGCCACGTACGGAGAGGAGCACCTCGATCGGCTCGCATTGATCAAGGCATTCTCCAATGCAGGCCTCGCGATCCCCCGGATACGGACGATCCTGCGCCTGATCGAAAAACCTGACGAGTCTCGCTTCGAGCTGCTCGGAAAAGTGATCGCGCAGTTGCCGCCGTACGTGTCCGACGCAGAGGACGGCGAGCAACGCGACTATCCGCGTGCCCGTCGAGTCCTCGAGCAGTTGGGGCAGGTGTACGACCCCCGTTTCGTTGCAGTCGCTCAACTCGAACGCGCGCTCGAGGCTGCGGAGGCAGCAGGAATCCCGTTGGACGACGAACGTCTGTCCGTCTATGGGGAGCACATTCACGGCATTGCGGAAGCCGACATTCGCATGATGCCGACCGGTGCCGCAGAGCCCCAGGCTCGGTACGCAGTACTCGGAACGGTCCTGTACGAACCGATCATTGCCGCCCTGCGGCGCCTCGCGCACCAGGACCTCACCGCCAAGATCTTCTTCCGGAACACCGAAAACCCCGATCGACAGGATCCACCGTGACGACCAGCCCCTTCCGCGACTTGAATGCCCTCACCGCAGCCGACCCGAACCGCTTTCGAGCGACCATCGACCCCATCTGGACGATCGGGCCGAAGGTGCACGGTGGCTCGATGATGGCGTTGTGCGCTGCAGCGGCCCGGCAGACTTTCCGTGACTCCGACGGCGGCCGCAGCGAAGTCCAGCCGCTCGCCGTGAGCGCCAACTATCTGGCTGCCCCGGACCCGGGCGAGGTGACGCTGTCGACGCAGGTGCGCAAGCTCGGCAAACAGGTGTCGTTCGTCGACGTCGAACTGGCACAGGGTGACCGCGTCGCCGTGCGCGCCGCGGTGACTCTCGGCGTGCCCGACACCGGCGCCCCCGTTCACACGGAAGACCTCGAGCTCGCGGGCCTGCCCGTGGAACCTCCCGCCGACGCGGTCACGCTGACGCCGGACCACCCGATGGGGCAGATCGTCCACGTGGCTCAGGGATGTGACATGCGTGTCGACGCCACGTCCGCACACTTCCTGACCGGCAGTCAGGGCGAGCCCGAGATCCGCATGTGGGCGCGGCCCCGGCCGGAGGACGAGAACGACCCGGACACCGCGGCCCTGTTCGCGATCATGACCGGCGACATCTGCGCACCCGTCACGATGAATCGTGGACTGTTCGGGTGGGCGCCCACGGTGCAGCTCACCACGTACCTGCGCAGGCAACCCGCCCCCGGATGGTTGCGGGTGATGGCGCGTAGCTCGGTGCTCGGCGGAACATGGTTCGAAGAGGACCACACCGTTCTCGATTCGACCGGCTCCGTCGTTGTCCAGAGTCGTCAGCTCGCCATGATCCCCCGCTGAGCGAGCGCAGCGGCCCGTGGCAGGCTGTCCACCATGACGAGAATTGCAGTTATCGGTGGTGGCCGAATCGGTGAAGCACTGATTTCGGGACTGTTGCAGGCAAACCATGCGGTGAGGGACCTGGTGGTTGCCGAACAGCATCCGGGGCGAGCTGACGAACTGGCCGCCGAGTACTCGGTAAGAGTCACCGATACCGCCGACGCCGCCGAAGGCGCCGATGTCATCGTGATAGCAGTCAAGCCCGCCGATGTGGAGTCGGCGCTGGCCGATGTCTCGAAGGCGGATCTCGACGGTGAGCGCGAGCAGATGATCGTGTCGCTGGTCGCGGGCCTGCCCACCGGGTTCTACGAGACTCGGCTGCCTGCGGGATTCCCGGTCGTGCGCGTAATGCCGAATACGCCGATGCTGGTGGGCGAGGGCGTCAGTGTTCTTGCGCCGGGACGCCACGTGAAGTCCGACCATCTCGACGCTGTGCGCGGCATCCTCGGCTCCGTCGGCAAGGTCGTCACTGTCAAGGAATCCCAGATCGACGCCGTCACTGCAGTATCAGGTTCGGGGCCTGCCTACTTCTTCCTGGTCGCCGAGGCGATGATCGACGCCGGAGTCGAGATGGGACTGCCTCGCGCCACCGCCTCGCAGTTGGTCGCACAGACGATGGTGGGCGCCGGAGCCATGCTCGACCGCTCCGGAGAGAGCGCAACCGAACTTCGTGCGGCTGTGACTTCACCGGGTGGGACAACCGCCGCGGCCGTGCGTGCGCTCGAATCGAATGGTCTCCGACGTGCATTTTTCGATGCTCTCGAGGCCGCCAAGCAACGTTCCGAAGAGCTCGGTGCCACATCCGAATGAATATTCGATTGCCCACACCCGTCGCAGTAACCCCATAGGTCCCGCTAAACTCGGGTCAGCACGTGCGTGTCTGTTCCGCCGGAGGGGAAGCCGGCGGCGCGGACGTGCCGGAGGTATGTGGTTGATGACGTCTGCAAAGAAGCCGTCGAAGGGTGCTCTCTCCGACGGACAACCGGCCGTGGCCGGAACACAATTTCTCACGGTCGCCGAAGTGGCGACCCTGATGAGAGTTTCGAAGATGACCGTGTACCGGTTGGTGCACAGTGGCGAACTGCCCGCGGTACGCGTGGGACGCTCGTTCCGTGTGCACGCCAAGGCGGTCCACGACTATCTCGAAACCTCGTACTTCGACGCCGGCTGACACAGCGACGCGAAGTGGCGAACCCTCGGTTTCTCCCGAGTGGGCTCGCACCGGTACGATGGGTGACTGTCGTACCAGCCGGCTGGTGTCGTAAGGCGCCGAGCTTGTTGAAGCGAGCCCGGGCGCCAGCAGTAGGCGCAGGCGTGCGCGAATGGCGTGCGCAGGAACGCTAGAGAAGAACGTGAGGGACACCCGCTATGGGTTCAGTGATCAAGAAGCGCCGCAAGCGCATGTCGAAGAAGAAGCACCGCAAACTGCTTCGTCGTACCCGAGTTCAGCGTAGGAAATTGGGTAAGTGATCCGATTCTCGGATCCCGACGCCGTAATGCCCGTCACCCTTTGTGGTGGCGGGCATTCGTCGTTTACGGGCAACGGAAGCGACGTGTGGGAGGCGTCACAGTCGACCTCGTCGTATGGTTGACGCAACTGACAACGAATTCGGGGGTGTTGCAGGCTGTGGGCGACGAAACTGGTCGGGCGCACGTGGGCGTTCCGCGTGTGGTCATGGTGACGGGAGCGAGTCGATTCCTCGGGGGCTTTCTCGTGACGCGCTTGGCGCAGGATCCGAGGATCGAGCGCGTGATCGGTGTGGACACGACTGCCCCGAGCAAGGACATGTTGCGGCGTATGGGGCGTGCCGAATTCGTTCGCGCAGACATACGGAATCCTCTGCTCGGCAAGGTGATCCGTAACGCCGAAGTCGACACGGTCGTGCACGCGTCGACATTGACGCGCGCACCCAAGTCCGGCAGTCGCGCCACCATGAAGGACATGAACGTGATCGGCGCGATGCAATTGTTCGCGTTGTGCCAGAAGGCACCGAGCGTGCGGAAGGTCGTCCTCCGTTCGACGGCGGGCGTGTACGGCTCCACGTCGAAGGACCCCGCGAAATTCACCGAGGAGATGGGCGCACGTCGTCGGCCGACGGGTGCGTACGCGCGGGACTGCATCGAAATCGAGGGTTACCTGCGAGGTCTGGGCCGTCGGCGCCCCGATGTCGATGTTTCGATATTGCGTCTCGCGCCGGTCGTCGGTGCGGGGCTCAATGCGACGGTGGCCCGGTACATCACCTCGCCTGTCGTGCCGACGATCTTCGGCCGCGACGCCCGGCTGCAGTTCCTTCATGAAGAAGACGCCCTGAGCGCCCTCGAACGGGCGACGGTGGGTGGTCCACCCGGCACCTACAACGTCGCCGGCGACGGCGTGATCATGCTGTCGCAGGCCATTCGTCGCGCCGGGCGTATCGAGGTGCCGATGTCCACCCCACTGTTTCGCAGTGCCGGACGCGCGATGATGGGGCCGGTTGTGCGTTCGTTCGCGGCGGAGCAGCTCGAGTACTTTCAGTTCGGATGTGCGCTCGATACGACGCGAATGAGATCCGAGCTCGGGTTCGAGCCCAGATGGACCACGATGCAGACATTCGACGATTTCTTGAAAGTCTCCGGGATCATGCCGATCATGACACCGGACTGGGTCGACTCTGCCGAGCGCGCGCTGCTTTCTCTTGCCGGAGCACCGCAGAAGGGGGCAAGGTGAACAGAATGGCGAAGGTCATTCCGTTGCATGGGGAACTCGGTCGTGGCGGTGACATGCACGGGCGTCGGGGGAGTGAGAATCGGCATCCTTCGGGGCTCGTAGAACCCCCGCCCGTGGCGGACACGGAACTAGGCGGGACCAGCGCAATATCGAGATTGCCGCAGCCGAGTGTGGAGGAGACGGTCGTCGACTCGGTACGGGCAGGGCTCGCGGATCAGATCACAGATGGTGCCGATTTCGTGCGGAAACGGCTGGCCGGAGACTACTTCGTCGACGACTTCGGGTTCGATCCGCATTTCGCGGAGAACGTGGCACTGCCGATGTTGCGGCCCCTGTTCGAGAAGTGGTTCCGCGTCGACGTGGTGGGGATCGAAAACCTCCCTGTCGACGGAGCTGCCCTCGTTGTGGCCAATCACGCGGGTGTGGTGCCGATCGACGGTCTCATGACGTCGGTCGCCGTCCACGATCGTCATCCGGCGAATCGACACCTACGGATGTTGGCGGCGGACTTGGTGTTCGAGCTACCGGTTGTCTGTGACCTGGCGCGCAAGGCCGGGCACACGTTGGCGTGCACCCCGGATGCGGAGCGGCTGCTGTCGGACGGTGAGCTGGTGGCAGTGTTCCCCGAAGGGTTCAAGGGGATCGGGAAGCCGTTCAGCGAGCGCTACAAGTTGCAGCGTTTCGGACGTGGAGGGTTCGTGTCGGCCGCCATGCGAACCGGCGCGCCCATCATTCCGTGCTCGATCGTCGGGTCGGAGGAGATCTACCCGAAGATCGCAGACCTGACTCCGCTGGCCAGGCTGCTCGGCATGCCCTACTTTCCGATCACCCCACTGTTCCCGCACTTCGGGCCACTCGGCATGATTCCGTTGCCGTCGAAGTGGACGATCGAGTTCGGCACGCCCATCGTCACCGATACCTACGATGCGGCGGCCGCCGAGGACCCGATGGAACTATTCGAGGTCACCGATCACGTGCGCGAGACCATTCAGCAGACGCTGTACCGGACACTGGCGCGCAGGCGCAACGTCTTCCTGGGCTGACGGTTCGCAGGGGAGCAGTGCGGTGATCTCGCGGAGAGCGGGGCGGTGATCTCGCGGCGCGAACTCAGCCTTGGTGCTCGCGGCGCCGTGCCACGGCTGCCGCCAAAGCACCGCCCGCAGCACCCAGTGCGAGCGCGCTCGGTACGCCGATCTTCGCGGCCTTGCGGCCCGTGCGGAAGTCACGGATTTCCCATCCACGATTCTTGGCGACTTCCCGTAGGTCGGCGTCCGGGTTGACCGCGACGGCCGTACCCACGAGCGACAGCATCGGAACATCGTTGTGGCTGTCCGAGTAGGCAGCGCACCTTCTCAGATCGAGGCCTTCACGGACTGCCAGAGCGCGGACTGCGTGCGCCTTACCGAGCCCGTGCAGGATGTCGCCGACAAGTCGCCCGGTGAAGAAGCCGTCCTTGCTCTCGGCGACTGTGCCGAGGGCACCCGTGAATCCCAATCGTTTGGCGATGACCTGGGCCAGTTCGACCGGTGTGGCGGTCACGAGCCACACCTGTTGCCCGGCATCGAGGTGCATTTGAGCGAGAGCACGAGTACCGGGCCAGATCTTGTCGGCGATCACTTCGTCGTAGATTTCCTCGCCGAGACGGGCCAGTTCCTCGGTGGAGCGCCCGGCAACGAACGACAGCGCCTTCTCACGGCCCGATGACACGTCGTTGCTGCTCTCCTTGCCCGTCACGCGGAACTTGACCTGCTTCCAGGCGAAATCCAGAAGGTCGGAGCTCTGTAGGTACTTACGGGCCGCCAGCCCGCGAGCGAAATGGATGATCGACGCACCCTGCACCATCGTGTTGTCGACGTCGAAGAATGCGGCGGCTGTCAGATCGAGCGGGACGTCGGGGGTCTCGCCTTCCTGCAGTTCGACACTCCCGTCGTCCTGCAGTGCGAGCGCTGCGTCCGCACTCGCCTCGCCGGCGAGGTTGGCCCGGACCTCGGCTTCGCTGGGACCGAGCGGATTTCTGAAATGCCGGCGACCCGGAAGGATGATCCCTGCAAGCCCAGCGCCGAACCCCGCTCCGTCCGGTAGTGATCGCGATGGCACTCGCACCTCCCGTTGTTGCGGCCCCGCTTTTCACATAGCAGCCTATCCTCTGGAAACGGGACGCAACCGCTGGACGCCGCGAGCGCTGGGCGTGTGTGACCTTCATCTCGGGCAAAATTGGTTCCCGTGGGCATGCGGACGGCCACCGCACCCGACCGGGGTCGGGTAGAACTGCTCGCCACAGACGAATGGAGTGTGGGTACGGCAATGACCGAGAGCAACCACGAGGTGACCCTCCTCGTCCGGGAAGGATGCGGCGCGTGTGTGTCCGTCCGCGAGCAACTGCAATCGTTGTGTGGCGAGTTCGGGCTGGACGTGACGTGCATCGACGTCGACGAGGCGGCCGGTCGGGACCCGGAGTTGCGCGCCGAATTCGGGGATCGACTGCCTGTCGTTCTGCTCGATGGAAGAGAGCACAGTTACTGGGACGTCGACGAGGAACGACTTCGGAAGGATTTACGCAAGTAAGCCGACCCTAAAACGAGGATCGGGTGATGTTCCGCAGGTGGGAGCACATCTGGCGGGTCCGAAGCAACTTTGTGCATGGGTTCACAAGCAGTTACCGTGGTGTGAACATTGCCCCGGAGCATCGTGAAGATCGGCGTGTGTGCTGATCGGACGAGGAGCCTACGACGTGACCGAACAGCACCCGACGCACGGGCGAACTCTCGCCGGCGTCACCGGCGCTGAGGGGCTGTCGGCGGCCACGCCGGAGTTGCGCGACATCCCCCAGGCTACGGTCACCCGTTTGGCGGCTTACCTGCGGGTCCTGGGTCTGCTCGTGGATCAGGGCACACACATCGTTTCCAGCGAGGAACTGGCGGCCGCTTCCGGGGTGGGATCGGCCAAGCTGCGCAAAGACCTGTCGTTCCTCGGGCCGAACGGGGTGCGTGGGGTCGGATACGACGTCAGCCGCCTCCGCGGACGCATCGAGCAGACGCTCGGTCTCGACCGCGGCCACAAGGTGGTGCTCGTCGGCGCCGGAAACCTGGGTCAGGCCCTCGCCGGATACGGCGGTTTCGGGCGGCGTGGTTTCGAGATGGTCGGCCTGTTCGACGTCGATCCCGCTGTCGCCGGAACGCGGGTGGGCGATCTGGACGTCCGCCACCTCGACGAACTCGACGAGGCGTGCCGTGAACTCGAAGCCACCATCGGTGTGATTGCCACCCCGGACGACGCTGCGCAGGAAGTCTGCGACCGACTCGTCGGCGCCGGGCTCGATTGCATCCTCAGCTTTTCGGCCACGTCCCTCGACGTGCCGGAGCACGTCGAGTCGCGTCGCGTCGATCTCGCTGTCGAGATGCAGGTTCTCTCGTTCAACAGCGCACGCAACACCGGTCATGTCACGGCCGCGTCCCCTTCTCTCGATCAAGCCGAGTCGCGCCCCCCGGTTCGCATCGGTCATGCCGCACACCTCCCGTCCGCCGCAAAAAGAAACGGATCAGTGATTGCCCCGTGAGTGTTCTGCTTGTCGGGATCTCGCACCGCAGCGCCCCCGTACCCGTGCTCGAGCGGGTTGCCGTTGCCGATACCGACCGTCCGAAACTGACGGACAAGCTGATGGCCTCCGAACTCGTCTCCGAGGCGATGATCATCTCCACCTGTAACCGCATCGAAGTTTATGCGGTTGTGGACGCGTTCCACGGCGCACTGTCCGAGATCGGTGAACTCCTAGCCGACCATTCCGGGCTCGACGTTGCCGAACTCCATCGTCATGCGTACGTCCGCTACAGCGAGGCAGCAGTCGAGCACCTGTTCGCCGTGGCGAGCGGCTTGGACTCGATGGTCGTCGGAGAACAGCAGATCCTCGGTCAGATTCGTGCCGCCTATGCCGCTGCGGACACGCAGCAGGCCGCGGGCCGCACCCTCCATGAACTTGCGCAGCAGGCGCTTCGCGTCGGCAAGCGTGTCCATACCGAAACAGGAATCGACTCTGCGGGTTCGTCCGTCGTGTCGGTGGCTCTCGACCGTGCCGGAACGTTGGTCGACGGCCTCGCCGGACGGACCGCGGTGGTGGTCGGAGCAGGCGCGATGGGCGGGCTGGCAGTTGCGCATCTCAGTCGCGCCGGCATTGCGCGAATTCTGGTGGTCAACCGCACCCTCGAGCGTGCCCAGCATCTCGCGGACACGGCGCGCTCGAACGGGGTCGACGCCCAGGCTCACGATCTCGATGCACTGCCCGAGACACTGGCGCAGGCGGACGTGCTGGTCACGTGTACCGGAGCGGTCGGAACCGTCGTCACACTCGCGGACACGCACCGTGCCCTGGCAAAGGCCGATCGCGTTGCCGGCCGCCAACTCGCGATTTGCGACCTCGGCTTGCCGCGCGACGTGGAACCCGCGGTGGCCGGACTCCCGGACGTGACCGTCCTCGACATGGAGTCGCTCCAGCGCGATCCTGCCGCCGGTGCCGCCGCCTCCGACGAGAACGCTGCGCGGGGAATCGTTGCCGACGAACTGTCCGGCTACCTCGCCGGGCAACGTCAGGCCGAGGTCACCCCGACCGTCACCGCACTGCGGCAGCGGGCTGCCGATGTGGTCGAGGCGGAGCTTCTCCGGTTGGACTCACGACTGCCCAACCTGGACAATCCCGAACGTGACGAGGTGGCGCGCACGGTTCGCCGCGTCGTCGACAAACTTCTGCATGCCCCGACGGTTCGGGTGAAGCAGTTGGCCGTGACCCCGGGCGGGGATTCCTATGCCGCAGCCCTGCGTGAGCTGTTCGAACTCAGCCCAGGCACGGCCGAAGCTGTCGCGAAACCGTCCGAGCTGAGCGCGTCGGGTCTGGCCCAGTTCGGTCTCGGCGTCGCCGACGGACTGGTGGCGGGGGAAGATCCCCGCGCACGGCGATTCACGGCCGGCGATGGTGCAGCCGTGCGAAGTGAGACCGGCGGTGCAGCCGTGCGAAGCGAGGCCGACGATGCAGAAAAGGAGTCCCGATGAGCGTAGTGGGAACCCGAACCCTGCGGATCGGTACGCGAGGAAGCATCCTCGCCACCACACAAGCTGCGACGGTGCGTGACGCGTTGATCGCGGCGGGCCACGATGCCGAGTTGACGATCATCTCGACCAAGGGTGACCAGTCAACTGATCCTGTCGAGAAGATCGGTGTCGGTGTTTTCACCGCAGAGCTGCGTGAGGCCCTGCTCGACGGTCGTGTCGACGTGGCCGTGCATTCGTACAAAGATCTGCCCACCGCCCAGGACGAGCGCTTCGTGATTCCGGCGGTTCCGCCGCGGGAAGACCCGCGCGACGCGCTTGTTGCCCGGGACGGGATGGTGCTCGGTGAGTTGCCGCCCGGATCGAAGGTCGGCACCTCGGCGCCCCGGCGGGTGTCGCAGCTGCGTGCTCTGGGGCTCGGCCTCGAGATCCTTCCGCTGCGAGGAAACCTGCAGCGGAGGCTCGGCAAGGTCGATTCCGGTGAGCTCGACGGCGTGATTCTCGCCCGGGCGGGTCTGTCGCGCATCGGCCGCCTCGATCTGGTGACCGAATCGATCGAACCCGTGCAGATGCTGCCCGCTCCCGCGCAGGGTGCGCTGGCCGTCGAATGCCTTTCCGAAGACACTGCCCTCGCGGCCGTCCTCGCGGAGTTCGACGATGCCCCCACCCGTGCCGCCGTCACCGCGGAACGTGCATTGCTCGCCGAGCTCGAGGCCGGGTGCACGGCGCCGGTAGGGGCCATCGCCGAGGTCGTCGAATCACTCGACGACGACGGCCGCGTCTTCGACGAGGTGTCCCTACGCGGCTGCGCTGCTGCCGTCGACGGGTCCGATGTGATTCGTGCGAGCGCTGTCGGATCACCCGACCGCGCCGACGAACTGGGCAGATCCGTTGCCCGTGAACTTCTCGAACGAGGCGCCCGCGACCTGATGAACGTGACCGAGGGTGGTGATGCCGATGTTTGACGAGCGATGTCCGAAGACGAGCGAGCCTGCCGGCCGGCCACCAGGTCGGCCTGCCTACACCCTGTACCGATCTCGACACATGAGCACACTGGAGAATTACCGATGAGCCGAGTCCGCAAGAACGCCCCCGGACGGATCCTGGTCGTAGGATCCGGCCCCGGTGACCCGGCCCTTCTCACGGTGCATGCGCGCAACATCCTCGCCGCAGCGCGTCTGGCCTTCACCGACCCGGACGTCGACAAGGGAGTCACCGCCCTCGTCGGCACCGATCACGGTGTGGACGCCGAGACCGGCGAGTCGATCGCCGAGGTTCGCCCCGCACTGGGCGAGCCGTCCGAGGTCGCCAAGACTCTCGTCACCGAGGCGAAGAACGGCCACAATGTGGTGCGGCTGGTATCGGGGGATCCGCTGACCACCGATTCGGTGATCGCCGAGGTCACCGCCATTGCCCGCACTCAGGTGCAGTTCGAGATCATTCCCGGGCTCCCGTCGTCGTCGGCCGTGCCCTCGTACGCGGGTATGGCACTGGGCTCCGGCCACACGGAAGCGGACGTGCGCGGCGAGGTCGACTGGTCGGCACTCGCGGCAGCGCCGGGACCGCTCGTTCTGCATGCCACGTCCGCCCATTTGGCGGAGACGGCAAGTGCGCTGGTCGAACACGGCTTGGCGCCGCAGACCCCGGCCGCGATCACGGTGAACGGAACCACCCGCCAGCAGCGCACCGTCGAGGCCACGCTCGCCACGCTCAACGACGCAGGCTCGGAACTGGTCGGTTCTCTCGTCGTCACCGTCGGCAAGGTGGTCTCGCACCGCAACAAGATGTCCTGGTGGGAATCGCGCGCACTGTACGGATGGAAGGTCCTGGTGCCGCGCACCAAGGATCAGGCCGGCGACATGAGCGACCGCCTCGTCACTCACGGTGCGATCCCGATGGAAGTTCCGACGATCGCGGTCGAGCCGCCGCGCAGTCCAGCCCAGATGGAGCGGTCCGTGAAGGGACTCGTCGACGGTCGCTACCAGTGGGTGGTGTTCACCTCCACCAACGCGGTGCGGGCAGTCTGGGAGAAGTTCGAGGAGTTCGGTCTCGACGCTCGCGCATTCTCGGGCGTGAAGATCGCCTGCGTCGGCGAAGCAACCGCCGACAAGGTGCGTTCTTTCGGAATCACTCCCGAGTTGGTGCCGGTTGGTGAGCAGTCCAGCCAGGGTCTGCTGGCGGAGTTCGCGCCGTATGACGACGTGTTCGATCCGGTCAACCGCGTCCTGCTGCCGCGCGCCGACATCGCAACCGAAACGCTCGCCGAGGGGCTTCGTGAGCGCGGCTGGGAGATCGACGACGTCACCGCGTACCGCACGGTCCGCGCAGCGCCGCCGCCGGCCGAGACCCGCGAAATGATCAAGACCGGCGGATTCGACGCGGTGTGCTTCACGTCGTCGTCCACCGTCCGGAACCTGGTCGGTATCGCCGGAAAGCCGCATGCGCGCACCCTGATCGCCTGCATCGGTCCGAAGACGGCCGAGACCGCGGCGGAGTTCGGGCTGCGGGTCGACGTTCAGCCGGAGACCGCTCAGGTCGGGCCGCTCGTCGAGGCCCTCGCTGAGCACGCTGCACGACTGCGGGCCGAGGGTGCGCTGCCGCCTCCGCGCAAGAAGTCCCGCGCCCGCCGATAGGCGCCCCGCGCCTGTGAGTGGTTAGCGAGTCCAGAGGCTCGTGGGCCACTCACAGGCCAGACGAAGGAGGGCCTCCCTCGTGTTTCCGACCTACCGACCACGACGGTTGCGGCGCACGCCGGCATTACGACGCCTGGTTGCGGAGACCTCCCTCGAACCACGGCATCTCGTGCTGCCGATGTTCGTTGCCGACGGTATCGATTCACCTCGGGAGATTTCGTCGATGCCGGGCGTGTTCCAGCACACACTGGATTCGCTTCGTGGTGCTGCCACCGACGCTGTAGCAGCCGGGGTCGGTGGTCTGATGCTGTTCGGTGTGCCCCGCCCGGAAGACAAGGATGCCGAAGGTTCCGGGGCCACGGACCCGAACGGAATCCTCAACCGTGGTTTGCGTGCCCTGGCATCCGAACTCGGCGACTCCACCGTGTTGATGGCGGATACCTGCCTCGACGAGTTCACCGACCACGGCCATTGCGGTCTCCTCGACGCGGCCGGCAACGTCGACAACGATTCCACTCTCGCCCGGTATGTGGACATGGCAGTGGCACAGGCGGAGGCGGGAGCCCATTTGCTCGGCCCGAGCGGAATGATGGACGGTCAGGTCGGCGCCATCCGTGACGCGCTGGATTCCACTGGTTTCGAGGACGTCGGGCAGATCGCGTACTCGGCCAAATACGCGTCCGCGTTCTACGGGCCGTTCCGTGAGGCCGTCGGATCGTCGCTGAAGGGGGACCGGCGCACCTATCAGCAGGATGCAGCGAACCGGCGAGAGTCGGTTCGCGAGGTGGAGCTCGACGTGGCCGAGGGTGCAGACCTCGTGATGGTGAAGCCGGCCATGTCGTTCCTCGACGTGCTCCGCGAGACCGCGGACACCTCCCCGGTTCCCGTCGCCGCCTATCAGATCTCGGGGGAGTACTCGATGATCACGGCGGCCGCACAGAACGGATGGATCGACCGGGACGCCGCGATCCTCGAATCGCTGACGAGCATTCGCAGGGCCGGTGCGGACGTCGTGCTCACTTACTGGGCGGCCGAGGTCACCGAATGGCTGTGACGGCGCCCACTCGTCGGTTCCCGCTACGGTTGGCTCCATGAACGACCAGTGGCCTCCGTACGGTCAGCAGCCGCCCCATCAGCAGCCGTATCCGCAGCCGCCGGACGGCCAGTACTCGTTCCCACCCGAGGACGAGCGGCAGCGGCCGGTGCCCCAGGACGTCGGCACCGCGTCACAGTTGTGGTGGGTCGTTGCCGCGCTGGGCTTGCTCCAGTTCTTCGTCTCCATACCCGTCATCTGGGGCGACAAGGATACGTTCATCGATCAGTTGATGAACGATCCGAGCGTTGCGGAATTGGAGGGCGAATTCACCCGGGAGACCGCCGAGACCGTTCTGATGGTCGGGCTCGGTCTGATTGCAGTATTGGTGCTGGTCCTCACCGCGGTCTTCGTGTTGTTCGTCCACTTCATGCGCAAGGGAAAGAACTGGGCGCGTGTGGTACTCACCTTTTTCGGGACGATTCTGGTGGTCCTTACGGTGCCGATTCTGTTCGGCTTCGGTGCCAGAGAGGGTGCGACCGCGGTGGTGCTCGGTGGAGTGCAGGTCCTGCAGGCGGTGATCATCGTCGGCGCGATCGTGTTGATGCAGCGACGAGAATCGAGCAACTATTTCCGGAAGGCGCCCCCAGATGCCGAATGAACCCGCACCTCTTCTGTCGCTAACCGACACAGGAACCCCGGACGCATCGGAAGATCCAGGGGGCAGTATCGTGAACCACGTCACAGTGTAGGTAGTCCGACACCGGAGGTTGTTCGCCGATGCGCGCCGAAGATCGTTTTCATGCAGTTCCCGACGTGGCGCATCGCACTGAGCGTAGGGAGGCGCTTTTCTACCTCGTCATTGCTGCGCTTGTATTGGTGACTTTGGCCCTCGTGATCGTCCCCGGCATGTTGGTCGGCGCCTGATCCGGACTGGCATTCGGCCGCGGCGATGCCTCAGTATGTACGGCGTGCCCGAACCCGCCGCGCCGAAATCCGCCGTACTCACCCCCCTGCCACGGACATCACCCCCGCCACGGACTTCACCGGTAAGCACCAGTGCCCGTCCACGCACGGTGAACGTCGCATTCTGGGTGTGGGCTCTCGCAGCGGCGCTGCTCATCCTCATCGGACTCATCGCCGTCACTACTCCCGCTGCCGGTCTGCGCGAACAATTGACTGGGTACTCGGCGCTCGATTCGGCCGTCCTGACCGTCAGGATCTCGGGTTGGCTCGCGGTGCTCGCCGGTACCGGAATCGGACTCACCGTCTCTGCCGTCCGGGAAGGAAGTAGTCGTGCACGCGCTGTCGCGGCGGTCCTCTCGGTGGCCTATTCGGCGATCCAGATGGTCCTCGTTTTCGTCGGACTCAACACGGTCTTCGCGATGACGGTGCCATTGCTGTTGCTGGTGGCAACCGTTCTCGTGTTCAGGCGCGAAGGCCACGTCTGGTTCGTCCGATGAGCGACGAGGGTAACAACGACACCACACCATTCCTCTTCGAAGAGCCGGGTGCCCGCTGGCGAGTGGTCGCATACGGGCCGGCGTTCTGCGTGCTGGCCTTGATCATCGAATTGTTCACAGGGCCGGTGGTCCACTGGTTCGCACTCTCGCTGTTCGCCGTGATTCTGACGGGTTTCGTGTACCTCCAAGTGGTCGCGGCACGAACCCACGCGAGTGTGTACCTGACCGAGACGACCCTGCAGCAGGGCACGGAGGAAGTGGCGCTCGACGAGGTCGCGGCAGTGCTTCCCGAGGCGGATCCCGACGACTACGACTACGAGGACTGGGAGTCTGCGCGGGCGCTCGGTGAGCTCACGAACGTGCCCCGACGACGGACGGGAATCGGCTTGCGCCTGGTAGGCGGCGGCCTCGTCCGTGCCTGGGCGAAGGATGTGGACACGTTGCGTCACCATCTCGAGCGGCTGGTCGGTGTAGAGGACCGCGATATCGAGGATTTCGAGGTCGAAGAATGCGACGCCGATCTGGATGAGGATGCGGGCTGGGACGACGAGGATTCCCAGCGATGAGGGGGTGGGTACGTCCCGGCACCGAACTGCTGGTCGCGCTGGCGGCGCTCGCACTGGCCGTCGTGTGCTGGAACGCGGGTACCGACACCGCGCCGTACCGCGCCGTGGAGGAAGGTGCCCCACCCTTCGAGGTGACGACGTACTCGGGGTCGTGGATTGCCGGTGCTGCGGCGCTGGTCGCGCTTGCGGGCATCCTGATCGTCGATGCGATTCGTCTCCGGCGCCTCACCCCTGTGAGTGGTTGACGAGTCCAGAGACTCGCTCGCCACTCACAGGCGAAGCCTAACGGGGGACGGTCGCCATTCGTACCGCGTCAGTTCCCGGACCGTCGAGCATGGCCGAACCGAGTAGTCCCTCCGGAATGCCGAAGCCGTCGACGAGTGTCTCTGCGTGTGGACGCAATGAACGGCACCGCTCATTGATGCCGCGCAGCACGGCCTTGGCGCGCTCCACCGACAGGTGACGGTGTTCCATGAACCACGCCTTGTCCTCGTCGATGACCGATAGGGCGTACAAATCGCACAGGTCGTTGAGCAGTTCTTTCGCGGTCTCGTCTTCGCACGAGTCGATACCGGCGACGAATGCCTCGAGAACGACCCGGTCGATGTGGGCCTGCGCAGCGCGCAACACGTGATCCTGAACGAAGTTGAACGCGTCGAACGGGTCGTCCTCGCGCTTCTGTGCCCCCTGCAGGCGACGGGCAGCCGTGGCGAGCAGGTAGTCCTCGCGATCCTCGAACATCTGCACCTGGGTGCCACGGTTGAAGAGGCTGCCGTCCTCTTCGTTGTCCTGACGGGTGTCGACGATGGTCTGCAGAATCTGCTGCGCCGCGGTGCGTTTCTTCACCACGTCCGAGACCGTGGTGGCGGCAAAGCGCATCCAGTCGACGGGGTTCATTCCCTGTACCTCGTCTGCGTACGAGGTGAGCAACTCCTTCGCCACGAGTTGCGTGAGGACGTGATTGTCGCCTTCGAAGGTCGTGAACACATCGGTGTCGGCCTTGAGAGACGTCAACCGGTTCTCGGTCATATAGCCGGCACCGCCGCACGCTTCGCGGGCTTCCTGGATTGCGCGCGTCGCATGCCAGGTGTTGGCGGCCTTGAGACCGGCAGCGCGGCTCTCGAGTTCGCGCTGCTCCTGTGGGTCGGCATCGGGGTCGATCTGGATGTCGTGCATCGTCGACACGAGTTCGTTCTGTGCGAACTGCAGCGCATAGGACCGCGCGATCAGCGGCAACAGGCGACGTTGGTGGACGAGATAGTCCATGAGCAGGACTTCGTCGTCACTCTTCGGTGCGTTGAACTGTCGGCGCTGCAGACCGTATTTGGTGGCGATGGTGATTCCCACCCGTGCAGCAGCGCCGGCCGAACCGCCGACGGTGACGCGCCCGCGTACGAGGGTGCCGAGCATCGTGAAGAATCGCTTGTTCGGGTTCTCTATCGGCGACGAGTACGTGCCGTCCTCGGCCACGTCGGCGTACCGGTTCAGCAGGTCGCCGCGGGGGATACGAACCTGATCGAACATGATGCGCCCGTTGTCCACTCCGGGCAGACCACCTTTGTAGCCACAGTCGGAGGTGCTGACTCCGGGAAGGTCGTTGCCCTCGGCGTCGCGAATGGGGACGACGAAACAGTGGACACCCTTCGACTCCCGTTCTTCGCCGGGTCCTGCGGTGATCAACTGGGCGAACACAGACGCCACCGTGGCGTGCTGTGCGGCACCACCGATGTAGTCCTTGCGGGAGGACGGTGTGGGCGAGTGGATCACGAACTCGCCGGTGGCCGGATCGTAGGTGGCGGTGGTTTCGAGTTCCTGGACGTCGCTGCCGTGCCCCGTTTCGGTCATGGCGAAGCAGCCGAGCAGGTCGAGGTCGATGAGCCGTTTGACGTACGCCTCGTGGTGCGGCTTGGTCCCGAGGTTCTCGACAGCGCCACCGAACAGTCCCCACTGGACTCCCGCCTTCACCATCAGGGACAGGTCGGACATCGCGAGCATCTCGATGCTCACGACGGCGGAACCGGCATCACCTGTGCCACCATGATCTTCGGCGAATCCGTCAGCGGCGTACCCCATGCTCGCCAGGATGCGCATCTGTTCGAGTGCCTTGGCCCGCGCTTCCGCGAGGTCGTGGGTGTAGTGGGGCGCGAAGCGTGGATCGGTCAATTCCGACCGCACGCGTTCGCGTACTTTTTTCCAGCGTCCGTCGAGTGTGTTTCTCAAGTGGTCAGCAGTGGAGGCCATGCCATCGACCATAGCGACAGAAAATCCGGGTTGCCGTCCGAACAAGTCGGAAGTGCAACCATTCGTCTCAGACCGACCGGCGCAACTCGGCTAGTAGGGGCGTCGCCAAATTGCCCCGCCCACCAACGTGAATATCCGTCAACCCTTGCCAGGCGGCTGCCTCGCGCAGTACTGGGACGAGTCGCTCAGCGGTGTCATTCGGTGCACCGGCTTCCTGCCAGGCGGACTGCACTCGCAGGATTCCCTCTTGTCGGCAGCTTTTGAGGTCGACGCGGCCGACCACCTGGTCATCCAGGAGAACCGGCAACGAGTAGTACCCGAACTTCCGCTTGTGAGCGGGCGTGTAGATCTCGATCCGGTAATGGAAGTCGAAGAGGCGCTCGGTGCGGGGCCGGAACCACACCACCGGATCGAACGGGGACAGTAGCGCGGCCGCGTCGATGCGACGAGGCCGCCGCGCCCGGTGATGGACCCAGGCCGGGATGTCCCGTCCGTTCGATTCCCAACCGGGTACGCGAACCGGCCGGAGAATCCCCTCGTCTTCGAGGTCACGGATCGCGCCGCGAACCTGTGCCCGTTTCATGCGGTAGTAGTCGGCCAGATCAGCCTCGGTAGCGATACCCAGCGCCGAGGCGGCATGCGCCACCAGCCGGCGGATCGATTCGTCTTCGGGAAGATCCACCATGCCATCGCCGAAGGCATGCTCGGGTAGCGCATAGACCCGCTCGAAACGAACCCGTTCCGTGCACACGACCTGTCCGGTGCGCCACATCGACTCCAAGGCGAGCTTGACGTCCGACCACCCCCACCAACTGCCGCGCGAACGGTTGGCGTCGTGTTCGATGACACCGGCGCGTAGCGGGCCCTGCTCGCGGAGCGCGGCGAGTAGCCAGTCCGCGAGATCCCGGTGGGTCGACAGCCACGAATCGGGCTGCGCCGATTGATGTAGATAGGCGCGCCGACGGAACCCGAACAGTGGCCAGCTCTCTCGAGGGACGAACGCGGCCTGATGTGCCCAGTACTCGACGAAGCGGCCGTTCCTGCCATGTGCGAGTCGGTCGAGGGCGGTGCGTTCGTAGCTGCCGAGTCGGCTGAGCCCGGGGAGATAGTGGCTGCGTTCGAAGACGTTGACAGAGTCGATCTGCAGCAACCCGATGCGCTTGACCATCGTCCGCAGTGCCCGGGCGCCGGGTGTGGTGTCCGAACGCGGGTTCGTGAAGCCCTGTGCTGCCAGCGCGATACGCCGCGCAAGGGCAGGAGACACGGTGTCGGTCATGATGGTGCGACGCTAACAACCGGCACCGACACCTACGGGGGTGATCGCCGCCGACAGGTGATCCTGGCCACCGACTACACCCTGTAGTTGGCAAATCGAGCAGAACTGGGACACTGGAAGCCGTGACTGTGTCTTCCCGTGACCCCGAAGTGTCCACCGCATCGTCTGCGCAGCTCTTCGAGCGGGCTGAAAGGGTCATTCCCGGCGGCGTCAACTCGCCTGTTCGCGCGTTCGGATCGGTCGGCGGAACACCGCGATTCATCGAGCGGGCCTCCGGCTACACGCTCACGGACGTCGATGGCAACGATTACGTCGACCTCATCTGTTCCTGGGGGCCGATGATCCTCGGCCATTCGCACCCCGCAGTCGTGGAAGCAGTGCGGGAGGCCGCGGCAACAGGGTTGTCGTTCGGCGCACCCACCGCCGGGGAAATCGACCTCGCCGCCGAGATCGTCGGCCGCGTCGCCCCGGTCGAACAGGTTCGCCTCGTCAACTCCGGTACCGAAGCCACCATGAGCGCAGTCCGCCTCGCGCGCGGTTTCACGGGCCGCACCAAAATCATCAAGTTCGCGGGCTGCTACCACGGTCACGTCGACGCACTTCTCGCCGACGCAGGCTCAGGACTTGCGACCTTCGGGCTGCCGACGTCGCCCGGAGTGACCGGTGCCCAGGCAGAGGACACCATAGTCGTCCCCTACAACGATCTCGATGCAGTCACGAAGGTGTTCGAAGCGAACGCCGGCGAGATCGCCTGTGTCATCACCGAGGCCGCTGCCGGAAACATGGGCGCGATCGCCCCGGTGCCCGGGTTCAACGAGGGTCTGCGCACCCTCACCCGTGGGCACGGCGCCCTGCTGATCATGGACGAGGTGATGACCGGATTCCGGGCCAGCTCGTCCGGATGGTTCGGTGTCGACGGCGTAGCCGGAGACCTCTACACCTTCGGCAAGGTGATGAGCGGTGGTCTGCCGGCTGCCGCATTCGGTGGCCGCGCCGACGTCATGAATCACCTCGCGCCCGCAGGCCCGGTCTACCAGGCCGGCACGTTGTCGGGTAATCCCGTCGCGGTCGCGGCGGGGCTAGCGAGCCTGCGCGCCGCAGACCACAGCGTGTACGAGGCCCTCGAGCGCAACGCCGATACCTTGACGGGTCTGCTCACCGACGCACTGACGGCGGAAGGTGTCGCGCATCGGGTGCAGCGCGCGGGCACCCTGCTCAGCGTATTCTTCAGCGACGAACCCGTCACCGATTACGCTGGGGCCAAGAAGGCGGAGACCTTCCGTTTCCCTGCGTTCTTTCATGCACTTCTCGCGCGGGGGGTCTACCCGCCGCCGAGCGCTTTCGAGGCATGGTTCGTCTCGTCCGCGCTCGACGACCGCGCCTTCTCGATCATCGCCGATGCGCTGCCGGCCGCTGCGAAGGCCGCCGCGGCTGCACAGCCCTGACGAACCGGCCGTGACGGGTCTCAACGCCCCGCACCTACCGGCCCCCACCCCCAACGCCCCGCACCTACCGACCCCCACCCGAGGAACCGCACAGTGACCGTCGCCGATCACCCCGACAATTCGAATACGCGCACGATCGTCCATGTGCTCCGGCACGGAGAAGTGCACAACCCTCGGGGCATCCTCTACGGCCGTCTCCCCGGATTCCGTCTCTCGGTCACCGGTGAGGCCCAGGCCCGCGCGGTCGCGGCGACACTGGCCGACCACGACATCACCTGCGTGGTGGCGTCCCCGTTGCAACGCGCCCAGGAGACGGCTGCGCCCCTCGCCGAGCAGCACGGACTCGAGATCGCCACCGACGAGAATCTCATCGAGGCGGGAAACGAGTTCGAGGGCCTGCGGGTGTCGGTGGGCGACGGCGCGCTGTCGCGTCCGCGGCACTGGTGGAAACTGCGTGACCCGTTCACGCCGTCGTGGGGTGAGCCGTACCTGCAGATCGCGCACCGCATGTTGGCTGCGGTCAACAACGCACGGATCGCCGCTGCCGGACACGAGGCCGTCGTCGTGAGCCATCAGCTTCCGGTGTGGACGCTGCGCCGCTTCCTGCAGGGAGAGCGGTTGTGGCACGACCCACGGAACCGTCAGTGCGGGCTGGCCTCCCTGACGTCGCTGGTCTACGAGGGCGACACCCTGGTCGACATCGTCTACTCCGAGCCCGCCGGTGCATCCGATCCGAGGGTGTCAGGAGCATGAGACGAGGTCTCCGGGGATCGAGGCGGGGGCGTTTCGCCGGACTGCTGGCGACCATCTGTGTCGGCGCGCTGACGCTGTCGGCGTGTGCCACCGGTACGGACGCCGTGGCCCAGGGCGGAACCTTCGAATTCGTTTCGCCGGGTGGACAGACCGAGATCTTCTACGACCCGCCCGCCGACCGCGGAAAGGTCGGCAACATCACCGGGCCGGCCCTGATGCGAGAAGGCGAGACCATCTCCCTCGACGATTTCGCGGGCGACGTCGTGGTCCTCAACGTGTGGGGGCAGTGGTGTGGACCGTGTCGCGGCGAGACCGACGACCTCGAAGCGGTGTACGAGAAGACCAAGGACCAGGGCGTCACCTTCCTCGGCCTCAACGTGCGCGATTTCCACCAAGCCGAAGCGCAGGACTTCGTCATAGACAACGGGGTGACATACCCGTCCATCTACGACCCGGCGATGCGAACCTTGATGTCGGTCGGAAAGAACTACCCGACCACGGTGATTCCGACCACCATCGTGTTGGACCGTGAGCACCGGGTGGCCGCTGTCTTCTTGAAGGCGCTCCTCGAGGAAGACCTCCTGCCTGTGGTCGAGCGAGTGGCCGCGGAACAGTCGGACCCACGATGACCGACGTGACATTCCTGGCCGGAGTGGGTGAGACCTTCGCATCCACCGCGTCATCCGGCCCACTGATCCTGGCACTCGGGGCGTGTGTGCTGGCCGGACTCGTGTCGTTCGCCTCGCCGTGCGTCGTTCCTCTGGTGCCCGGGTACCTGTCGTACCTTGCGGGAGTCGTCGGCGCCGACACACCGGCGGTGACCCCGGAGGAGGCGGCGGTTCGGGTGCGAACACGCAATGACGGACGTTTGCGCGTCGCGGGTGCCGCCGCTCTGTTCGTTGCCGGGTTCACAGTGGTGTTCGTCCTTGCCACCGCATCGGTGTTCGGGGCTATTTCGGTGCTCGCGATCAACCGTGAGGTGTTGATGCGGGTCGGCGGTGTGGTCACCATCGCGATGGGCCTCGTGTTCGTCGGATTGGTTCCCGCGCTGCAGAAGGACACCCGTTTCCAGCCGCGCCGGGTGTCGAGCCTCGCCGGAGCCCCCATGCTGGGTGCCGTGTTCGCCCTGGGCTGGACGCCCTGCCTCGGCCCCACGCTGGCGGGAGTCATCGCGCTCGCTGCCGGAACCGAAGGTGCGACCGCAGCCCGCGGGGTGGCCCTGATCGTGGCGTACTGCGTCGGCCTCGGCGTCCCGTTCGTGGTGTTGGCGCTCGGCTCGGCCCGTGCCCTCAACGGTGTCGGATGGTTACGGCGCAATGCTCGAACAATTCAGATCGTCGGCGGCACCATGCTGGTGCTGGTCGGTATCGCGCTGGTCACCGGCGCGTGGGACCAGTTCGTCGGCTGGGTCCGTGATGCATTCGTCTCGGAGGTGACGTTGCCGATATGACCGACACGAAGTCCGACACGGACCGACCCGATTCTTCTTCGCCGGTACCGCGGCAATCGATCTTCGGCCGGGCCTTCGCTCTGGTCCGCAACACGTGGCGTGGACTGACCTCGATGCGTACCGCGTTGGTGCTGCTGTTCTTGCTGGCACTGGCCGCCGTTCCCGGTGCATTGCTGCCACAGCGCAACCTCAACGAGGGTAAGGTCGCCGAGTACATCGAGGCGCGCCCCACGCTCGGTCCGTGGATGGACAGGCTCGAACTGTTCGACGTCTTCGGAAGCTTCTGGTTCACCGCGATCTACGTGTTGCTGTTCATCTCGCTGGTCGGATGCATTCTGCCGCGCTGCGTGGACCACGCGAAGGCGCTACGGACCAGACCCGTGCAGGCGCCGAGGAATCTGGCCAGGCTCCCGCACCATCACGAATCCCAGGTCGACGAGAGCCCCGACGAAGTTGCTGCCCGTGTCCGGGCGCAGTTGAAGGGATGGCGGCTGACCACGCGTACTGCCGTCGACGCGAATCGTCCCGTACACGACGGCGAGATCACGGTCTCCGCAGAGAAGGGGTATCTGCGTGAGGCGGGAAACCTGGTGTTTCACCTGTCGCTCGTGGCCCTCCTGGTGGCCATCGCAGTGGGCAAACTGTTCGGCTACGAGGGAAGCGTGATCATCGTGGCCAACGGCGGACCTGGCATCTGCACCACCTCGCCGGCTGTGTTCGACTCGTTCTCGGCCGGCAACACTCAGGACGGTACGGGCATGGTGCCCATGTGCATTCAGGTGAAGGATTTCGAAGCCGACTATCTGGACAGCGGTCAGGCGGTGATGTTCACGTCGAACATCAGGTACCAGGCCGGAAACGACTTCGAGACGGGCACGTGGCGCGACGAAACTCTGAAGGTCAATCACCCACTGCGTCTGGACGGTGCGCGCGTGTATCTGCAGGGCCACGGGTACGCGCCGACGTTCACCGTCACCTTCCCGAACGGCGAGACCCGTACCGAGACGGTGCAGTGGCGTCCCGATGACGCAACCACGTTCCTGAGCAGTGGCGCAATGCGCATCGATCCTCCGGGTGGCATGTACCCGGACGAGGTCGACCGTCGCAAGAACCAGATCGCCATCGAGGGCTTGTTCGCGCCGACCGCCTCGTTCCACGGGAGTCTGTTGTCGTCCAGCTATCCGGCGATGAACGACCCTGCCGTCGCCATCGACATCTACAAGGGCGACACCGGTTTGGACACCGGCTACCCGCAGTCCTTGTTCTCGCTCAACACAGAGCTCATAAATCAGGGCCGACTCGTGAAGCAGGATCGGGTGAACCTGCGGCCAGGCGAGAGCGCCACCCTCGATGACGGCACGAAGGTGACGTTCGACGGCGCCGAAGAATTCGTCAACCTTCAGGTGTCACACGACCCGGCGCAGCAGTGGGTGCTGGTCAGTGCGTTGACGATGATGGCAGGGCTGCTCGTGTCGCTCATCGTCAAGCGTCGACGGGTGTGGGCGCGTATATACCCCGCGGACGGACCCGACGGCGGACCACGACGTACGGTAGTAGAGCTTGGCGGACTCGCCCGGACCGATCAGGCGGGTTGGGGCGACGAGTTCGACCGACTCACTTCCCGCCTTCTGGGGGACGACCCGAAGCCTGACGCGCAGGAGAGCCAACGATGAACGGTAACGAGACACTCGCGAAGTACAGCGACTGGGCATTCGAATCGGCGTTTGCCGTGCTGGTCCTCGCCCTGGTGCTGCTCATCGTGCAGTACGCCTCGAAGCGGGCGCGGTCCGTCCAGGAAAGGGAACTCGTCACCGCAGGCGGTTCGCCGCCGGCGACCGATGCCTCCGTTCCCGGGCGGGTGATCGATCAGCCGAAGAAGTCACTCGGTGACCGCTTCGGCGGCATGGGTGCCTCGGTTCTCGTCGTCGGTGTCGTATTGATCTTCGTATCGATCGTGCTCCGCGGATTCGCCACCGGTCGGTTCCCGCTCGGGAACATGTACGAGTTCGTCACCATGGCCTGTGGGGCCGCGCTGGTGGTAGCCCTGGTCTTCTTGTGGAAGCCGGCGTACCGATCCATGTGGGCATTCGTGCTCGTGCCTGTTCTGATCCTGATGTTCTTGGCCGGCACGGTGCTGTACGCGGACGCCGCGCCGGTCGTTCCGGCGTTGCGTTCGTACTGGCTGCCGATTCACGTGACGATCGTCAGTGTCGGCTCCGGTGTGTTCTTGGTGGCCGGTGTCGCCAGCCTCCTGTTCCTGTTGCGCATGCGGTACCCGGACGGCGCCGAGGGTAAAGGGGTCTTTGCTCGTATCGCGGAGCGGTTGCCGGACGGCCGGACGTTGGATCGGTTGGCCTACAAGACCACCATCATCGGATTCCCGCTGTTCGGCGCAGGTGTGATTCTGGGGGCGATCTGGGCTGAAGCGGCGTGGGGCAGATTCTGGGGTTGGGACCCCAAGGAAACCGTGTCGTTCATCGCCTGGGTGATCTACGCGGCGTACCTCCACGCCCGCGCGACCTCGGGTTGGCGCGATACGAGGGCCGCTTGGATCAACGTGGCGGGCTTCGTGGCGATGCTGTTCAACCTGTTCATCATCAACATGGTCGTGTCAGGTCTGCATTCGTACGCGGGCCTGAACTGAGGCAGGCTCTGCCGGTTCGGTTCCCGATCAATCGGTCGGGGGCGAATCAGGTCCGTCGGCTTTGCGACGGTGAACTTCGCGGTCGATGCGCCACAGGAACTCCGGGTCGTCGTCGGGGCCCATGCTTCGCTGGGGCAGGGTTGCGGTGCGGCGAGATCCGTAGCTCTTCCAGAGCAGGACCGCAACTATGACGAGACCGATGATGATGAGTAGGTACAGCACCGCGCACCTCCTGGTGGCGCTCGAGGATAGCCGGTATTCCCTCAAGGGTAGCCGCACCTCTGAGGGACACGACTGCGGCGGGCATCCGAGGATGCCCGCCGCAGTCGTGTGAAGCTGTGGCAACAAGCTGAAGCCGTTGTCTCAGCCCCGCCCGGTGGCCTCGGTGGAGAGAGAGTCGAGCAACTTCATGACCTCTGCTTCGCGGAACCTGCGATGTCCGCCCGGCGTGCGTAGCGAACCCAGACGACCGGCATGCGCCCATCGGGTGACGGTCTTGGGGTCCACATGGAACAGGGTGGCAACCTGGCCAGGGGTCATGAGGGGCTCTGCGGCCTCGCTGTAGGTGGGTGCGCTCATCGACGTTCCTCCACTGTTGGGTCCGCGCCGTGTATCGGCACTGATACTGCTGTGAGTGCCATAGTTGCATCCAGACCTCCGGGTACTCGAACGATTACCAGTTGGTAAAGGGGAGGTAATAGACAAATCGGATAAGTCGGGACGTTCGCCGAACCAACGGGTGTGGGTAATCTGGGGTGCGTGAGCGAGTCATCCGAGAAGTCATCAGCCAACAACCCCAGCGACGGATCTGCATCGAACGACGGTGCACCCGTGCGGGTGACCAAGGGGGAGCTGGCACGCGATGTGGTGCTCTACTCGGTGGCCAGGCTGCTGCTCGTTCTCGTGATCGCCGCGATCATCATCGGTGGCGGCAGATTGTTCGACGTCGACGTTCCCTTGCTCGTGGCGGCGATCTTCGCCGTGTTGATCGCCCTGCCTCTGTCGTTGCTGCTGTTCTCGAAGCTGCGGGTCCGCGTGAACAAGGGCATCGCCACATTCGACGAGCAGCGTCGCGCCGACCAGGCGGAGCTTCGCGCAAAACTGCGCGGTGAGGACGGAACCTGATGCCGGACGTCGACATCGACCGTCGCGGCACCCGTGAGTGGGTGGACAATGCGGTCCGGTTGATCGAGGCCGACGCGCAGCGCAGCGCGGACACGCACTTGTTGCGCTACCCCCTGCCCACCTCGTGGAACGTGCAGCTCTACCTCAAGGACGAGTCGACGCACATCACGGGCAGCCTCAAGCACCGCCTGGCACGGTCGTTGTTCCTCTACGCGATCTGCAATGGCTGGGTCACCGAGGGCACCACCGTCATCGAGGCATCGTCCGGCTCCACCGCTGTCAGCGAGGCGTACTTTGCCCATCTGCTCGGCCTGGAGTTCGTGGCGGTCATGCCCGCGAGCACGAGTCCGGCGAAGATCGCGCTGATCGAGGCGCAGGGCGGCAAGTGTCACTTCGTCACCGACCCCTCGTCCATCTACGCGCAGTCGCACCGGTTGGCCGTCGACACCGGCGGCCACTACATGGATCAGTTCACGCACGCCGAGCGGGCCACGGATTGGCGGGGCAACAACAACATCGCCGAATCGATGTTCACTCAATTGCAGCGAGAACTGCACCCGATTCCGGAGTGGGTCGTCGTCGGTGCGGGAACTGGTGGCACCAGCGCCACCATCGGACGGTACCTGCGCTACCAGAAGATGGACACCGGTCTGTGCGTCGTCGATCCGGAAAACTCGGTCTTCTTCGACGGATGGGCGAAGGGTGACCCGCTCGTGAAGGGGCAGCGCGGTTCTCGGATCGAGGGAATCGGCCGTCCCCGTATCGAACCGTCCTTCGTCGGCCAGGTGGTGGACCGCATGATCAAGGTTCCGGACGCGGGCTCCATTGCCGCAGCCCGGCATGCCAGCGCGGTGCTGGGCCGCAAGGTCGGCGGGTCGACGGGGACCAACCTGTGGGGTGCCTTCGGCCTGATCGCCGAGATGTTCGCAGCCGGCCGCAGCGGCAGCGTCGTGACGTTGCTGTGCGACGGCGGCGAGCGGTACTCGAACACCTACTACGACGACGCGTGGGTGGCCGAGGAGGGCATAGACCTCACCGGGCCTGCCGTGGTGCTCGACGAGTTCTCACGCACCGGAGCCTGGACTGCGAGCTAGCCCCGTGCGACGGCTCGGCGCATCGTGACGCGGGGCCAGGCGTCCAGTCCGTATCGGGCTTCGCGTTCCCGAACTCTGGCCAGTCCCGGGGTGATCTCGGAATCGGCAAGGCGCCTGAAGCCGAGGCGCTCGTAGTACGGCGCATTCCACGGAACGTTCGCGAACGTGGTGAGCGTGAGTGCAGGTAGCTGTTGTGCGTTCGCCCAGGTGTCGATTTCGCCGATGAGACGCGCCCCGAGTCCGCGACGAGCGTGGGCTGGGTGTACTGACACCTGTTCGATATGGGCGGCAGCGTCCACCACCTCCATCAGCGCGTACGCGACGGGGTGGTCGTCATCGTCGGTGGCGACCCAGATGTGCGCCGGTGTGAGGTATTTCTCGAGGTCGTCGATGGTCGGTGGGGGATCGTCGGCGATCGCGGACATGCCGATGTCGCGAAAGGGTGCGCCTGCGGCGACTTCGATCTCTTGCAGCCTGGATAGGTCCGTGGAGGTTGCCAGTCGGATCACAGGTCATTCATACCCGGGTTTCGGGCCTGGACCAACAACCTACGGTGCCGTAGGTTGTGTACGTTGGCGAGTAGACGTCGAGGATCGGGGTTGATCATGGACCGGCCTGAGGTGGCGCTGGACAACAGCGATGAGGTGTACGCCTACTACCGCAACCACCAACAGAATCGTGGCCTGGCCAGGGCTGCGTACGCGCTGTTGAGTGCGAAGTATCGGCCGCGGGTCACGTACGCGGAGGGTGCGGAACGTGCCCTGCGTGACGTGCTTCGGTCCGACGCCGTACTCGTCATCGCGGCCAACCATCTCAGCCAGAGCGACCAGTACACCCTGGCCGCCACTGCCTGGCGAACACCGCTCCGTCGGGTCATCGGACGCACCCGTGTGCTGGCGAAGGACGAGGTGTTCGCACCGGATCGTCGCCGCCGCGAAGTCGACATCATGGGCGGTATTCCAGTGTTCCGCAGCAAGAACCACGGCCTACGCGCCGTCGCGGATGCCGGCCGGCGGATGATGGATGTCTCCGCTGAAAGGCTTTGTCGAGGAGACAATCTGGCGATATTCCCGGAAGGGACGTGCAACTACGACGACCCTGCCGTGGTGCAGCATGTGAACAGCGGAATCGGTCACATCGTCAGTCGTGCGACAAAGGGCGGTGCAAAAGTTGCATTGCTGTCCATCGGCATCTCGTACGGACCGAATCCGGCGGCGGGAGAACCTGATGTGAAGTCGGCCAGCGTGTTTCTCCCCGAACCCGTCTTCGATCTACCGCGCAAGCCGATAGAAATCTCGCGCCTCGTGCACACGGATCTCCAGAAGGCCGTAGACGGCGCGCACGCCGCTTACTGAGGCGTTCCCGAGGCCTCCTTGTTGCACGAATGGGGCGTTCGTCCGTTCTGACGGCACGAATGTTCCATTCGTCCCGCGGCGATCTCGGCACGAACACGCAGACCCGGCCCGTGTCAATGTGTGTTGACACGAAATGACCGTCAACGTAGATTGACGGTATGTCCGAAGCAACCACGCTCGCAGCGGCCGCAGGCAGTCCCGATCCCGGTGAGGGCCTGAAAGCCGTTCGGGCACTGCGCCGCCTACTCGAACGGCTCGAGGCGCTCCAGGTGGACAACGCCCGCAAGCAGGGGTGGTCGTGGCAGGCGATCGCCGATTCCCTCGAAGTCAGCCGGCAGGCCGTGCACCAGAAGCACAACAAGAGAGGCAGGTAGCCCCATGTTCGAACGGTTCACGAAAGATTCCCGCGCAGTCGTCGTCGATGCGCAAGCGCAGGCGCGCACCGCGAAGTCGGCGCACATCGGAACCGAGCACCTGGTTCTGGGGATTCTTTCCAGGGCAGGTGGTCCCGCCAAAGACGTGCTGGAAGAGTCAGGTGTCACCGCAGCAGGGGCTGCAAGGCAGATCGCGGAACGTAGCGAGGTGCTCAGCGACGTCGATGCGGAGGCGCTCGGCTCGATCGGCATCGACCTCGACGAGGTTCGACGCACCGTCGAAGAGGCGTTCGGTGAAGGTGCGCTCGATCCGCAGGCACAACCCCGGAAGACGGGATGGCTCGCCCGCAAAACGGGGCACATTCCCTTCACCAAGGACGCGAAGAAGGCCCTCGAACTCGCTCTTCGTGAAGCCGTCGCGCGCAAGGACGACTTCATCGGCACCGAGCACGTACTGCTCGGCATTCTCCGCGCTGCGAACGGCGTTACGCGGGACGTGCTGGAGGTCGAGGTACGGGTCTCGGAAATCCGGCGCCGACTGCTTGTCGAACTCGACAGGGCAGCCTGACCTCAACCTTCGCCAATGTCGTCGCGGTGTGTCAACATTCACGGATGACATTCCTGGTACGTCTGGTCATCAACGCCTTCGCGATCTGGCTCGCAGCTCAGTGGATCAAGGGCATCGACATCTCCAGCTCCGGCAACGGAACCGGCTGGGACATCGTTGTTCTGCTCGGGATCGCGCTGGTGTTCACGGCGGTGAACTTCTTCGTGAAGCCACTGGTGAAGTTGCTGTCGCTGCCATTGCTCATCGTGACGCTGGGTCTGTTCACCCTGGTGATCAACGCACTGATGTTGATGCTGACGGCATGGATCAGCTCGCAGACCGACTACGGCATGACCGTCGACGGATTCTGGACGGCGTTGTGGGGCGGCCTCATCATTGCGATCGTCAACTTCGTACTCAGTATTTTCGTTCCGGATCGCGACTGATCCGGAACAGTTCCGTACGGCCCCGGTCAAGCAAGAGCGAGGGCAACTCCGGTTGCCGCCGCCCACACCAGCATCGCCAAACCTGAATCTCGCAGGGCGGGTATCAGGCCCAATCCGAGTTCGCCCTTGCGGACGGGGGCGTTGGCCCGCACGGCGAACGGGACCGCGAGGAGTGCCAGCAGTGCCCACGGGGTTCTGAGAACGAGGATTGCGGTCATCACGAACGGTGCCGCGAGCAACGCGAGATGCACGGTACGGGTGCGTGCGTCGCCCAACCTCACCGCAAGAGTGAGCTTTCCGGATTCGGTGTCGGTGGGGATGTCGCGCAGGTTGTTCGCCACCAGCACGGCGCTCGAGAACGAGCCGACCGCAACGGCTGCGGCCAGACCCGCCCAGTCGACACTCTCCGCCTGCACGAACTGTGTGCCCAGGACGGCGATCAGGCCGAAGAACACGAACACGGCGATCTCGCCGAATCCGCTGTACCCGTACGGCTTCTTGCCTCCGGTGTAGAACCAGGCTCCGACGATGCAGAAGGCGCCGATCGCCACCAACCACCATGCGGTCACCGCGGCGAGGACCAGGCCGGCAACAGCAGCAACGGTGAAGCATCCGATCGCGGCGTTCTTCACTGTGGCCGGGGGCGCCAGCTTCGACCCGACGAGCCGTAGCGGTCCGACGCGTTCGTCGTCGGTGCCGCGGATGCCGTCGGAATAGTCGTTCGCGAAGTTCACCCCTACGATCAGTGCGAGCGAGACGACCAGCGCCAGCAACGCCTTCCACCAGACTGCCCCGTCCAGCGACGCCGCCGCACCGGTGCCGACCAGTACCGGTGCGATCGCGTTCGGCAGTGTGCGTGGTCGCGCGCCTTCGATCCATTCAGAAACCGTTGCCATGGGTCGATCTTTGCACTGAGAGGGGAATCTGCCTGCATCCGCGCGGACCTGCCATCCGTCCTGGCGCTGAGTCATGCGTCGGCCGACCCTGGCATCGGCAGTTCGTAGGTGATCAGACGAGAGCTGTTGGCGACTACGGCGATTGACGACGCATTGTGCAGGATCGCAGCGAGAACCGGAGACAGCGCGCCAACCGCACTGACCAGCAATCCGATCGCGTTGACCGCAATTGCCATGCTGTAGTTCTGTTGGATCACCGTCACCGTGTGGCCACCGAGATCGCGCACATCCAAAAGTCTGCGCAGGTCGTCGCTGGCAAGGGCTACATCCGCGGTTTCGACGGCGACATCCGTTCCGGCCAAGCCCATGGCGAAGCCGATGTCAGCTGCGGCGAGCGCCGGTGCATCGTTGGTACCATCGCCCACCATGGCAACCGTGTGCCCCTCATTTTGGAGCGCACGGACCACGGCCAGCTTGTCTTCCGGCATGACCTCGGCCTGCCATTCGTCGATGTCCAACTCGGTAGCGACGGCTGCGGCGGTAACAGGATGATCGCCGGTCAGCATCACGATTCGGGCCAGTCCATCGGCCCGAAGGCACGCGAGGACGTCGAGGGCCTCGGGGCGCACCTCGTCGCGGAGACTGATCAAACCCACCAGCGCACCGTCAACGGCGAGCAAGAGGGGGGTTTCGGCGCGGCGTTGCAGTCCGGATACCCACGCAGCTGCCTCCGCTGAAACGGGCACGCTCTCGTCCCGGAGCCAACCCTCGCTGCCCAAGAGCAACGTTCGCCCGTCTGCCCAGGTTCGCATGCCGAGCCCGACGAGCACTTCGCACTGCTCGTGCGGGGGGATGGTGATGTGGCGCTCCTCGGTGGACCGGATGACTGCTTGCGCGAGGGGGTGCCGGGAGTGAATCTCGGAGCTCGCCGCGTAAGCGAGGACCTCCTCGAGGGTCCAGCCCTCGTCGAACGTCACCACATTGGTGACGATGGGACGCCCGACCGTGAGGGTGCCGGTCTTGTCGAACACGATCGCATCGACGCGGCCGGCCTGCTCGAGGTGTGAGCCACCCTTGATCAAGATTCCGCGCCTGGCACCGTTTCCGATGGCCGCGCTGATCGCCGTCGGGGTCGACAAACCGACCGCACACGGGCAAGCGATGAGCAGCATGGTCATGGCGCGCCGGACGTCGCCAGTCAGAAAGAGCGTCAGCGTGGCGAGAGTGAACGAAGCTGGTACGAATCGTCGGGAGAAGTTTTCGCCGACGGTCTGTATGGGGGCACGGTGTTCCTGCGCCTGCTCGACCTGCGAGATGATGCGCCCGATCGTGGTCTCTTTGCCCACCGCCGTGGCCCGGACGACCAATCGTCCGCGGATCAGCGCCGTCCCCGCATGCACGGTGTGGTCGACGGAGGTGGCGACCGGCAGCGTTTCCCCCGTTATGGCGGACTGGTCCACGATCGCCTCGCCGTCGACCACCGTTCCGTCGACCGGAATGGCGACATGATCGTGCACTACTACCTCGTCGCCGACCCTGAGCGAATCGATTTCCGACTGGACCTCGGTACCGTCGGGCAGTCGAATCCATGCCGTGTCCTGTGTCCCCTGAAGAAGATCCGAGATCGCGCGCCTGGTCCTGCGCAGGGTCAGCTCCTGCAGGTACTCGCCGATGTTGAGCAGCCACAGAACGGTCAGAGCTACCACGTTTTCGCGAAGCACGAGACTGGCGACGGTTGCCGTCGACACCAATGCATCCGTACCTGCTGTCCTTCTTCCTGCCATGGACCTGACGGCTCCACGGAGGAAGGGGTACCCGGTGAAGATCGTGGCCCCGGTGGCGAACAGTCGGCTCGTCGGTCCGAGCAGCGGCGCGCGTCTGAGCCCGTAGCGGCGCACACCGAGCAGGAAGAGGGCTGCACCACCAATGGCCATCCGCACGATGTCGGCGTTTCCCACATCTGCAGAGCGGGGCGGCCGGTCGGGCACCGACGCCCACGCTGTCAGCGCACCGGTCTCGATCGCCTGGCGCAGTTCGTTCTTGTCGAACCTGTGCTGTGAATACCAGACCACCACGGACCCGGTCCGGGGATAGGCGTGTACGGCGCGCACACCGGAAAGCGTCGAGACTGCGTCTTCGACGGCCACAGCACGGCCGTCGCTGGCGCGCAGCCACCGAACCCGTATCCGGATGCGTCCTGCCGAATCCGAAACGACGACCAGGTCGCTTGTAGCCGACTCGACGCTCATGTCAGTGTTGGTGACCGTGACCGACATCGGGTTCGGCTGGCGGCGGAACGTCCTCACCGATCCGGCCCCTGGCCTCGGCCACCACGTCGGAGATTTTCAAGCGCGCCGACTCCGCGCCTTCCTCGGCTTTCCGAGTGCCCCGGAGACCCCACGCTGTGACCGTAACCGCTGCGTCGTGGATCGGGGCTTTCGCGACAATTTTGCGGGCGCCGTTGTAGGCGGCAACTCCGACGACGCCGGTGACGACGGTGGAAGCGGCCTTGGCGAGAACTAGGTGAAGGGCCATGTCCCATTTTCGCATCTCCGGGAAGCCCAGCACATCGGAACAGAGAGAGTCGATAGTCGATTGCCCAGTCGCGGTACTCACCGGACTTGTCTGTCGGCCGCCGCACCCCCCGCCTGTCGGAAGCGGGCCGTGAGTGCCCGCCGGTCGACCTTGCCCGGTCCGCGCAGTGGGAGAGCGTCGACGACATGCAGTTCGCGGGGTGCCGCAGTCGCGTCGAGAGCACGGCTCACGAATACACGCAGTTGATCGAGCGTCGGAGGTTCCTCCCCGACGATCACGGCCACCACCCGCTGGCCGAGTCGCTCGTCGGGCACGCCGATCACCGCGCATTCGCGAACGTCGGGATGCTCCGATATCGCCGCTTCCACGACTTGCGGGACGACCGTGAGCCCGCCCGTCGAGATGGCTTCGTCGAGACGACCAGTGATGCGCAGAGTCCCGTCCGTGACGGTTCCGGCATCGTCGGTGCGAAACCACCCGGGCTCGGCGAAAGCCGGGTGGTCCGGGATTCCTCGATATCCGTGAGCGACAACGGGTCCGCCGAGGAGAACGCGGCCGCCCTCGACACGCACCCGTACGCCGTCCAGCGGCACCCCGTCGTACACGCAGCCTCCGCAGGTTTCGCTCATTCCGTAGGTGCGAACGACGGTGATGCCCACTTCTGTGGCTCGGGCGAGAACCGGTACCGGTGTCGCGGCGCCGCCGAGCAGTACCGCGTCCAGCGATGCGAGGGCCGCGGCCGCATCCGGGTGGTCGAGTGCTTTCACGAGCTGGGTAGGCACCAGCGACGTGTACTTCCGTGGCCCGGTCATCGACGCGATCGCGGGTATCAAATCCACAGGGTCGAAGCCGCTGGACACGTCCAGGATCACCGGGTCGGTGCCCGCCAGCATGCTGCGCAGCAACACTTGCAGGCCGGCAATGTGATGCGGCGGCAACGCCAGCAACCACGAACCTGGGCCACCGAGACGTGAATGGGTGGCGTTTCCGCTCGCCCGCAAGGCAGCGGCGGGAAGCATCGCACCCTTCGGTGTCCCGGTGGTTCCGGATGTTGCAACAACGAGTGAGATATCTGGGTCGATGGGCTCGTCCGGTCCGAGTGCATCGGTGAGGCGCAGAGTTTCGCGGTGGTCGTCGCGCGGCACGGGAAGAAACGCGGGTCCGTCGTCCTCGAGCGTCGCTGCCAAGCTGGGCAGGACAGCGGCGGCACCCGGTCCGGCCGGGATGGGGAGCAGGCGTAGCGGGCGCGTCATGAATTCAGGGTTTCACGAGTCGTGGCGGGGATCAGACAGGGGATCAGAGAAGGGGCCAACCACCTCGAGCGAGGCGGGCACTGACACGGCCCACGTCCGTCTCGAGCGGCATCTCGTGGGTGACCTTGGTGATCAGTACTGCGATGTCCGCTTTTTCGATCGGCAGGTCACCCGCCTCGACGAGCACGTCGGCCACGGCGTCGACCTGGTCTTCGGACAGTCGACGGGCGAGCAGCGCAAACAGTGGAATGTAGTCGTGCTCGGGCACACCGTCGGGATAACCGGCTCGCAGCCAGCCGACGATGGAGGCGAGTAACGGAGGAAGACTCAACGCATCACTCCAGTTCGCGCGGCGCTTCCTCGTCGTGGGCAACGGGCCAGCCCCCGGCAGCGAGGCGCTCGGTGACGCGGGCGAGATCCTCGTCGGTCGGCTCCTCGTGGATGACGCCGGAAATGAGATTCCTGATGCGGGTGTAATCGATCTGGCGTTCGGGATGCTCCTGGGAAGTCGCAGCGGACAGTGCGACGACTTCTTCGATTTCCTCCGGCGTGAGGCGGCGACGCAGCACGGCAAGTATGGCGAAATGGTCTTTCGCCGGTATGCCCTCCGGGTACCCGGCACGGAGCCACTCCAGGACGGAACGGAGCGAGTACTTGGACATCAACCGTCCTCTTTCTGCGATGGGGCGGACTTCATGCCGCTCAGAAGACCTTGATTCCGAAGGTGCTGGCCAGGAAGTCTTCGGTGAGTAGCAGTATTCCACTGGCGACAGCGACGACAATGATGGCGAAGCACAAGGTCGCGCCGATCTTGCCGACGAGGGTGGACCCGCCCGGCCCCGAACCTGCGGCCGATGAGCGTAGTCCCAGGGCGAAGAGCGCGGGCAGTCCCGCTCCGAACAGCAGTCCTACGGCAACGACCTGCCACAGGGAATCGAGGGTGTCGGTCAGAAGTGTCATCCCTGGCTCCCGTCGGTGATGGTGGTCGGTGTGTTCTCGGACGTGCGATCGCTCGCGTCCCACTCCGCATTGACGTTGCCGGAATCGACCGGTTGCCTACGCGCCCGGAGGTACATGAAGGTGGCGAGCCCGATGAGTGCGCCGAACACGACCAGGACGCCGGGCAGTCCACCGATGACGTGGGCGACAGCCCAGCAGATTGCGCCTGCGATACCCGCGGACGGCAGTGTGATCAGCCACGCCACTGCCATGCGGCCGGCCACACTCCAGCGAACCTCCGCGCCTTTGCGTCCCAGCCCACTACCGAGGATCGAACCGGTGGCCACATGTGTGGTGGACAGCGGCAGACCGAAGTGGCTCGACGTGAGGATGATTGCTGCGGAGGACGATTCTGCAGCCATGCCTTGCGGGGATGCGATCTCGACGAGTCCCTTGCCGAGGGTGCGGATGATGCGCCAACCCCCCAGGTAGGTGCCCAGTGCGATGGCCACGGCGCAGCTGAGCTTCACCCAGAACGGCATCTCCGTATCGGGGGAGATGCTGCCGTAAGCGACGAGGGCAAGAAAAATGACGCCCATGGTCTTCTGGGCGTCATTGGTGCCGTGCGCGAGGGAGACGAGGGATGCGGAGCCGATCTGGCCGATCCGGAATCCCTTCTGCCGGGACTCCTCGGGGACGTTCGAGGAAAGGCGGTAGACCAGCCAGGTTCCTACGCCGGCGACCAGTGCAGCGACGACCGGAGCGAGGACGGCGGGTACGAGGATGTTCCCGATCACGCCGTCCCACTGGACGCCGCTCACGCCGATCCCCGCGATGGCGGATCCGATGAGGCCACCGAACAGGGCGTGCGAGGAACTGGACGGCAACCCGAAAAGCCAGGTCGCGAGATTCCAGAGGATGCCGCCGACGAGACCGGCGAAAACGATCAGGAGTAGCGCGTCATTACCGACGGAATCGAGGTTGACCACACCTTTCGCTACCGTTGCTGCGACTTCGACGGACAGGAAGGCGCCGACGAGGTTCAATGACGCTGACAGCGCGACCGCCACCTTCGGTCGCAGTGCTCCCGTCGCGATCGACGTCGCCATCGCGTTGCCGGTGTCGTGAAATCCGTTCGTGAAGTCGAATCCGAGTGCCGTGACGACGACGACGAGGAGAACGATGAGCTCAGCGGTCACCCCGTAAATGTACAGCTCGTGTCCAACCGATGAACGAACCGTGCTGCCCGGGGTGCAACCCTCGTTCTACTCGGTTTCCGGTGCCCGCGAATCGAGCCGAATGGGGTGGTCGTAGGGGATCTCGACGAGCACGATCTGCACACCGTCCGGGTCTGTGATCCACATCTCGTGCAGACCCCACGGTTCCTGACGGGCTTCTCTCGCGATCTGAACACCGGCCAGCACCAGTCCGGTCTGAACGGCCGTCAGGTCCCGCACCTGCAGCCACAGTGCACCGTCGAAACTGGTCGAATCGCCGCGGCCGCCGTGTGCTGCGATTTCGATCAGACCCTGCCCAGCGAAGAAGACCGTGCCGCCGGGGTACTCGCGAGCCGTCGCCAATCCGAGAGTTTCCCGGTAGAAGGCCAGGGTTTTCGAGTAGTCCTTCGGCCGCAGAATAGTTCTGCTGCTGAGGATTTCCACGTCTCTCAATCTCCTTCACTCGGTCTGGCTTCGTGGCCGGGCCGCCCGTGGGTGCGCCGAGCCTCCTTCATATCTGCCTCGAACAGGTGGCGCTTGCCCTCGGCGAGTTCGTCGCGCAGTGCCCGTTCGTGGTCGCGGAATTGTGCCCAGTACCCGTCGTCGAACTCCTCGATGATTTGGAACGTCCACCGGCCGTCAACCACGTTTCGTCCCACAAGGTCGTGTTCCAAGCGGTCTGCCTGCGCGTTGTGTCCCGCCGAGCGCAGATGCGCGACCACCGCGTCCAGTTGCAGATCCGCATGCCCGATCAGTTGGTGGAAGGAGTAGAGGTGCCCCCGAGCCCGCTCGACTGTCTCGAGGGCTTCGGACAACCTGCCCAAAGCAAGAACCGTCTGGTCGGACACTCCCTCGGGTCGGCGGTGGCGGGATGCGGGTACCTCACGGTGCCCTTCCGGTACGTGCATCTCAAGTCCTTGGTCGCCGTCGGTTTGTCAGGAAGCCGACCACCCAGCCGAGTACGAATATTGCGAGGAGGACGAACCACAGTGGGGACGTGAGCTTCATCCAGAACAAGTTGATGGAAGTGGAATCGCGGTTCTGAACGACGAACACCACCAGCAAGGTGGTCAGAATCAGCGCAGTCCATTGGCCAGATGACACAAGGGCGAGACGGTGGCGGATCGAATTCTTCGTTGTGCTCATCGTGTTCTCCTCGTTCGGAGTTCTTGGCGTGAGTCTATGTGGGTGAAGGCGGTTCGGGGGCAAAGCGTTCATACAGCGTGGCGATCCCCTTCGCCTGTGAGTGGTTAACGACTCTCCAGACTCGCTAATCGCTCACAGGGGAAGTGGTGATGTGGTCGTGCAACCTGACAACCGCGGATATCGGTCGGTGATGCCCGGACACCAGGCTGATGCTGCGATCGGGTGCATCGACGAGTGGGACGCTCACGAGGTCGGGTTGCGGCGTTTCCGCGTCAGGCAGGAGAGCCACACCCATACCGTGTGCTACCAACGAGCGCAGGGTGTCGAACTCGGTGATCTCGAATGCGACCTTGGGGGTGAACCCGGCCTCGGCGCACCAGGAGTCGGTGACATGCCGTAGGTGGTAGTTGTGCGGATTCGCGACGAACGCCTCGTCGGCCAAGTCGGCGCCCTCTACCGATTTCCTCGACGCCAATCGGTGCTCGCGGGATACCACCAGATGGATGCGTTGTCGTCCGATCACCGTGAACGGAAGGTCGTCGGGCGGGGGAATCATGACGGCCAGGTCCAGGCGTCCCTCCCGGATTTGCCCGGCCAGCGCCTCACCGTGTGCCTGGACGAGTTGTAGCCGCACTCTGGGCGCACGACGGTGGAAGTCGGCGAGCAGGGACGGGACGCTGACCGGTCCCAACGTCAGTGGGAATCCGAAGCGCACGAGACCGCCTTCCGGGTCGGCGTGCTCGCGTGCGGCGGCCACGGCGTGATCCAGGTCCCGCATGGGTCCACGTATGTGATCGAACAGGTCGCGACCCTGCGTGGTGAGCGCGATTCCCCTGCCCACCGGCTGAAACAGAGCGACACCGAGGGTCTTCTCGACGGTTCGCAAGCGTCTGCTCAGCGACGATTGCGGTACTCCGAGCAATTCCGCGGCGCGGGTGACGTGGCCTTCTTCGGCAGCGGCAAGGAAGGCGGCCATCAGGGGCGCGAGCGACGCAGCTTCACGACCATCCAACTCATCCATATTCGGATCGTAATAGCAGCAGTTTCACGTTGGACGGATTGATACGGGCGGGGTGACCATGCAACTCCACAACGAAAGGGGTTGCCGTGGTCGGGAAGAAGGCTTCAGTGCCGGAACAGCCGGAGCATTCAGGTGAGTTGGTCGACGTCGTTCTGGTCGGCGGCGGAATCATGTCGGCGACGTTGGGTGCTCTGCTCGCCAAGCTGCAGCCGGAGTGGTCGATCGCCGTTTACGAACGTCTGGGTGAACCGGCTGCCGAGAGCTCCAATTCGTGGAACAACGCGGGGACCGGTCATTCGGGGTTGTGCGAGCTGAACTACATGCCCGACCCGAGTGATGCGACCAAGGTCGTGGACGTTGCGCGCCGGTTCGACCTTTCGCAGGGGTTTTGGCGCTCGATGGTCCCGCCGAGGGCGCACGCGGAATGCATCTCGTCGACCCCACACATGGATGTCGTGTTCGGCGCCCGCGACGTCGCCTACCTCCGTGAGCGGTTTGCGACCCTGAAGACTCTTTCACCCTTCACAGCGATGGAGTACACCGAAGACCCAGACACGATTGCGAAATGGGCACCGCTGCTGATGCAGGGGCGAACCTCCGGCGAGCCCATTGCCGCGAGTCGGCATCCGGGCGGTACGGACGTCGATTTCGGCGCGTTGTCGCGGCTCCTCATGGAAACGATGACGCAGGCGCGGATTCGGATGCGCCACGAAGTGCGACACCTCGACCGCATCAGCGGCGGACACTGGCAGGTACGTGGCGTCGATCTCGCCACCGGTGACGCATTCGAAGTGCGTGCTCGATTTGTTTTCGTCGGCGCCGGCGGATACGCGTTGAAACTTCTTCAGAAGGCGGGGGTTCCGGAGGTTCGTGGGTACGCGGTCTTTCCGTTCGGCGCACAGTTCTTCCGGACCCGGAATCCACATGTTGTCGCGCAGCACGAATCGAAGGTGTACAGCCAGGCTGCTCTCGGTGCACCGCCGATGTCGGTTCCGCACCTCGACAGAAGAGTGGTGGACGGCCGTGAGTCGTTGATGTTCGGCCCGTACGCGACCTTCAGCACGAAGTTGCTCCGGAAGGGGCGGTGGACAGATCTGTTCACGACTCTTCGGCCTCGGAATGTTCCTGTGCTGCTGGCAGTTGGTATACAGAATCGGTCACTGGTCCGCTATTTGCTCGCGCAGCTTGTGGCTTCGCGCCGGCGCAAGTTCGCCGAACTGCAGCGGTTCTGTCCCACTGCAGATCCGGCGGATTGGGAGCTGATTCAGGCAGGTCAACGTGCACAGCTCGTGAAGCCCGATCGCCGCAGGGTTGGCGTTCTGACACTCGGTACGGAGCTGGTGGTCGGTGGCGAGGGAACCATCGCGGGATTGCTCGGAGCGTCCCCGGGAGCCTCGACCGCACCGTCGATCATGGTCGAGTTGCTTGCGGAGTGTTTTCCCGATCGCATCGACGGATGGACGCCGGAGCTGCGCAGGCTCATGCCCCTGAGCGGTTGACGACCCTCCGGACTCGCAATTCACTCACAGGTGCCGACTGCACGATCCCCGTCCCGACCAGCCTGGTCCGTATCGAGGTGATCCGCCGCGTGGCCGAGTCCCGATGAGGGTGTGAGCTGCGAAGACGTTTCCCTAGAAGTACCAGGGATACGGTCGCCAGTCGGGGGCGCGCTTTTCGAGGAACGAATCGCGGCCCTCGACGGCCTCGTCGGTCATGTAGGCCATGCGGGTGGCCTCGCCGGCGAACAACTGCTGTCCCGTCAGGCCGTCGTCCTGGAGGTTGAATGCGAACTTGAGCATTCGCTGCGCCTGCGGTGACTTGCCGTTGATCTTGGTGCCCCACTCGATGGCGACGTCTTCGAGTTCCGCGTGGTCGACGACCTTGTTGACCGCGCCCATCTGATGCATCTCTTCGGCGGTGTAGGTGTCGCCGAGGAAGAAGATTTCGCGAGCGAACTTCTGTCCGACCATCTTGGCCAGGTAGGCGCTGCCGTACCCGCCGTCGAAGCTGCCCACGTCCGCATCGGTCTGCTTGAACCGGGCGTGTTCCCGGCTTGCCAACGTGAGGTCGCAGACGACGTGCAGGCTGTGTCCGCCGCCCGCAGCCCAGCCGTTGACGAGGCAGATGACCACTTTCGGCATGAATCGGATGAGGCGCTGCACCTCGAGGATGTGCAGGCGACCTGCACGTGCGCGGTCGACGGTGTCCGCGGTTTCTCCGTCCGCGTACTGGTAACCACTACGTCCACGGATTCGCTGGTCGCCCCCCGAGCAGAACGCCCAACCATCGTCCTTGGGGCTGGGGCCGTTGCCGGTGAGCAGCACGGCGCCGACGTCCGACAGCATGCGTGCGTGGTCGAGAACCTCGTACAACTCGTCCACCGTGTGCGGGCGGAACGCATTGCGAACCTCGGGCCTGTCGAAGGCCACGCGCACGATGCCCTCCGTGATGTGTCGGTGGTACGTGATGTCGGTCAGATTCTCGAAACCGGGTACGGGGCGCCAGAGCTCTGCATTGAAGGTCACCCGTCCGAGAATAGGGCCTGAACGAGGTTCGTGAACAACGTCTCGCTCTCGATCCGACCGTCGTGGTTTAGTGCAGGTATGAGTGAGTACACAGCCGACGCGGTGGACGCCAACGGGCAGGGCGATCCGGATTACGAACATCACGGCGGATTCCCCAAGTTCGAAGCGGCAGATCCGGGCCCGGACTGGCCGCGGTTCGTGGAGGCGATGCGAAACCTGCAGGACCTGGCCGTATCCGTCGACCCGCCGAAGGATGTGTTGGCGCACGCGGCCGACCGAGTCGAAGAGTTGGTCGATCTGCTGAAGCCGCACGTGGTGCCCGAAGGCGAGTCACCTTCCGGGCGTGTCATTGCGCTTCCCGGCCGGGGCAGCTTGCTCATGTTGCCGTGGACAGTCGAGGAGTTCGGCCCGGACGGGGTGAAGAGCAGGGGGGTGTTTCGACGGTTCCATCTCGGTGGCAACGGTGCGGCACACGGCGGCACCTTGCCGTTGCTGTTCGACGACCTGATGGGCATGATCGTGCACGCCTACGGGCGCCCGATCAGTCGCACCGCGTATCTACACGTCAACTACCGCGCGGTGACTCCGTTGAATACGGAACTCACGGTCGAGGGGGCCGTGGATCGGGTCGAGGGGCGCAAGACATTCGTCACAGCCCGACTTCTGCAGGGCGACACGTTGCTTGCCGATTGCGAAGCGTTGATGGTGCAGTTACTTCCCGGCCAACAGTGAAGCTGCCCTCGCTCGACGAACTGGTGCAGTCCGCCGTTGTGGTCGGTCTGCCCATGCGCGTGAGATTTCGGGGGATCACGACGCGAGAAGCGTTGCTGCTCCACGGTCCTGCCGGGTGGGGGGAGTTCGCACCGTTTCCGGAGTATGCGGACGACGAGGCCGCGAACTGGCTTGCCGCCGGAATCGAGGCCGCGTGGATGGGACCACCTGCGCCGTTGCGTGACACCGTGCCCATCAACGCGACGGTCCCGGCGATCGACCCCTCGCGCGTACCCGAGGTGCTGGACCGGTTCGACGGCGCCCGCACGGCGAAAGTCAAAGTGGCTGAACGCGGTCAGGGACCGGATGACGACATTGCTCGCGTTGCCGCGGTACGCGAAGCGATCCCGAACGTGCGGGTCGACGCGAACGGTGGCTGGTCTGTGGACGAAGCTGTTCACGTGTTGTCCGCGCTCACCTCGGACGGACCCCTCGAGTACGCGGAGCAGCCGTGCGTGACCGTGGACGAGCTCGTCGAGGTACGTCGCCGCCTGCCGAACGTACGTATTGCCGCCGACGAAAGCATCAGGCGCGCCGAGGATCCGATGAGAGTGGTCCGTGCCGGGGGTGCGGATGTCGCGGTGGTGAAGGTGGCGCCACTCGGCGGTATGCGTGCGCTGCTGACCCTGGCGACCGAACTGTCCGAGCACGGTGTGCCTGTGGTGGTGTCGAGCGCGCTGGACACTGCGGTGGGCATCTCGGCGGGGCTGGCGACAGCGGCGGCACTGCCCGACCTCGAATTCGCTTGCGGCCTTGGGACCGGAGGGCTTTTCGTCACGGATGTTGCCGATCCGCGCGCCTTTCGGGACGGCGAGTTCGTGGTGTCGACCCTGGAGCCGGACGCGGACCGTCTCGGGGAATTGGCGGTGAGCGTCGATCGAGCAAACTGGTGGTTCGAGCGCATGCGGCGGTGCCACGAACTGCTGGGGGCTCGAAGCGGCTCACTTTTCGTATAGTGTCTGCCGCGGAACAGATCGATAGGTCAAACGGAGGCATTGAAAGTGGTTGCAGCTCTGAAAGAATCCCTGCTCGGTGAGGCGCAGGCTCCTGACGTCGTCAAGGACGTGCAGGCTCTGATCGACGCAGAGGTGGGGGACAAGACCGGCGCTTCCGGCTTGGCACTCAAGGGCGGCTACGCGGCTGTGAACAAGGTCGGCCCGTCCGTCGTTCCGGACGCCATCGAAGGCCTTCTGCCCGCGTTCGTCGAGAAGCTCGAGTCGTACTGGCAGGACTTCTCCACCGCCGGTGGTGGATCGTTCTCCGAGTACCTGGTCGCCCGCGGCGAAGACGTGTCCAACTCGCTCCTCGGTGTCACGGATGCGCGTATCGAGGGCAGCGATCGTGCTGCTGTGAAGAAGGTGTATTCGTCGCTGCGCGCGTCTGCGCAGAAGCATGTGATCGAGGCGCTGCCGCGTCTCGGCGACCTGGTGCAGAAGTACGCAGCCTGACGCACAGCTCACGCGAAGGGGCGCCGACGGTCGACTCGTCGGCGCCCCTTCGTCATACATGGGGGATGGTCAGGCGGACGCGCGCCCGAACTTCCAGTACCCGGTGAACGAGATGTGCGACTTCGGGACTTTGCGGTCGTTGACCAGATGTCGCCGGAGGGAGGTGGCCAATTCGCTTTCGCCCGCGACGAACGCGTAGCACGCTCCGGACGGCAGGTCGGCGTTCTTGACGGTGTCGAGTGCCAGGGTGCCCGGCCGGGCGTCGGCATCCTTGCGAATCAGCCAGTGGACGTTGACTCCCTCGCCGATGTCCGAAATCTCCTGCACATCTTCGGGATCGGCTACCTCGAGGAAGACCTCGGCGCGCAGATGCGCAGGAGCCGAGTTCAGGATTCCCACGATCGCGGGTAAGGCGCTCTCCTCGCCGACGAGCAGTTGCCAGTCGGCATCGGCAGCGGGGTTGTAGATGAGTCCCTCGTCCAAGATGGCAACCTCGTCGCCGGCTGCGGCCTTGGTGGCCCACGCGGAAGCCGGGCCTTGGTCACCATGCGCCGCGAAGTCGATGTCGATCTCGGTGCTGTCGCCGAACACTCCCGAGCCTGCCGTACGCAACTCGCGGATGGTGTAGTTGCGCACGTTCGGGCGGGAGTCCTTGGACATCAGCTTCCACTGCGCGTACCAGAAATTGCTGGCACTGGTCGGCAACCTCAGCTCGTCCTGTCCCGGCTGGGGGAAGAACATCCTGAACCACTGGTCGTAACCCATCGGGGCGACCGAATCGAGCTCTTCGCCGGCGATGGTGACGCGGATGAAGTTCGGACTGATTTGTTTGGCAGCAACCACGCGTGCCGACGCGATCTGGCGATTGTCTGGCTTGACGAACTTGCTCATGGCGGCGTGGGCTCCCCTGATCGATTGCGATGGTCAGGTAAGCCTAACCATTTGGCTGCTTTCGTGGTGAGGCGGTTGGGCCGATCTGATGCGGACGACCAGGTCGCTCGGCGGACTCTTCGGCGGATCTGACAGTCTTGGAGATGTGAATCCGTCCACCGCACAAGCCACCGCAGTCGTAGACGAACTCATTCGCGGCGGCGTTCGTGAAGTAGTGCTGTGCCCGGGCTCGCGGAATGCGCCGCTGGCGTTTGCTCTGGAGGCCGCCGACCGCGAAGGCCGGCTTCGTCTGCACATGCGTATCGACGAGCGCACCGCCGGATTCCTCGCAATCGGTCTCGCCGTCGCTGGCCATCGGCCGGTTCCGGTGGTCATGACGTCGGGAACCGCGGTCGCCAACCTCGGCCCGGCAGTACTCGAGGCCAACTATGCGCGCCAGCCCCTGATCGTGCTCAGTGCCAACCGGCCGTACGAGATGCTCGGTACCGGGGCGAACCAGACGGTCGAGCAGCTCGGCCTGTTCGGTACCCAGGTACGCGCCACCATCAGTCTCGGGCTGGCCGAGGACGACGCCGGTCAGAACAGCCAGTGGCGATCGGCGGTGTGCCGCGTCCTCGCGGCGGCGCGGGGCACCCGATCCGGTAATGCCGGCCCCGTTCATTTCGATATTCCGCTGCGCGAGCCCTTGGTGCCGGACGTCCACGCCCAGGGACCGGTGCCGGACGGGCGGCCCAGGGGAGCAGCCTGGACGACCACCCAGCACGCTACCCTGGACGTGCCGGTGGACATCGACATCACCCCCGACACCCTGGTGATTTCCGGCCACGGTTCCGCTTTGCGTCCCGAACTGGCCGGAATGCCGACGGTCGCCGAGCCGACGGCGCCGTTGCACGGCATCCCCGTGCACCCACTTGCCATCGCCCAGCTGAAGCCGCGTCAAGCGATCGTCACGGGACGGCCCACACTGCATCGCCCCGTCTCGAAGCTGCTGGCCGATCCGGCCGTCGACGTATACGCGCTGACCACCGGCCCGCGCTGGCCCGACGTGTCCGGCAACGTGCTCGCCACCGGGACGCGGGCAGTCGTGAGTGGCGTCGCCGACCCCGACTGGGTGGCACGCTGCCGCACGCTGTCCGAACACGCGGACAAGGCCGTTCGGGGACAACTCGCCGCTCACACGGAAGCGACCGGAATGCACGTCGCCGCCGCGGTGACCGACGCGCTCGGCCCCGGTGACCAGCTGTTGCTCGGCGCATCCAACCCGGTGCGCGACGCAGCGCTGGTCAGCTATCCGTCGCCGAAGGTTCGAGTGCTGTCCAACCGTGGTGTCGCAGGGATCGACGGCACGGTGTCGGCTGCCGTCGGCGCGGCCATGGCTTACGAAGACGGGCGCACGGTTGCCCTCCTCGGTGACCTCACCTTCCTGCACGACGCGTCCGGCCTGCTCATCGGTACCGGAGAACCGAGGCCCCGCGACCTGACCATCGTGGTCGCGAACGACGACGGCGGCGGGATCTTCGAACTGCTCGAGCAGGGTGACCCTCAGTACGCGGGCGTCTTCGAGCGGGTGTTCGGAACACCCCACGGCATGAATCTCGCGGCACTGTGCGCTGCCTACCGGATCGAACATCATGCGGTGGACCTGGACGGGCTGACCGAGAAGTTGGCCGAATCCGCTGACGGCATCAGGGTGCTCGAGGTTGCCACGCAACGGTCCGGGCTTCGCGAACTCCACGCGGCAGTGCGGGCGCACCTGTGAGCCCACAGGTGTTCCGCCGGATCGAGCACGGTGTCGCGATCGCGGCCATTCTGATCTCAGTGCTGTCCGTGCTGCTGGTGATCGGCGCATGGCGCAACGATCAGACGATCGAGTCCGACATGGGGACCGCCACCGCCGAAGTGCTCTCCGCCGGTTCCTTGCGATCCGCGATCTCCTTCGTCACACCCGACGGGGTGATGCACAACCCGGAACTCGGCGTTCTGTACCCGACAAAGCTCACCGTGGGGCAGCACATCAACGTCGAGTACGCGCGGAGCGAGCCGGACCTGGTGCGTGTGGCGGGCCGCGATGCCAGCGTGGCCGTGATTCCCGCAGGGTCGGTGATCGCCGTGACCTGGCTACTCGCCGGTCCATTGATCTGGTATCTGCGTCGCCGTGCCGGTGCGGATGCGGAGCCGGAGGTTTCCTCGAAGTTCGCCTCGACGTAACTGCACACTCGCCGCCGTGATTCGCGGCGCTGTCACGCTGAGGGTCGTGAGAGTAGCCATCGTCGCGGAGTCGTTCCTGCCGAACATGAACGGGGTTGCCAACTCGGTGCTCCGGATTCTCGAACACTTGGGCCGCACCGGGCACGACGCGATGCTCGTCGCACCCGACACCGTCGCCGGCCTGCCTCCCGCGCCTCGCGAACACAACGGTGTTCCGATCCACCGTGTGCCCGCCGTCATGGTTCCCAAGGTCAGCTCGTTGCCGGTCGGTCTCCCACAGCCGGGACTCACCGCGCAGCTACGTGCCTTCGCGCCGGACGTCGTGCATCTCGCATCACCGTTCCTGCTCGGTGCGGGCGGGCTCGGCGGCGCCCATCGTCTCGGTCTTCCGACCGTCGCGGTCTACCAGACGGACGTGGCCGGATTCGCCGAAAGCTACGGTCTCGGGCTTACGAGCCGCGCCGCGTGGGCGTGGACCCGCCGGCTGCACAAAGGCTGCACCCGAACGCTGGCGCCGTCGACGTCCGCGGTCGACGCGTTGGCTACGCACGGCATCCCGCGCGTTCACAAATGGGCACGAGGCGTCGAGATCGCGCGTTTCGCTCCGTCGCGTCGAAGCGAGGCGTTGCGTGAGAACTGGCTGCTGCGTGAGAACGGGCAGCAGGGCCACGACAAACTTGTGGTGGGATTCGTCGGCCGGCTTGCGCCCGAGAAGCATGTGGAACGGCTGGCCGTCTTGTCTGCAGACCCCCGGATTCAACTCGTGATCGTCGGTGACGGACCGGACCGAGGTGCACTCCAGGCGTTGATGCCGGGCGCAGTGTTCACCGGCCAACTCGGTGGTATCGAACTGGCGCAGGCCTACGCCAGTCTTGATGTGTTCGTGCATCCCGGCGAGCACGAGACCTTCTGTCAGGCCGTGCAGGAAGCTCTGTCCAGTGGCGTTCCGGTCATCGGTCCGGACGCGGGCGGCCCGCGGGACCTCGTCGCACATTGCCGCAACGGCTACCTGTTGCCGGTCGACCGATTCGCCGAACTACTCCCGAGCGCGGTCGACGCACTCGTCAGCCGGCGGATGCGCGCCCGATTCGGGGAAGCGGCGAGACAATCCGTCCTGCACCGAACCTGGCCCGCCATCTGCGACGAACTCGTGCAGCACTACGTCGACGTCGCCCGAACGCCGGGCCTGCGGGAAGGCCATGCGGCCTGAGCGGCTGTATCGGGCACAGCGGTTGGTAGCGTTTCGGTCGTGGCAACTACACACGGTTCACGGGCTTCCCTCGAGAAGGACCCGCACGAGGTCGCGTCCATGTTCGACGGGGTGGCCGAGCGCTACGACCTCACCAACACCGTTCTGTCGTTCGGGCAGGATCGCAGCTGGCGGAAGGCAACACGGTCCGCATTGGGGTTGAAGCCGGGGGAGCGGGTGCTCGATCTGGCGGCCGGGACCGGGGTATCCACCGTGGAACTCGGGCGTTCCGGTGCCTGGTGTGTGGCCACCGACTTCTCCAAGGGAATGTTGAAGGCCGGTGCGAGCCGCCGAGTGCCGATGGTGGCCGGTGACGCCATGCATCTGCCGTATGCGGACGCCGTGTTCGATGCCGCGACCATCTCGTTCGGATTGCGCAATGTGTCCGACTTCGATGCCGGGCTTCGGGAGATCGCCCGAGTCACCAAGCCTGGTGGACGTCTCGTCGTGAGCGAGTTCTCGACACCCGTGTTCGGGCCGTTCCGCACGGTCTACATGGAGTATCTGATGAAGGCGCTGCCTCGGGTGGCTCGGGCGGTCAGCAGCAACCCCGACGCCTACGTGTATCTCGCCGAGTCGATCCGGGCGTGGCCGACCCAGGAGCAGTTGGCACGCCGGATCGAGGCCGCCGGCTGGAGCAACGTCAAGTGGCGGAATCTCACCGGCGGAATCGTGGCTCTGCACCGCGCCACCCGGTAGGCGGCTTCGCCGCCTGTGCGTGGCCAACGAGTCCAGCGACTCGCAAACCACTCACAGGGCGCGGAGCGGCCTTACCTGAACATCGGCCGGGAATCGACCTTCCGTGACGCGGCCCCCGACGCCCGCCACGCCCGCGCCGTAAGGTCGGTGTCCTCGTCCGTGACGAGATTTCCCATAACCCGGACTGCGATGGACATCAGTGCGCGCGAGCGCATCGCGACGGGACCGGACATCGGCAGCACACGCGGCACCGTCAACAGTCCGGCGAGACGACGGGCCACCGAGAAGGCGCGTCCGTAATGATCACGCAGAATCGTCGGCCACACGTGCGTCAGATCGTCCTCGTCCAGAATGTCCGCCATCAGTCGGCCACCCTCGAGCCCGTAGTCGATGCCCTCGCCGTTGAGTGGATTCACGCATGCGGCAGCGTCGCCTATCACGGCCCAATTGCGTCCGGCCACGTTCGACACCGCGCCGCCCATCGGCAGCAGCGCCGACGCCACGTCGCGCAGTTCCGATTCCCACTGCCAATCGTCGAGGCGTTGGGTGCGATACAGATCCAGCAGCGGACGCAGCGCGCCGGGTGCGGGCCGTTTCGATGTCGCCAACGTGCCGACACCGATGTTTACGTCCCCGGTGCCGAGCGGAAACACCCAACCGTAGCCGGCCTGCAGTGTTCCAGCGCCGTCGCGCAGTTCGAGGTGAGAAGTGATCCACGGGTCCTCGCTACGAGGAGTCGCGATGTACGCGCGGGCAGCAACCCCGTATGCAGTGTCCCGATGCCACTCGCGGCCGAGCTTCTTGCCGAGTGTGGACCGCACCCCGTCGGCGACGATCAACTTTTCGCACCGCACGGTTCGTTCTCCGTCGGCGGTCCGGAATCGAACGCCGTGCACCCGGTCACCGCGGTACTCCACGTCGACGGCCTTCGCGCCCTGGGCCATGTCGGCGCCGGACGAGACGGCGGCGGCTCTGATTCGGTCGTCGAGTTCGGTCCGCGGCACCGCGCTGCCCACCGTTGGAAATGAGCCAGCGGGCCACTCGAGTTCGAGTTCCTGGCCGAAGCCACTCAGCCGTAACCCTCGGTTGGCGACCTTCGAGCGGACCCACCGACCGAGACCGAGACGGTCCAATTCGGCGACGGCGCGCGGAGTGAGTCCGTCACCACACGTCTTGTCGCGCGGAAACACCGCGGCGTCGGCAAGCACGGTCGGCCGACCGGTGCGCGCGGCCCACGCGGCAGCCGACGAACCAGCAGGTCCGGCACCGATCACGAGCACATCGGTCGATTCGGGCAACGGTGCCTGGACAAGGAAGCGATCATCTACGGCCACGTCCATATCCTGTCAGGAGCGCCGAACGCGTGTCGTCCGCTGGGTCGATCGGCGCGCGAGCGGCTAGGTTCACTACGGTATGAACCGAGCCGTCACTGACGACAGGAATGGGTACTGACACCGTGAGCACTGAGGGCACCGAACCGGTGGGCACCGAGGGCACCGAACCGCGCCCGCCGGCGGGCACAGCGCGCCCCACAGCAGGCGTGAGCGCAGACACCGTGGTTGCTGGGATCGAACTGGGGGATCCCCAGCTCGCCGCAGCTGTTCGTGACGGCCTGAAGCAGGTCGAGGACCTACTGATCGGCGAGCTTTCCGACGGTGAAGATTTCCTGACCGAAGCAGCGCTCCACCTGGCCAGGGCCGGCGGTAAGCGGTTCCGTCCGCTCTTCACCCTCCTGACTGCACAGTTGGGCGCGAAGCCGAACGATCCGTCTGTGATCACGGCGGCCACAGTGGTCGAACTCGTTCACCTCGCCACGCTCTACCACGACGACGTGATGGACGAGGCGACCATGCGTCGCGGTGCGCCCAGCGCCAACGCGCGGTGGGGGAACAGTGTGGCGATCCTCGCCGGGGACTACCTGTTCGCGCATGCGTCGCGGCTGGTGTCGACACTCGGCCCGGACGCCGTCGAGATCATCGCCGAAACGTTCGCCGAACTTGTCACCGGCCAGATGCGCGAGACCATCGGGGTCAAGCAGGAACAAGATCCCGTCGAGCACTACCTCCGGGTCGTGTGGGAAAAGACCGGATCGCTCATCGCCGCCTGCGGCCGTTTCGGCGGCACGTTCTCGGGGGCGGACGCAGAGCACGTCGAGCGTCTCGAGCGGCTCGGCGACGCAGTCGGTATCGCCTTCCAGATCTCGGACGACATCATCGACATCTCGTCGGTTGCAGTCCAGTCCGGTAAGACCCCCGGCACCGACCTTCGGGAAGGCGTCCACACTCTTCCCGTGCTGTATGCGTTTCGTGAGGAAGGCGCAGACGCAGACCGGTTGCGTGAACTTCTCGACGGGCCGGTGACGGACGACGCCGAAGTCGCCGAGGCTCTGGCACTCCTCGAACGCTCCGAGGGCATGGCGGCCGCGAAGGCGACGCTGGGCGAGTACGCGGACAGTGCTCGCGCCCAACTCGCGGAACTGCCGGCAGGACCGGCCAACGATGCGCTGTCGAAGCTGGTGGACTACACGATCGCGCGCGTCGGCTGAGTCGAACAGTATTCGACTGCCCGAGCCGTAAAGTTGCTGTCCGAGCCGTAACGTGACGGGTGGGGGAACTCGTTCGCCCAGGTTCTTCGTTTCACAAGGCGGGGGACTAGTAGGAAGGGCAACACGTGCGCGGATACGCAAACGGGGCGAAGACGCTGGTCCTGTTGGTCGGAATGTCGGCGCTGATCGTCTTCATCGGGTCACTGTTCGGCAGGACCGCGTTGCTGCTCTCCGTGGTTCTCGCCGTGGGAATGAACGGTTACGCGTACTTCAACAGCGACAAGTTGGCGCTCAAAGCCATGCACGCTCGACCGATCACGGAAGTGCAGGCCCCTGTCATCTATCGCATCGTGCGTGAACTGGCCACCACTGCCCATCAGCCGATGCCGCGTCTGTACATCAGCCCGACCCAGGCGCCGAACGCGTTCGCAACCGGACGCAACCCACGTAACGCGGCGGTGTGCTGTACCAGTGGAATCCTCGAATTACTCGACGAACGTGAGCTGCGTGCAGTCCTCGGCCACGAACTCTCCCACGTGTACAACCGGGACATACTGATTTCGTCGGTTGCCGGTGCGATGGCCGCCATCGTGTCCGGGCTCGCGAACTTCGCCATGTACGCGAGCATGTTCGGGGGGCGCAACCAGGGCACCAACCCGATCGCGCTGCTCCTCGTGTCGCTTCTCGGGCCTATCGCGGCGGGCATCGTGAAGATGGCGGTGTCTCGTTCGCGGGAGTTTCAGGCGGATCAATCGGGTGCCGAACTCACCGGCGACCCTCTTGCCCTTGCATCGGCGCTCAGGAAACTCGAGCGGGGTACCCAGGCTGCGCCGTTGCCTCCTGAGCCGAAACTCACAGCGCAGTCGCATCTGATGATCGCGAATCCGTTCCGGGTGGGGGAGAAGATGAGCCGTCTGTTCTCCACCCACCCACCTATGAAAGAGCGGATCGAGCGGCTCGAACGCATGGCCGGCCGGTAGGGGCTTCGCCCCTGTGAGTGCTCGGGGAGTCTCTGGACTCGTCAACCACGCACAGGGGCTTGCCTTTACCTGTAGTTGACGAACTGCAGGGCGATGCCGAAGTCCTCACCCTTGAGCAGTGAGATGACGGCCTGGAGGTCGTCACGCTTCTTGCTGCTGACGCGCAGCTCCTCGCCCTGTATTTGCGCCTTTACGCCCTTGGGGCCCTCGTCGCGGATCTTCTTCGAGATCTTCTTGGCGTTCTCCGTGCTGATGCCTTGCACAAGGTTGCCGGACAGTTTGAAGACCTTTCCGGATTGTGCAGGATCGCCCGCGTCGAACGCTTTGAGGGAGATGTCCCGCCGGATCAGCTTTTCTTTGAACACCTCGAGAGCGGCTTTCAGTCGCTCCTCGGTGTCGGCGGTCAAGGTGATCGATTCCTCACCCGACCAGTCGATCGACGCACCTGTGTTGCGGAAGTCGTACCGGGTCGAAAGTTCCTTGCCTGCCTGATGCAGAGCGTTGTCCACCTCCTGCCGATCGACTTTGCTCACGACGTCGAAGGACGAATCAGCCACGTCACACTCCTGGTCTGGTCTCGTTGTTCCCGCCCCGGATCCCCGGTCGGGCGCCCGGCCTTGCACGGTGGGGCACATCGACGCTATCGGGTCGAGGGCCGCCTGTATCCACCCGGTTTGCAAAACGGGGGCACATTCGTTGTATTCTTCTCTTCGCAGCGAGGCGCTGCTTCCACTGGAGGCGCGTCCCGTGCAACGGCAGATTGCCCGAGCGGCCAATGGGAGCGGACTGTAAATCCGTCGGCTTTTGCCTACGTAGGTTCGAATCCTACATCTGCCACACACAGAACCCCGGTGAACTTCGGTTCGCCGGGGTTCTGTCGTACGAGATACGGTTCCGCTGCCTGTGAGTGGGTGACGAGTCCAGAGACTCCTCAACCGCTCACAGGTAGGTTTGGAACGCCACTCACCTGCAGGTTTGGTAGTCGGCGGAAACTCTGTGTAATCTCGTCAAGGCTTCAGCGCGCAGCGATGTGCACATGAAGTACGCCCCCTTAGCTCAGTCGGCAGAGCGTTTCCATGGTAAGGAAAAGGTCAACGGTTCGATTCCGTTAGGGGGCTCGCTGGATTGTGGTGGAGCGCCCAGTGCGCGACACTCGACACCGAGGCGGTGTAGCTCAGTTGGTAGAGCAAACGACTCATAATCGTTGCGTCGCCGGTTCAAGTCCGGTCACCGCTACACAGTATGTATGAACCACCCTGATTGACCGCGATCAGAATTACCCGAAAGAAGGCATCCCGTGGCCTCGACCGACGTTCGGCCCAAGATCACCTTGGCCTGCGAGGTATGCAAGCATCGCAACTACATCACGAAGAAGAATCGGCGTAACGACCCCGATCGTCTCGAGATCAAGAAGTTCTGCCCGAACTGCGGAACTCACCAGTCGCACCGCGAATCCAAGTAACACGAACCTGGGTTTGCGTGGTCGACACGAAGAGGGCGCCGCGCGCACCTCTTCGTGTCGTGCTTCCAGGGGATTGAGAAGGGTTCCATCGCGTGACTGACATCGACGAATCTAAGGCTGTTCCGGACGCGTCGGTAGACCCGGCTGCGCATGCAAAGGCCATGGTCGGCCATCACTACCGGGTCGACGATTTCTACGAGGTCGGACGCGAGAAGGTTCGTGACTACGCTCGTGCGGTCCAGGATTTTCATCCTGCCCACTGGAGCGAAGACGCCGCCAAGGGACTCGGCTACGACGGATTGGTCGCGCCACTGACCTTCATCTCGATGGTCGGCCTCATTGCGCAGCGCAAGCTGTTCGACGACATCGTCACCGGCTACGACCTCAGCCAGATCATGCAGGCCGACCAGATACTCGAGTTCGCCAAGCCTGTCCAGGTGGGCGACCGCCTCGTATGCGACGTGTACCTCGACTCGTTCCGGCAGATGGCCGGTAGCGACCTGATCGTCACCAAGAACATCGTCACCGATCAGAACGACGAACTGGTCATGACCACCTACACCACGCTAGTGGCACGCAGTGGTGGTGCGGTCGACGACAGTTGGATGGACGCCGTCAAGGAGGTGGTCATGCATGGAGTCGCTACGTAAGTTCGCTGACGTGGCGGTCGGGCAGCAGCTACCCGGGCGGACGGTCAAGCTCACTCGTGGAGACCTGGTCAACTATGCCGGTGTGTCGGGTGACGCGAACCCGATCCACTGGAGCGACGAGGTCGTGAAGCTGGCGGGCCTCGACAACGTGGTCGCGCACGGCATGCTGTCCATGGGTCTCGGGGCCGGCTTCGTCACCTCTTGGCTCGGCGATCCTGGCGCGGTGACCACCTACAATGTTCGTTTCACCAGTCCTGTGTACGTCGACGCACACAAGGCTGCAACTGTCGAGTTCACCGGCAAGGTGAAGTCCGTCGACGAAGAAAGCAAGACTGCAGTGGTCGCAATTGTGGCAAAGTCCGAAGGGAAGAAGATCTTCGGTCGCGCCACGGCAACGGTTCGTCTGGCCTGAGCCAGGCGGATTGGGTTAGTTCCGGGGCTTCAAGTACACTGAGATTTCTGGGATTACTCAGCGCTGCGCGCTGCCCTACGGTGCTGTTCGGCCGAGGAGGGTAGCGCGTGTGTTATGTAATCGCAGAGTGGTTGGTCCATCGGGTTCGCGAGAACTGAACGGGCCAGCCGAAGGGGCGTAGCTCAACTGGCAGAGCAGCGGTCTCCAAAACCGCAGGTTGCAGGTTCAAGTCCTGTCGCCCCTGCCCCCGGATGCCAGCGACTGAGAGGAACGATGTGAGCGAGGAGCGCGACAAGCGCGACGGCGACACTTCAGGGTCCACGAGCCCGAGGGGTGCCGGCGACACCGACGCTGCCGCAGACACGCGTTCCACTGCGCCGACGGGGAAGCCCAGCGGTAAGCGCTCGGCTCGTCGAAAGCGTGAAGACGGCGTCGTCGCAACATCCGTGAAAACGTCGCCGAAGCCGGTGAAGGCTTCCGCGAAGGATTCCAAGGATCAGGCGAAGAAGCCGAACATCTTCAAGCGTCTTCGCCGGTTCATCCGCGAGGTCATCGCCGAACTTCGTAAGGTGATCTGGCCGAACCGTAAGCAATTGATCACCTACACCATTGTCGTGTTGGTGTTCGTGACCTTCATGACGGCGTTCATCTTCGGTATCGACTTGGCGGTCGGGCAAGGCGTCACCTGGTTGTTCGGCTGACAAACTCCGCCCGCGGGCGGATTCGCGATGTATGTGAGTGACGAGAGGAAGCGAGTGCCCCAGTGAGCACCCCCGAGAACGACACGAATGAGTCCGTGGCTGACGATGCCTCGGTCGACGAGCGTGTCTCTGCCGAGGCGGCAGCCGACGTGGATGTCGAGGCTGCAGGTGAGGGCACCGAGGCTGCAACCGCGACGACCGAAGCGCCGGCAGAACCTGCCGAGGCATCGAGCGAATCCGAGGAAGCAGTCGACCCCGTCGCCGAGATGAAGGCCGCGCTGCGTCGCGCACCTGGTGACTGGTACGTCATCCACTCCTATGCGGGTTACGAGAACAAGGTGAAGACCAACCTCGAAACTCGTGTTCAGAACCTCGACGTCGGCGACTACATCTTCCAGGTGGAGGTTCCGCTCGAAGAGGTCACCGAGATCAAGAACGGTCAGCGCAAGCAGGTCAACCGCAAGGTGCTGCCCGGCTACATCCTCGTCCGCATGGAGCTCAACGACGAGTCGTGGGGCGCGGTCCGCAACACTCCGGGTGTCACCGGGTTCGTCGGAGCCACCTCGCGTCCTTCGCCCCTGACTCTCAACGAGGTCATCAAGTTCCTGCTTCCGCAGCAGGAGGCCAAGAAGCAGCAGGCTGCTGCTGCCGCGGATTCCGCGTCCACCGAAACCGGTGCCGAAGCTGCGGCCAAGCCGCTCATCGAGGTCGACTTCGAGGTCGGTGAGTCGGTCACAGTGATGGACGGCCCGTTCGCCACGCTCCCCGCGAGCATCAGCGAGGTCAACGCCGAGCAGCAGAAGCTCAAGGTGCTCGTCTCGATCTTCGGTCGTGAGACTCCGGTCGAGCTGTCGTTCACGCAGGTCTCGAAGATTTAGCCGCGAGATTCTGCTCACAAACTTGCAATGCAGTACGCAAGAAACACACCCGCAAGAAACTAGGAACTGAGATGCCCCCCAAGAAGAAGAAGCTCGCCGGGCTCATCAAGCTTCAGATCCAGGCTGGTCAGGCCAACCCTGCACCGCCCGTGGGTCCCGCGCTTGGTCAGCACGGCGTGAACATCATGGAATTCTGCAAGGCCTACAACGCTGCGACCGAGTCGCAGCGAGGCAATGTGGTTCCCGTCGAGATCTCGGTCTACGAGGATCGTTCGTTCGACTTCAAGCTGAAGACCCCTCCGGCCGCCAAGCTGCTGCTCAAGGCTGCAGGCGTGCAGAAGGGCTCCGGCGAGCCGCACAAGAACAAGGTTGCTTCCGTGACCATGGATCAGGTGCGCGAGATCGCGAAGACCAAGGCAGAAGACCTCAACGCGAACGACATCGACCAGGCGGCGAAGATCATCGCCGGCACTGCGCGTTCGATGGGAATCACCGTCGAGGGCTGAGGCCTTTCTCGACACGATCGCGTGGGAGGGCCGGCCAGGCCCGAAACCACAACTGAACCATTCACCCGGTAGCGGGTGAGACGTAAGGACAGAAGACATGGCAAAGCGCAGCAAGGCATACCTCGCCGCCGCTGAGAAGATCGACGCCGACAAGCTCTACAGCCCACTGCAGGCTACGAAGCTGGCGAAGGAAACGTCGTCGAGCAAGATGGATGCGACCGTCGAGGTTGCGGTCCGTCTGGGCGTCGACCCCCGCAAGGCGGACCAGATGGTGCGCGGCACCGTCAACCTCCCGCACGGCACCGGTAAGACGGCTCGCGTCGTCGTGTTCGCCGTGGGCGAGAAGGCTGCCGAAGCGGAGGCTGCCGGAGCGGACGCTGTCGGTTCCGAAGATCTGATCGAGCGCATCAAGGGCGGTTGGACCGACTTCGACGCCGCGATCGCCACCCCTGACCAGATGGCCAAGGTCGGCCGCATCGCCCGCGTCCTCGGACCGCGTGGCCTCATGCCGAACCCGAAGACAGGTACCGTCACCGCGGACGTCACCAAGGCTGTCAACGACATCAAGGGCGGCAAGATCAACTTCCGCGTCGACAAGCAGGCCAACCTGCACTTCGTGATCGGTAAGGCGTCGTTCGACGACGCCAAGCTGGTCGAGAACTACGGCGCAGCCCTGGACGAGATCCTGCGTGCGAAGCCGTCGTCGGCGAAGGGCCGCTACGTGAAGAAGGTCACGGTTTCGACCACCACCGGACCGGGCATCCCGGTGGACCCGAACCGTACCCGCAACCTCACCGAGGATGCAGACGCGTAACCACTACGCTACGGACAGCAAACGGCCGGGACGCACGTCGTCCCGGCCGTTTTGCATGGTTCGCCTGCCCGCGGCAGCTCCCGGCGCAGTGCCAATGGATCAGGATTTGGGCGACGGGTAAGCAGTGCGGTACTCTGTCTTCCGAAGTTCGAGTAGCTATTCGGACTTCACCCCAATTCATGTTCTACCCAAGACCGTTGGTGATCGAGCCCGCAAGGTTCGGTTGAAAGTCCGGGAATGTCCGGCGGCCCACGCAGGAGGACGAGGTAATGGGGGATGCTCGCCGACAGTGGTATGACCGCTTTCGTCAGTTTCCTTTCACGCCCCGTGTGCCCTGCACCGGGGCGTTTTGCATGTCGTGGACTGTGTACTCCGGATTCCCGTAGTGCGCAGCGGTTCCGAAGTGGGATAACGACGCTCATGAGAGGAGGCGAAGTATGGCAAAGCCCGAGAAGGTTTCCGCAGTGGCGGAGATCACCGAGCAGTTCAAGGGTTCGACCGCCGCTGTGATCACGGAATACCGTGGTCTGTCGGTGGGCGACATCTCGACACTGCGACGTGCACTGGGAGAAGGTGCCACCTACTCCGTCGCCAAGAACACCCTCGTCAAGCGTGCCGCCGTAGAGGCGGGCGTCGAGGGCCTTGATGACCTTTTCGTCGGTCCGACCGCCATTGCATTCATCGAGGGCGAGCCGGTCGACGCTGCGAAGGCTCTGAAGAACTTCGCCAAGGACAACAAGGCGCTCGTCATCAAGGGCGGCTACATGGACGGCGCTCCGCTGTCCGTGGACCAGGTCAACAAGATCGCGGACCTCGAGTCCCGCGAGGTCCTGTTGGCCAAGCTCGCCGGCGCGATGAAGGGCAACTTGGCAAAGGCTGCAGGCCTGTTCAATGCTCCCGCTTCGCAGGTGGCCCGTCTGGCCGCTGCGCTGCAGGAGAAGAAGGCCGCCGAGGGTGGAGCAGAAGCTCCCGCCGAGGCTGCCGCAGAAAGCTGATCCGCACCCGCGCATCACTGCTACAACCCCGCCCGGTCGCGGATCAGCGACATGGGACTTACAGGAAGGACCGCCACAATGGCGAAGCTCAGCACCGAAGAGTTGTTGGACCAGTTCAAGGAGCTCACCCTCCTCGAGCTCTCGGAGTTCGTTAAGGCATTCGAGGAGACCTTCGAGGTCACCGCTGCTGCCCCGGTTGCCGTTGCGGCTGCTGGCGCCCCCGCTGCCGGTGGCGAGGCTGCTGTCGAGGAGCAGGACGAGTTCGACGTCGTCCTCGAGTCGGCCGGAGACAAGAAGATCCAGGTCATCAAGGTTGTCCGTGAGGTCGTCTCCGGTCTCGGCCTGAAGGAAGCCAAGGACCTCGTCGAGGGCGCTCCGAAGGCTCTCCTGGAGAAGGTCGACAAGGAAGCTGCCGACGCAGCCAAGGAGAAGCTCGAGGGTGCCGGCGCCAAGGTGTCCGTCAAGTAGGACGGTTCGAGCGCTGCCTGTCGAGGCAAGCAACGAGAAGCGGTCGTTCCCCAGATGGGGGACGACCGCTTCTTTGGTCCCGGCGTGGTGAATTTCGGCTCGAGCTGAACTATCGACCAGGACACTGAGGCGAAAAATGCCAGGTCAGATACCTATTGTCCGGATTGTGGTGACGAGATTGATTTATGTTCTTACTCCCGAGTAGCATTTCCTGTCGTTGGTACCACTCCGATGGGATAGAGTGACCCGACCCACAAGGGTGATCGCATCGGAAGTCGCGGAGGTAGATGGTGGGAGTCGAAGTTGCAGTAGAAGGACTGACCAAGTCCTTCGGCTCGCAGAGAATTTGGCAGGACGTGTCGCTGACACTTCCGGCGGGTGAGGTCAGTGCGCTGCTCGGACCGTCGGGTACGGGTAAGTCGGTGTTCCTGAAGTCGCTGATCGGTCTTCTTCGTCCAGAAGAGGGTTCGATCGTGATCGACGGCACCAACATTCTCGAGTGCTCGAGCAAGGAGCTCTACGAGATTCGGAAGCTGTTCGGCGTTCTGTTCCAGGACGGTGCACTCTTCGGCTCGATGAACCTGTACGACAATGTCGCCTTCCCGCTTCGTGAGCACACGAAGAAGTCCGAGTCGGACATTCGCAAGATCGTGATGGAGAAGCTCGAGCTGACCGGTCTGATCGGTGCAGAAGAAAAGCTCCCCGGTGAGATCTCCGGCGGTATGCGTAAGCGCGCCGGCCTTGCGCGTGCCTTGGTGCTCGATCCCAAGATCATCCTGGTGGACGAGCCCGACTCAGGTCTCGACCCGGTTCGTACCACCTACATTTCGCAGACGTTGATCGATATCAACGCCGAAATCGACGCGACGATTCTGATCGTGTCCCACAACATCAACTTGGCCCGCACGGTGCCGGACAACATCGGCATGCTCTTCCGCCGTGAGCTCGTCATGTTCGGACCTCGCGAGGTTCTGCTCACCAGCGACGAGCCGGTGGTCAAGCAGTTCCTCAACGGCACCATGATCGGCCCCATCGGCATGTCCGAGGAGAAGGACGAGGCCCAGATGGCACAGGAGCAGGCGATGGTCGACGCCGGCCACCACGCAGGTGGTGTCGACGACGTCGAGGGCATCGTCCCGCAGATGAAGGCGACTCCCGGAATGCCGTTCCGGCAGGCCGTGGCTCGTCGGCAGGAACGAGTTCGCCACATCATGCACACGCTTCCCGAGAACGCTCAGATCGCCATCCAGGAGAGCCTGGACGACGAGTCGACCACTCAGGTGATCCCCGTGTACACCGACGAGGGCTACGAGGCCACCTCGTACGAGCGCGGATAACCGGCGCATGGGGGAGACAACCAAAACGTTGCTGAAGCCTGTCAATGGAGCGTTGACGCAGGCTGGGAACATCGTCGATCTGTTTGTCGAGATCGTCCGACAGACGTTCCGGCGCCCGTTCCAGTTCCGGGAGTTCATCGAGCAGGCCTGGTTCATTGCATCCGTCACCATTCTGCCGACGGCGTTGGTGGCCATCCCGTTCGGTGCGGTTGTTTCGCTCCAGACCGGTTCCCTGATCAAGCAACTCGGTGCGGAGTCGTTCACCGGCGCCGCCAGCGTTCTTGCCGTTGTTCAGCAGGGCGCCCCGTTGGTGACGGCACTACTCGTTGCCGGCGCCGCGGGTTCCGCTGTGACTGCCGACCTCGGATCGAGGACCATTCGCGAGGAGATCGACGCGATGGAGGTCCTCGGTATCAACCCGGTCCAACGCCTCGTGGTTCCACGCGTGCTTGCGATGGTGCTCATCGCCGTCCTGCTCAACGGCTTGGTGTCGGTGGTCGGCATCACGGGTGGCTACTTCTTCAACGTGGTTCTTCAAGACGGTACCCCCGGCGCCTATCTCGCTTCGTTCTCTGCGTTCGCTCAGCTTCCCGATATCTGGATCGGTGAGATCAAAGCTGCGGTGTTCGGATTGATCGCTGGTGTGATCGCCGCCTACCAGGGTCTTCACCCAAAGGGGGGACCGAAGGGTGTTGGTGACGCGGTGAATCAAGCTGTCGTCATCACGTTCTTGCTGCTGTTCTTTGCGAACCTGATTTTGACCATGGTGTACCTGCAGGTCGTACCGGCGAAGGGATCATGACCCGATGACAATCGCGAAAGGCCGCGGCGATCGAACGGTCACGACCCTCAAGAAGGTTGGAAAGGCACCTCTCGGTGCACTGGACAACGCCGGAACGCAGATGTCTTTCTACGCCCGCTCCATTGCGTGGATACCGCACACGCTTGTGCACTACCGCAAGGAAGTGCTGCGGCTGCTCGCCGAGGTGACGTTCGGTTCCGGCGCTCTCGCCGTCATCGGCGGCACCATCGGCGTGATCGCAATGATGTCGGGCTTCACCGGTGTCGTCGTCGGCATGCAGGGCTTCGCGGCTCTCGAGCAGCTGGGCACCTCGGTTCTCACCGGGTTCCTGTCGGCGTACATCAACACCCGTGAGATCGCGCCGATCGTGGCAGCGCTCGCTCTGTCTGCAACAGTGGGTTGTGGTTTCACTGCGCAGCTCGGTGCAATGCGTATTTCGGAAGAGATCGACGCGCTCGAAGTCATGGCGGTGCCCAGTGTGCCGTTCCTGGTCACCACACGCATGATCGCCGGCTTCGTCGCCATCATTCCGCTCTACATCGTCGGACTCCTCGCGGCCTACTTGGCTTCTCGGGTGATCAGTACGACGTTCAACGGTCAATCGCCGGGTTCGTACGATCACTATTTCAGTCTGTTCCTACCGCCCGAGGATGTGCTGTATTCGTTCGCGAAAGTGTTGATATTCGCGTTCATTCTCATCCTGATCCACTGCTACTACGGATACCACGCATCGGGTGGTCCGGCAGGTGTCGGTGTTGCCGTGGGTAGGGCAGTGCGTACCGCGATCGTCACGATCGCCGTCCTCGACTTCTTTCTCAGCCTCGCCATCTGGGGCACGACGACGACAGTGAGGGTGGCGGGATGAACGAGACTGCATCGGTTCTGCGTCGCCGACTTCTGGGGATCACCTTCTTCGTCGTGCTCGCGCTGTTTCTGTTCGTGACGATCGGCATGTTCAACAAGATCTTCACGAAGGTGGTGAAGGTCGAACTCATCACCGATTCGGTCGGAAACTCACTGTCGCTCAACGCCGACGTGAAGGTGCGCGGCATGATTGTCGGAGAGGTACGCAACAGCACCCCCCAGGACGGCGCTGTTTCGGTGGAGCTGGCGATCGAACCGGACCAGGCCGAGCTGATTCCGTCGAACGTGACGGCTCGATTGCTTCCGAAGACTCTGTTCGGAGAGCGGTACGTATCGCTGATCATTCCGGAGGGTGAAACCACCGGCGAAGGTCCCGACTCGTTGGAGGCGGGCGACACGATCATGCAGGACCGCAGTGGAAACGCAGTGGAGATCGGTGACGTCCTCGACGGCTTGCTGCCGCTCCTGAAGGCCATTCCGCCACAGGACCTGGCCAATACCCTCGGTGCCTTGTCGCAGGGCCTCAGCGGTCGCGGCGAGGAGTTGGGGCTGACCATCGATCGGTTGGAGCAGATCTTCAGTGGTATCAACACCGAGATGCCGAATCTGCAGGAAGGTATTCGTGGGCTCGCGGACTTCTCGCAGACCTACGCAGATGCCGCACCACAGCTGATCAACGCGCTCGACAATCTGACGATCACCGGAAACACGGTGGTGGAGAAGCAGGATGACCTGTCCGCTCTGTTGACCTCTCTGACCGGCACGTCTGCCACCACGGCTGATCTGCTGGAGGCGAATGCGGACTCGATCATCACCATCGCGGCCGATTCCCGTGAGGCGCTTCAGATCTTGGCGCGCTACTCGCCGACCTTCCCTTGCACGTTCAAGGGGTTCGCAGACGCACTACCTGCGGCAAGTGAAGTCATATCGGCGGACGATCCGTACCCGGGTATTCGCGCGAACGTGCAGTTCACGAACCCGAAGGGTCGATACTTGCCCAACCAGGACGAACCCCGTCTCTTCGACAACCGTGGCCCGGCCTGTTACGGCAAGTACAAGGAGCCGGGTAAACCGTTCCCGCAGTATCCGGGAGGGTCGTCCTACAACGACGGCTCATACCAGGTTCCCACTCGTAATCCCGGCTCGACCGAGCCGCTGGACATCTTCCCGCCGCCGCCGGGCGTTCCCAATGTGGTGCCGCCGTGGGAGGGCATGGACGTCGCTCCGGCGAGTACGTCCTCGGCAAGCGCGGCAGCGCCGGCCAGCTACGCCGGTTCCAAGATCGAGCAGGACACTTTGGACGTCGTGTACGGGGAGGCCAACGGCATCGCTCCGGAGGACGTGCCGAGTTGGACAACAAAGGTGGGCGCACCGGCTTTGAGGGGAGCAGAGGTGAGTTTCAAGTGAGGGGATTGACGGCGCCGCTCGTCAAACTGATCATCTTCGCAGTTGTGACGATCATTGCGACGGCTCTGCTCGCGGCTTCCATCGCCAATCTCGGCGGCGGGGGTGGAACCAGGTTCAATGCGATCTTCTCGGACGTCACGTCGCTCAACGAGGGGGACGACGTCAGGATCGCGGGCGTGCGTGTCGGCCAGGTCGAGAGCATCGAGATCGTCAACGACAGCCAGGCGAAGGTCGGTTTCTCGATTGCCGATCGTGATTGGCTGCCGGGCAGTGCGACCGCGACGATCCGCTTCCGGAACCTGGTGGGTCAGCGCTACATCGCGCTGGAACAGGGAGACGGAAAGCAGGGGGAGAAGCTCGAGGAAGGCGAAACCATTCCGATCGAGCGAACGCAGCCTGCGGTCAACCTCACGACATTGTTCAATGGGTTCCGCCCGCTGTTCCAAACGCTGAGTGCAGAAGACGTCAACAAGCTGTCCTTCCAGATCATCCAGGTGTTCCAGGGGGAGTCGGGCACCATCGACGATCTTGTCCGCACCACGGCGAGTCTGACCAATACGCTTGCCGACAAGGATGCTGTGATCGGGAGCGTGATCGACAACCTCAACTCGGTCCTGGCCACCGTCAACGAGCGTGAGGACAACCTGGACTCGCTGATCACCAACACGCAACAGTTGGTGACCGGGCTGTCCAACGAGCGAGGCGTTATCGGCTCGGCGGTGGAGTCTCTCGCCGGTCTGACCGACGCGACATCGGATCTGCTCGAACCGACGCGTCCGTCGATCCAGGGTTCGATCTCGGCACTGAACGAGGTTGCGGGGACTCTGAACCGGAACCGGGACGTCGTCGACAGCACGCTCGAGACGCTTCCCGTCAAGCTGGAGTCACTGGGTCGTGTGGCGAGTTACGGTTCCTGGTTCCAGTACTACTTGTGCGGTATCGACGTCGTGGCCGGTCCGGGCACGTCGCCCTATCTCAATCTTCCGACGGGTCTTCCGACCGTGAACCAGCCGCTGTACACCAACTCGGCGAAACGGTGCACGCAGGAAGGGATGCAGGAGTTGCAGCAACGATGAGAAAGAAGCGCAGCCCGGCATTCGCGGGCGGACTCGGCATCATGATCGTGCTCCTGGCGACGGTGTCCGCATTCTTCATCGACTCGCTACCCTTCGTGGGCGCGGGGGCGACGTACAGTGCGGAGTTCTCGGAAGCCGCCGGTCTCCAGTCGGACGACGAAGTTCGTATCGCGGGTGTCAAGGTGGGCAAGGTGACCTCCGTCGATCTCGAAGGTGATCGGGTGGTGGCCGAATTTCAGGTCAAGGACGCCTGGGTGGGCGACCACTCCTCTGCTTCCATCCAGATCAAGACCATCCTGGGGCAGAAGTACCTTGCTCTCGAACCGCGTGGCACCGAACCACTCGACCCGGACACCCGGATTCCGCTGGAACGGACCACAGCGCCGTACGACGTGATCGAAGCGTTCTCCAGTGCTGCGAAGACCGTCAACGAGATCGACACGGATCAGTTGGCGCAGAGCATGGAAACGCTGTCGGAGGCGTTCTCGGGAACCCCCGACGACATCCGGGCGTCTTTGGATGGAATCAGCAGGCTGTCGGAAACCATCGCCAGTCGTGATGCGGAGTTGCGCAAGCTGTTCGAAGCCACCGGCAGGACGTCGCAGGTGCTTGCCGATCGACACGAGGAGTTCACGAAGCTGATCAGTGACGCGGGTCTGCTCCTGGAGGAGTTGAACTTTCGTCAGCAAGCGATCTCTCAGTTGCTGACCGGCACACAGCGCTTGTCGCAGCAGTTGACCGGGTTGGTTCACGAGAACGAGGAACAGATCGGCCCTGCCCTCGAACAACTCAACGGCGTTGTCCAGATTCTGCGTGAGAACAACGAGAATCTCGAGAAGGCATCGAAGCTGTACGAGCCCTTCCTTCGTGTCTTCACCAACGTTGTCGGTAACGGACGCTGGTTCGATCAGGTCGTCGTGAACTTGCTGCCTCCGGGTCTGCCCGACATTCCGGGGAACCGGCCGCCGATGCGTACCTTGGGAGGTAACTGATGAGTGCCGCAGAAAGCGGGTCGGGCCGAGCAGCGCGCGGCCGTGTGGCCGTGATTTCCGTCATCGTCGTTCTGGTTCTCGTTGTGGCAGGCGCATTGTGGTGGTTGTTCACGAGCGCTGGAACCACCAAGATCACCGCATACTTCGACAAGTCGGTGGGAATCTACGACGGCTCCGACGTTCGCGTGCTCGGCATCAAGGTTGGCACGGTGGACTCTGTCGAGCCCCAGGGCGACGTCGTGAAAGTCGAAATGAGCGTGGACCGGGGCATCGATATTCCTGCCGATGCCAAGGCAGCGCAGGTCACCCCTTCGGTCGTCTCCGATCGGTACATTCAGTTGGCACCGGCGTACTCGGGTGGGGAGAAGATGGCCGATGGCGCGGTGATCGACGAGAGTCGCACCGCCACACCTGTCGAGGTCGACGAGTTGTACGCCAGCATCGACAAACTCACTGCTGCGTTGGGTCCAGAAGGTGCCAACAAAGAAGGCGCACTCACGGAGTTCGTGAAGACCGGTGCCGAGAATCTCGAAGGCAACGGTGAGGCGCTCGGACGGAGCATCGAGAACCTCTCCGACGCCGCGCGAACCCTCAACGAGAACCGTGGCAACATCTTCGAGACGGTGGATAATCTGGAAGTATTCGTTGGGGCACTGGCCGCCAACGACCAGCAGGTGCGCACGTTCAACACCCAGCTTGCAGATCTGTCCGGATTCCTTGCAGGCGAGCGCGAGAATCTCGGCAAGGCCCTGAACCAGTTGGCGATCGCCCTCGGAGACGTCGCGAGATTCGTTGGCGACAACCGTGAATCGCTTGCGAAGAACATCAACGATCTCGTGCCCATCACCCAGACGTTGGCGGACAATCGAAGGTCCATCATCAACGGACTGACACTGGCACCTCTCGCCCTGAGCAACCTGGCGAACTCATACGACGCGGAGGCTGGCGTGCTGGCATCCAGACTTGCCTTCCCGGATCTGCAGGATCCGGCGGGTGCGGTCTGCAAGCTCCTGGATCTGGGCAACCTCGTTCCCGGTGATCCGCGGTTCGAGCAGTTGGGCGACCAGATGCAACCCTTGCTCGACCAGTGTGGACGTGTGACAACGCAGATCACCGAGGGACTGAAGACACCGACGACGAATCTGCCGTTCGGAATCATGAGCAACGAAAACATCCAGCGCCGTGTGGTGCCGGGGACCGTTCCTGGTAACCCGTCACCACGACTCGACCTCGCTGAAGAGGGGGAATGACGATGAAGAGGTCAATCCTTGTCGCCGCCGGTGCTTGCATTGTCGCCCTGACAGTCACGTCGTGCTCGTCGGACGGGATCTACGGCATTCCGCTGCCGGGCGGTGCAGAACTCGGTGACAACCCGATGCGGCTCACCATCGAGTTCGATGACGTGCTGGACCTCGTTCCGCAATCTGCGGTCAAGGTGGACGGTGTTCCGGTCGGCCGGGTCGAGAAGATCACGGTAGGCCCGGGCGGTTGGAACGCCGACGTGGAGGTTTTGGTCAACTCGTCGGCCGATCTGCCGGCGAATGCGCTTGCCGCAGTGGAACAGACCAACCTGTTGGGTGCGAAGTTCATCCAGCTTTCCGCACCCGAGGGTGACCAGGTCGCCGAACGTCTGGAGAGCGGAGACACGATCCCGCTCGCCCAGACTCGGGAGGCAACCGAAATCGAGCAGGTGCTCGGTGCGATGTCGCTTCTTCTCAACGGTGGCGGTGTCGGCCAGTTGCAGCCGATCATCCATGAATTGAGCACCGCACTCGACGGCCGTGAGGGTCGCGTGCGATCACTGCTCGAGCAAGCGAACACCTTGATCGCGGGGTTGAACGAGCAGCGCGACGACATCACCCGAGCACTCGATGGTCTGGACACGTTGACCCTGCGCGTCAAGGATCAGAACGACAAGGTCGCGAAGGTCCTCGATGAGCTTCCGATCGCGACCGAGGTGCTCAACGAGCAGCGTCCTCAGCTGACGGCGATGCTCGCCCAACTCGACAGGCTCGGCGCGGTGGGCACCAACGTCGTCAACGAGTCCAAGGACGATCTGATCAAGGATCTGATCGCGCTGCGGCCGGTCTTGCAAAACCTTGCGAATTCAGGCGACGACTTTCCGAAGTCGCTTGCGCTACTGCTCACGAACCCTTTCCCCGACGGGGTGGAGCAGGTCGTGCTCGGCGGCTCGGCCAACCTGTTCTTGACGGTCGATATGCAGATCGGTGAGACCCTCGAAGGGTTGGGCGTGGGTCAAGGCGATCCGGTCTACGTTCCACCGAAATACGGCAACCACACGCCGAACGTGGACCCGTCCAACCCGTACTACAACGGAAACGGACCCGCTGCCGGCTGGCCGACTATCTCGTTGCTGCCGCTTCCGCCGATTCGGACCGTGGGGTCGCCGATTCCGGGACTCCCCGAGGTTCCCGGACTGCCCGAAATGCCTGGACTCCCTGAGATTCCTGGCCTTCCAGATCCTGCCAAGCCCCCGTCGAACCCGATCGAGGGCATGATCCAAGACCTCATCCCAGGGGGCGGCGAATGAGATCCAGAGTCGTCAAGTTCCAGCTGGTCGCGTTCGTCGTGGTCGCTGTACTCGGCCTCACGTATGTCGGCGCCAAGTATGTGCGATTGGACAACTTGCTCGGCTTCGGCCAGTACAGTGTCGAGGCGCAGTTCACGGATGGTGGCGGAATCTTCACCAATGCCGAGGTCACGTACCGGGGAGTCCCGGTGGGACGAGTCGGTGAGATGTCACTGACCGCAGATGGTTTGAACGTCGAACTCAAGCTCGACTCCGGTGGTCCGGACATTCCGGCTTCGGCGGAGGCAGTTGTCGCGAATCGTTCGGCGATCGGTGAACAGTACGTCGATCTTCGACCCGACACGGATCAGGGGCCGTTCCTCGAGGACGGTTCGGTCATCACCAACGACCACACGGATATCCCGATACCGGTTAATGAGGTCCTGATGAGCGTGGACGGTCTCGTGAAGTCCGTTCCGGTCGAGGATTTGCGAGTGGTGATCGAGGAACTCGGAACAGCGTTCGACGGCAAGGGGGACAGCCTCAAGCAGCTCGCGGACTCCCTGTCCACGCTCACCCAGTCGGGTGTCGAACACCTTCCGCAGACCTTGTCGCTCATCCGCGACAGTCGGACGGTACTCGACACGCAGTCGGAGCAGTCGTCGGCGATCCGTGAGTTCAGTGCCGGCCTGGAAGCAGTGACCGCTCAGTTGCGGACGAGTGATCCGGACATTCGGTTGTTGATCGACAACGGCAACCCCGCGAGCAATGAACTCGGGCAACTCGTCGCGGACGCCGGCCCGGGTCTGACGACAGATCTGACGAACCTGGCCGCATTCGGAAGGACGTTGGCTCCGCAGGCAATTGCGCTGCAACCGTTCCTCATCTTCCTGCCCGGACTTGCGGCGGGTGCCTCGACGATCGCGCCGGGCGATGGAACGGTGCACCAGGGCATCGTGCTGGAGACCAACCGTCCGCCGCCGTGCACGATCGGATACGAGGGAACGTACGAGATCCTCGAGGAGATGAAGCGCCAGGATCCGAACTTCGACGACACACAGCAGAATTTCCCGTTCAACACGGAAGCGTCGTGTGACGTCCCGCAGGGCAGTGTCACCGGTGTGCGTAGTGCGAGTCGCATCGAGCTGGCGGACCCGGCCATCCCGCAGCCGTGGGACAACAAGCCGAAGGTCGATCCGGACAAGCTGAACTTGAATCCGATCGCCACGCAGTTGGCGCCGCTGCTCGGGGTCACGCCCAAGTAGCAACGTCTACGCAGGTCGATCGCTGCCTCGCGGCGCGATCAGCAGGGCCGAAACGAACAATCAGTAGGGTGTATCGGTGTGACTCGAATTACCAAGACCCCGACTTCGGCTCAGCCGGGATCGGGCACGAGCAAGAAGCTGACCGCCGCCTTCGTCGCCGTACTGGCGTTGGTGGTGGCAGCAGTAGTGGCTGCCGGGTGGTTCGGCTATCACTGGGCGCATGCCCTCGTGGTGGACCGCTCGACTGCACAGATGCGTGATGATGCGCTGTTCGGGGCCGAGCAGGCCGCGATCAACCTCAACACGGCTGACGCGGCCAACCTCGAAGAGTCCCTGGAGAACATGCGTTCGTCCATCACCGGCGAAGCCATGACCAAGAGCCTCGACGACACGATCGCCGGTATCACCGAACAAACGAAGAACACGAAGGCAACTCAGCAAGCGGAGTTGGCTCAGGGAACGCTCCTCGAACTCGACAAGGACAACGAAACCGCGAAGGCATTGGTTGCGCTCGAGGTGCGGTACGAATGGCCCGACAGGTACGAGGTCAACATCGTGACCATGCGTTTGACCGTCGAGAATGTCGACGGTGTGTGGAAGGCCTCTGCTGTGCAGCCGGTCGGTCCGCGCGTTCCGATCGAGCGTGGACCGATGCCGGGCGCGGCTCCCACCCCGGCTCCGGGCGAGGCCCCCGCCGAACCTGCACCGGCGGAGCCTGCCCCTGAAGAACAGCCGGCAGAGCCTGCGCCGGTCCCGGACAACGGCGGTCAGTAGCCGCACAGCGGATTTCAGACCGTTTACGGCGTCCGGCGACCGGATTCGCGACGCTGTGCAACGAAAGAGTGGTGAGAAGTGCCTCCGAAGCGCAAGAACAACGTGCCGAGCGGCACCCCGAAGGGTCGGCGACCGAAGATTGCCGGAACTCGTGGGCGGACGACCGATTCGGTCAAGGCGAATGAGCCGGTCACACCAGGCCATACAGCGTCGGAGTCGACGCCGACGGCGCCCGAGCCGACGAAGGTCGATACTGCAAAGAGCCAGGTTGCACAGTCCGAGCCTGCACAGTCCGAGCCTGCACAGTCCGAGACGGCGGCATCCGATCAGGGCATCCTCGGCCAGGGACCGTCGGCCGAATCGTCGGCCCCGAAACCGGGTCAGGCGGAAGCGGATGCGGGCAAGCCTGCGGGCGAAGCATCGGACAAAGAGACGGCGCCCAAGAAGGTCGCGAACACGCTCCCGCGTCTGGGTGCTCGGCCACAGTCGACAGAAGCGCACTCCGACGCTGCCCAGAAGGACGAACACGGCAGCGGTAAGGACAAGGGTAAGAACGGCCTGACCTGGAAACTGGTCGCGGTTCTCGGTGTGGTGGCCGTCGTCCTCGGCGTGTTCGCGGCCGTTGCCGCCTTCACACCGTTCGCACGGTTCGACAACACGGCGTGGATCGATTCAACGACCACCGCTGAGGTGGCCGCTGCTGCGACCGAGGCCGCCGAGGCCACGTTCAGCTACGGATTCGAGACGATCGAAGAAGACTTCGACCGCGCACGAACGTTCATGAACGACGAGATGCGCGCGGAGTTCGATCAAACGGCGGAGACCACGAAGACCGCCGTAGAGCAGACCAAGACTGCCACCCAGGCAGATATCACCGATATCGGTGTCAGCATGCTCGACGGTGATCGAGCGACCTTGCTCGCGTTCATGAACGTCAGCTCCACCAACGAGGGCACGGCCCAGGGGAGTACCTCCGGTTCGCTCGTGATCGACATGGAGCGAATCGACGGCAAGTGGGTACTCGCCGGGATCAGGGACGCCTGAGCCTTCCACCGTCAGCTTGCCGGCGGTCAGAGTGCGGAGTCAGCTTGCTGCGCGGGTCCTGTCGGCCCGCGCAGCAACCGTGGTATCAGGAAGTTTGAACATCACGTTTGCGACGATGTTCTTTCCCAGAGTGGTCCGCCCCAGAACCTTGGCGCCGAATGCCTCGTAGTACGGGATGTTGCCGTCCTTACAGACACCGATGACGGGTACGGATTCGGCGTCTGCCTTGCTCAGGAAGGATCGGAAGAGAGCTTCACCGACTCCGCGTTTCTGTAGACCGGGTTCACAACCGAGATAGACGATGAACTGATGGGGCACGCCGGGAGCGATTTTCGCGAACTTCGCATCCAGACCGATCCCGGCCGTCACGCGCGTTCGCATCGCCCACAACAGTTCCAGCCCGGAGGCGAATGTGTGCCACGGAGTTCGGCGGTAACGGGGGCCGTGCCACAAGCACACGCCGACCACTTTGCCATCCGCGAGGGCAACCTCCGCGCAGTCCTGAGGGATGAAGCGGCGCTTGATGAGTACGGACATCATGCGCACTTGCCTGCCCTTGGTTCGGTCGTCGGGGAACAGAACGTCCCCCACCGGGTCGTCGTGGCGAAAGGCGCGACCGAGCACCTCTGCCATCGCCGGAATGTCCTGTGGCAGCGCCGGTCGTACTGTGACGTCGAGGTCGGCTGACATGGTGAGCCCCTGTCTGTGATCTGGGTTGGTTTTCGGGCGATATGGTTCAGATCGTGGCAATGACCTCGCGAAGCAGTGCGATCGTGTGCTCGAGTTGCTCGTTGGTGTGGGCAGTGTTGAGGAAGAACCGCAGGCGCTCTTCCCCTTCGGGCACCGACGGGTAGACGATCGCGTTGACATTGATTCCGGCCTGCAACATCTTCGCGGAGCAGGTGATGGCTTTGCTGCCGAGGATGATCGGAACGATCGGTGTGCCCTGAGATATTCCGGTGTCGAAGCCGGCCTCCTGTGCGAGGCGGCTCAGCGTTGCGCCGTTCTCTTGCAAGCTGGTGACACGTTCTGGTTCCTCGTCGAGGATGCGCAACGACTCGAGAGCCGCTGCGATGGCCGATGGCGCTGGACCGGTGGCATACAAGCTGAGTCCGGGTGCTGTGTATTTGAACGCCTGGACGAGGTCGTGGCTGCCCGCGACGAATCCGCCGACACTGCCCATTGCCTTGGACAGGGTGCCCATCCAGACGTCGACCGCATCACCCGGAAGGTCGAACAGTTCACGGACACCCTTGCCGGTCTTTCCGAGTACACCGAACGAGTGCGCCTCGTCGATCATGATCGAACACCGGTGTTTACGTGCCACCTCGATGATGTCGGGTAGGCGTGGAATGTCGCCGTCCATGCTGTAGTGGCCTTCGATGATCACCATCGCGCGACCGAACGAGTGACGTGACATCGAGAGGATCGCGTCGAGCGACGCCGGATCGTTGTGCCGGAAGTTCAGCCGCCGGCATCCTGCCCACTGTGTTCCCGAGAGCACGCTGCTGTGCACCAGCGAATCGCAGACGGCGAGATCGCTGTTGCCGAGCAGGAATCCGACGGTGGCGGCGTTGGTGAGGTACCCGCTTGCCGTGACGATGGCATCGTCCACGCCGTAGAGACCCGCTAGATGGGTTTCGATTTCGCCGTACAGAGGAATCTCACCGGAGACTATTCGGGCCGCAGACACCGAGGTGCCGTACGTGTCGATGGCGGACTTGGCGGCTTCACGCACCCGCGGCTCCACTGCCATACCCAGGTAGCTGAAACTACCGAAGTTCGGTATGTCCTCGTCGAAGTACCGAACCGTGGACCCGTTGGTGTCCTGATGCGGAAGGTAGAACGGGTTCGGGAGATCGACGGCCTCGAACACTGTGTCCAGGTTTCCGAACGTCGATTTCGCTTCGATGACACCGCGGTGTTCGGTGAATGTGGGATCGAAGTCTTCTGCTTCGCCACCGGTACCCGACCCGGCGCCCACCGCCGCGGCAGCGGGCGCGGGCGCGTTCCGAATGCGTCCTGAATCCCGCGCGGTATCGGCTGAATTGTGTTGCCGCGACGAACCGGCCGACCGGGCGAGAAGCCGGCGCGCGATCTCTCTGGAGTCGGTGGTCACGTCACTCCACCGCCTCGGCGAGTGCGGCCGCCTCGTCCGACTCCTCCGCGGCCGCAGGTGTAGGTGCGGGCGCGGGCGGCGTTGCGGGCGCCGCCTGCCGTCCGCGCTCGGACAGCTGGGCAGCGATTTTGGTGCCCACATCGGACAGGCCGAGGCCACGTCCGAGTTCGAGTGCGGAGATGTCCATGCCCAGCGTCTTACCCGCGCGGGCAGCGAACTCGACGGCCATCAGCGAGTCCATCCCGAGGTCGGGTAGCGGCGTCACGATGTCGACCGAATCGGCAGGCACGCCCATCACGACCGCGAGCTGTTCGGCGAGAATGTACGTGAGCACTTCGCCGCGTTGTTCTTCGGGCAGCGCGAGAATCTCGGCCTGGAGCTCGGAGGCGCCCGAAGCTCCGTCACCTGCGGCCAGGACGTGCTCGGCGAACCGCGGGCTTCTCGTGTTGGGTTGATTGGTGACCGTCCACTGCTTCCAGTCGACGTCCATCAGTGCCACGTGCGGAAGCGACAGGGTGAGGCATTCGCGCATGTACAGCGTTGCGGCATCCATGTCGATCGGGGTGAACCCCAGCAGGGCGAGGAACCGCACCACCTCCTCCGATGCCTCGGCCATGCCGCCCCCGGCCATGGAGCCCCAGCTGATGGTGAGCGAGGGTTTGCCCTTTGAGCGGCGCGTCCAGGTGAGCGCGTCGAGGACGGAGTTCGCCGCAGAGTACGCGATCTGCGGTGTACCACCCGTCAGAGCGCTGACCGAGGAGAACAGAACGAACAGCGACAGATCGGCCCCGCTTGCCGCTACTGCCCGATCGAGGTTGAGGGCGCCGGAGACCTTGGGGGCGAACACCTCGTCAAGCGATTCTGCGGTGATCTGGTGGATCGCAAGGTTGTTGACGATGCCCGCGGTGTGGAACACACCTCGCAGCGGATGAGGTCCGTCCTGTGCGCGCTGTACTGCGCCGCGCACCTGCTCGTAGTCGGCAACGTCCACGCGCTCGGTGACGACCTGGACCCCGGCTGCAGTGAACTCCGCAACTTGGGCCTTGGCTTGCTCGGAGGTTGCGCCGCTGCGGCCGACGAGAATCAGGTGTCGAGCTCCTTCGGAAACGAGCCATCGAGCGGTAGCGAGTCCGAATGCGCCGAATCCGCCCGTCACCAGGTAGGACGATTGGGGTTCGATGGCGACGCGAGGGATGGCAGGACGGACCGGAGGGGCCGGGTCGTCCATCGTCAGTACCACTCGGCCGTTCTGTGAACCCCGAACCACGGCCTCGAACGCCTTGTCCAGATCGGCCGGCGAGAACTTTTCGTACGGCAGGCTCGCGTAGGTTCCGTCTGCCAGAGCCTCGTTGACTCCCTTCATCACCGAGCGCACCACGTGTGGACGCTTGGCGAGCATCCGATCCACGTCGACCGCAAAGTACGAGAGGTTGCGGTCGAACGGCTTCAGCTCGAGAATGCCACCGCCGTAGATGTCGGCCTTTCCGACCTCGACGATGCGAGCGAATTCCGCTGCCACGCGAAAGTTCTGTTGAACGATTTCGCCGGGCGCCGAGTTGAGGATCACGTCTACACCCTCACCGGCGGTGAGTTCCAATACTTCCTCCACGAAGTTCAGGGAACGCGAGTTCAGTGCATGATCGGCCCCTGCATCGAGGACCTGCCGCCGGCGAGACTCGGTTCCGGCCGTAGCGATGACCGTGGCCCCGTAGCGTTTGGCGACCTGAACAGCGGCCCGGCCGACACCGCCGGCAGCACCGTGGATGAGCACGGTTTCGCCCTTCTCCAGACGCGCCGAGCGCACCAGCCCGATCTCCGCGGTCATGAACGGCAGCGTCGAACTGCAGTGTTCCGAAACGGAGCCCTTCGGTACCGGCATCGTTGCACCCTCGTCCGCGCCGATGGTGATGTATCGGCCGATCATGTTGCGCGCACATACGGCCACCTGGTCGCCGGGCGAGAGATGATCGACACCGGTACCGATCCGACTGACGATTCCGGCTCCCTCCATTCCGATCGAGGTGTCGAAGTACGTCCCGGCGAGATCCTTTTCGGTGAGCAGGCCCATCACCTTGAGTGGGTCCTTGTAGTTGAGCCCGACGGTCTTCATCTCGACCTCGATCTCGCCGTGCCCGGGTGCAATGCGCTCGGTTGCACGCAGGCCCAGGTCCGAGATCAGCTTCGACTTCGGCACCTCGAGTGCGAACGATTCCTCGGGGTCGGTGACCACGCGGGCCTCGCGTCGGTCGTCGAGGTGATCGGTCAGACTGCGACGCAGTCGCAGCACCCAACGAGCACCTTGCCGGAGGCAGACCTCGTCGAGGACTTCGTCGTTGTAGGCGCCGTCGCCGAAGACTTCCGCCGTGAGTTCGCCGATGGTGGTTTCGGGTTCGGTGTCGACGTACCGCCACTGGGCTGCGGCCTGTTCGTTGAGTAGGGACCGTCGTGCACCGGTGAGAGCGGCGTGCGCCGCAGTAGCGCCGTCTACGTCGCTGGGGAGGCAGAAACCGCGTTCGGCCACGACGACTGCCCGGACTGCGATCCCGGGTTCGGTGGCCGTGTCGGTGTCGTCCTCGCGGTGGATGACGAGATGGATTGCCTTGGCAACGGACACGGCGGCGAGCACGTTCTGCACCGCATCGAAGTCGCGGCCGAGTACGACGACGACGCGGGCGGTGTTCGTCCGGTGCTCCACGTGGGCGTGCTCGATGGTCGACGACAGGCGCCGCGCCAGTTCCGGGTCGGCCGGATCGGTGACAGTGGTCAGCTCCGAACGCGGATGAGCATCCGCGAGTTGGCGAGCCCTCGGTGATGCCTCGGTACCGACCGAGACCACGAGTGCGAACTCGTCGTCGGCGATTTCCGCGGTGGCGAGGTTGTCCCGGAGTTCCCATTCGGGCTCGTAGAAGACGCGGTCCAGGCGCGAATGCAGCGGGGCAGGGGGAGCGATCGGACGGAACTCCACTCCGGACATGTCGACGACGACGTTCCTGTCCTGGTCGATGATGGAGATGTCGGCGATGAACGGGGTGAGGCTGCATCGACGCACGATCACCCGGGCCGCCGCGGGCAGCGGCCCGTGTCGCCTGATCGACGCCACGCTCGCCGGCACCGTCGCCCCCTGTCCGGTGGAGCCGGACGCGATGAGGGCTGCTGCGCATTGGAGTGCCGTGTCCACGACGGCGGGGTGCGCGAGGTGGTTGCCGGTCTCGGCTACGGAGGAGTCGATGTCCGCAACCACGACACCGTCGCCGACCTTGGCCTCCCGGATTCCCCGGAAGGCCGGTCCGTACGCGAGACCCGCTGCGGCGAGCCCGATGTACAGATCTTCACCCGCGATCGTCAGGAATCCCTCGGTGTCGACGGTCTCGGCCGAGACGGGGTCGAGCGTGCCCTGGCGCAGTCGGCCGGTGGCGTGCACCGTCCAGTTGGGCGACGTTGCCTGCCGAGACCGGATCGTGAAGCGACGGGTCGACTCTTCCACGGACAGGCGTACGACCGGAATGTCGTGCTCGTCGAGGACGAGGGGCACCACGAAATCCACGGATTCGAGTGAGACCGTCTGGTTTCCGGTCCGTGCCGCCACGGCACTGAGTGCGGCGTCGATGTAAGCGGCACCGGGGAGGACCACGTGACCGTTGACGACGTGATCGGGCAGCCACCCCAGTCTTCCGGCCGACAACTGTACTTCCCATTCGTCGGCGGCAGAGTCGGTTCGTTCACCGAGCATCGAGTAGGTGCCGGGGACACCCAACCGGTCGCGAGTGATCGCCTCGTCCTCGGTCCAGAGCCGGGTGCGTTGCCACGGGTACGCGGGCAGTGGCACGTGGGCGGTGGGGATATCCGCGGGTCGGCCGGGAGCACGGGACGAATCGAGTGCCCCGTGCGCGTACAGGTTGCCCAGCGCGCGAAGCATCGACGCGTGATCGTCTTCGCCCCGCACCAGCGTTGCGATCGACGTGCCGTTCTCTCCGGCGCGGACGAGGATTTCGCGAATGTTGCCACCGAGGACGGGATGCGGGCCGATCTCCAGGAAGAGTCGGTGACCGCGGTCGATCAGGGAGTGGACGGTGTCGGCGAACCGGACGGGTTCGCGGACGTTGTCGCACCAGTACTGCGGCCCCCAGGACGCATCGGTGACCTGTCCGCCGGTGACTGTCGAGAACAGCGGCAACGCGGGGATGTTGGGCGACAGAGATGCCAGGGAGTCTCGCACCTCGTCGAGAATCGGGTTCATCAGGTGGCTGTGGTACGGAACTTCCACCTTCAGGGTGCGTGCGAAAATACCTGCCGCGGTGAACTGTTCCTGCCAGCGTGCGATTGCAGCATCGTCCCCGGCAAGAGTGACTGCCGTCGGGCTGTTGATCGCCGCGATCGAGATCGAGGCGCCGTCCGGGTCGCCGTCGAGCCACGTGGTGGCGTCTTCGGCGGACAGGCCGACAGCGAGCATGCCGCCGGTGCCGGCGGTGGTGGCCTGCAACCGTGAGCGGTGGAAGCTCACCAGAAGAGCGTCCTGCAACGACAGCGCACCCGAGACGTATGCGGCGGTGACTTCGCCGACACTGTGGCCGAGCACGGTGTGCGGGCGTACTCCGACGGCGTCGAGTTCCGCGACCAGCGCGGCCTGGAGGAGGAAGTTCGCAGGCTGCGCGAACTCGGTGCGCGGAATGCGTGAATCGTCTTCTTCGCGGAGCAGTTCCTCGATGATCGACCATCCGGAGATCCTCACGAATTCGGCGTCTATCTCGCGTGCCGTGTTCGCGAACACGCTCTCGGCGGAGAGCAGTTTCCGACCCATGGCCCACCATTGCGGACCCATGCCACTGAACACGAAGACCGGCTGCGCCGCCTGGTCCGCCATTGCTCGGGTGGTGGCGCTTCCCGCGCCCTCCGCGAACTCGCTCAGCTGGGTGACGAGATCCTCGGCGTCGGTGTAGGGGAATGCGATGCGTGCCGGGTGGTGCGCCCGACGTGACCACGCGGCCGAGACGAACGTATCCAGATTCTCGGTGGGGAATTCGGTGAGGGCTTTCGCGGTGCGCGCAGCCAGCACACGTGCTGCCGCGTCGTTGCGAGCGGACAGCGGGAACAGTGACAGGGCAGGTTCGGTCGGTACTGCACCGGCCGCAACGGCGGGCGCCTCGGTCATGACGACGTGGGCGTTGGTGCCGCCGTACCCGAATCCGTTGACCGCGACTGCGGCACGGGCGCTGTGGTTGGTGATCGGTTCCGATTCGGTCGGTACGCGAAGGTTCAGGTCGTCGAACGGGATCTCCGGGTTGAGGGTGTCCAACCATCCCTGTGGTGCAACCGTGCGGTGGTGCAGGGTCAGAGCAGCCTTGATCACGCTTGCCACGCCGGCAGCGGCCTCTGTGTGGCCGATGGACGCCTTGATCGAGCCGACCACCAGCGGATCACGGCGGCCTTCCACGGCTCCGTACGCGCCACCGAGGGCTGCCAGTTCCAGCGGGTCGCCGATGGAGGTTCCGGTTCCGTGGGCCTCCACATACGACACCTCGTGCGGAGCGACGCCCGCTTCTGCGGCGACACGTTCGGCAAGACTTTGCTGCGATACGGGGTTCGGGACGGTGATGGCGAGGGTGCGGCCGTCCTGGTTGGAGCCGGTGCCACGCACCACCGAATAGATTCGGTCACCGTCGGCCTGCGCAGCGGCGAGCGGCTTCAACAGGACCATGCCTGCGCCTTCACCGCGGCCGTAGCCGTCGGCGGACGCGTCGAAGGTTTTGCTGCGACCGTCAGCTGCGAGGAAGCGGCCCTTGCACATGGAGATGAAGGTTTCCGGCTGCAGCATCGTGTTGACACCGCCGACCAGTGCCATGTCGCATTCGCCCCGTGTGATGGCCTGTGCTGCTTCGTGGAACGCCACCAGCGAGGACGAACACGCGGTGTCGATGGTCATGCTCGGTCCCTGCAGATCGAACGCGTAGGAAATGCGGTTCGACAGCAGAGTGAAGGACGAACTGGTCGGTGTGTGCATGTTGATCGACGCGCGGGCCGGGGCGGCGACGCGCGGATACGCGGAGTCGTTGGTGAACCCGCCGATGTACACGCCAACGCTGCGCCCGCCCACGCGGCCGGCCATACCGGCGTCGTCGAGTGCCTCCCACGCGGTTTCGAGCAACAGCCGTTGCTGCGGGTCCATGATGGACGCTTCACGGGGCGAGATCCCGAAGAATTCGGGATCGAAGTCCCACAACGGATGAGTGAGGAACCCACCCTTGCGCGTGTACATACGGCCTGGCGCGTCCGGGTCGGGGTCGTAGAACTTTTCGAGGCTCCACCGGTCTTCGGGGACTTCGACTATGCCGTCGCCCTTGTTCATCAAGAACTGCCAGAAGCTGGCCGGGTCCTCGATCCCTCCCGGAAAGCGGCAGCCGATACCGACGATTGCAACCTCAACCATGTTTTCCCCTCGGTGATCTTGTTCGACATCTGATCTGGATCGAGAACTGGGTAGTTACCGTGCGTGTACTTTGTCCGGTGCGTCAATGTCGTCGGGTGCTGCCGGACGAGGACGGGCGAATATCGCGGGGGCCCACCAGTTGGCGTCACCCATCAACTTCATGAGTGCGGGCACGAGTGCCATGCGGACGATGGTGGCGTCGATGACGAGGGCGATGATCATTCCGATGCCGACGAAGCGCATCATCGCGAGATCCGAAATCGCGAACGCTCCCGTGACGACGAGAAGCAACAGTGCCGCGGCTGTGATGATGCGTCCGGTCCGGCCCGCGCCCTCCAGGATGGCGGCCTCGTTGGACGCTCCGCGTTCTTTCGCCTCGAGCATCCTCGACATGAGGAATATCTCGTAGTCGGTGGACAACCCGAAGATCAACGCGAGAATGACGATGACCATGGTCGCCAGTAACGGTCCGGGTCCGACCCCGAAGAGACCCGAGCCGTGTCCTTCCTGGAACAGCCAGGTCAGAATCCCGAACGTGGCCGACAGGCTGACCGTCGCCATGAGTACCGCCTTGATGGGCAGCACCACCGACCGGAATGCGACGAACAGAATGACGAGGGTGGCGGCGACCATGATCGCGATCATGAGAGGGATAGTCGCGGCGATGGCGTCCAGGCCGTCCGCGGACAACGCGGTGATTCCGCCGAGCAACAGTTCGGTGCCGTCGGGGGCGGTGAGTTCGCGTAGTCCGTCTACCGCGACGTAGGCACCTTCGGTGCGGTCGGGGCTGTCGAAAATGGCCTTCACGACCGCGAATTCGGGGGTATCGGCCATGACGAATGCCGCTGCGACCCCGTCGACGGCATTGGCTGCTTCCGCGACCGAGGCCGCCTCGGCAGGTGGTGGTGCCACCCCGTCTCGCCCGCGAACCAGGATCGTCGCCCCGTTGTTGGCCAACGGGAAATCGGATTGTGTCTGCTCGACCACCACCCGCGTCGGATTGTCGGCGGGAAGGCCGTTCGCGCTGAGATCGCCCAGCTCGGTGCCGATTGCGGGCACGCTTGCCACCGCGAGGGCGGCGAGAATGAGCGTTGCAGTCACCGCCGGTCTGCGCATCACTCGTCTGGCGACGCCGGTCCAGAGTGCGAAGGATCGCTCTTCTCTGCGGCGGATGCGGTCCGGGTGGCGGCTCCATGAATCGATGCGCGGTCCGAGGATGGCAAGTGCGGCGGGCAGCGCCGTCATGGAGACGATCGCAGCGACCGCAACGGCCCCGATCCCGCCGTAACCGAAGGAACGGACGAATGCTTGTGGGAAGGCCAGTAGTCCGAGAAAACCGCAGACGAGAAGCAGTGACGAATACCGGATGGTACGCCCCGCCGTTGCGACGGTCCGTTCCACCGCACCACGGGTGTCCCGGCCGGCGCGTAGCTCCTCCCGGAATCGGCTGACGATGAACAAGCTGTAGTCCACCGCCATGCCGAGACCGACGAGTGTCGCGATGTTCACGGCGAACGAACTGACCTCGGTGAAGTACGACAGCAGGTGTAGCCAGGCGAGGGCGCCGAATGCCGAGAGTCCGCCGATCACCAACGGCATCGACGCGGCGACGACGCCACCGAAGAAGACCAGCAGCAAGATCATCAGCAGTGGGAACGACAGCGATTCGGCCAGTACGAGGTCCTTTTTCGACTGATCGTTGTAGGCGGCCTCGATGACACTGTATCCGCCGAACTCGGTGTCGATCTCGTCGAAGGTCATGAGTTCCTGCATCTTCGGAACCAGGTCCAGTCGGGCGTTCTCGTCACCGGCGAGTGCGAACACGGCCAGGGCAGCGGACCCGTCGGTGGAACGCAGGACTTGCTGCGCGAAGGTCGGCGCAGTCCAGTAGGTCAGCGGCGGTCCGGCCAGCCACTGCGCGTCCACTCGGTTCAGACGCTGCGAGACCTCACCCTCGATCTCGTCGATGGTCCGGCCATCGGTAGGTCGGAAGGTGACGGTCAGGTCTGCCGAATTGCGCCCGACGGTCTCCTCCATCAAGCGATCGACTTGCGCGGATTCGCTACCGGGGTCGTTGTAACCGCCGAGGCTGAGCCGATCGAACACGCCGAGGCCGAACAGGCCGCTCAGAAACACGGCGATCAGGCTGACGGCGAGCACCGCCCGCCGTCGGGACACGACGAACGAGCCCCATCCGCTCATGTCTTCCTCTCGAATCGTGCGTTCGACAGCGTGATTCATCGCGTCGATCGGTATCGGGCAATCGGATTCAGGTGGTCGGCGCAGTGGGATCCGACAGGTGAAACGGTGGTCGACTGCGGCCGATGATGCGATACCTGTCCCAGACGTCGGGTTCGCCGACGCTGGCGGGTGCAGAGCCTGTGGCCGTGCGGATCGTGGCTGTTGCCTTGCGTCCGTTCAGGTGTTCGGACAACCGAGCGTTCTCGGCTGTGCGCCCGTACCAGCGGTAGATCCCGTCTATCGGTTGTGGATGTCCGTGGAGTGTCACTTCGACATCGATTGTCAAGCAGTCGAATTCGATCGTCGCCGCGCCGTGGTAACCGTCATCGGCATCTGCGGCGAGTTCGTTCACCCGGTTGTTCATACGTCATCCCATGCAAGTTGTTGAAATCTGAATGATGTTCGAGCAAAACGTATTTGGACCGTTCGTGAACGGACCGCGAAGCTTGTGCGTTCGGTCACTTCGGGGAACCGTAGTGGTATACGTTACTGCTGTCCAGTGAATCGGATCTACGGTACCGACAACGTCGGATGAACGAATGAAAACCATTACGCCAGGGGGAGTTTCGTGACAAAGACCGATGGTGAGACGAGTTCCGGCGCATCCGTCACGGCTGCGGTCGGCGGGGTCGCCGACCGTGACAGAGTTGCGGGCCGGCTCCTGAAATCTTCTGCGGAGAAGTTCTTCGATCCGATCGTGGACATCGATTGGGACGCCCCGTTCGAAGAGGGGAAGGTGTGGCTCCCGGAGCATCGAACGTCGTTGTACGGAACGGCCTTGTGGGAGAGGCTGACGGCCGAACAACGAACCGAGCTGGGCAGGCAGGAGCTGGCCAGCATTCTGAGTTTCGCGATCTATGCGGAGTGCTGGGTCGGCCTGATGTTCCTGCGCAGTGTCACCGAGGGTGGGCTCATGGACAAGCGTTCTCAGTACGCGCTCACCGAGACGGCGGAGGAAGCGCGCCACTCCATCATGTTCGCGCGCCTGCTGTCCAAGATGGGTGTGGAGCACTACCGCCAGCCGAAGTGGCGACTGTATCTGCTGCGCTTCATCTCGTTCGTTCCGCTCGGTCCGTTTGCCTACGGTTCGGTGATGCTCATCGAGGAGATCCTCGACCGGGCTCAGCGTGAGTCCATGAACGATCCGGACATCCAGCCGCACGTGCGTCAGATGATGCGGCTTCACGTGATGGAAGAGGCTCGTCACATCGCGTTCGCGCGCGACGAGGTGCGGCGCGGGATGGAATCGCGGGGACGATTTCGACGGGCACCGCACCGCATGTGTCTGGCGTTGTTGGCTTTGCTGGTGTTCCCGTTGCTGGTACCGGGTTCCGTCTACAAGTCGGTCGGGATCGGGCCGCTGCGGGGCATGCGGGCGGCCAGGCGCGGGCCGCACTACAAGACGAACGTTCAGTACTACTGCGAGCCGATGGCCCGCTTCTTCGTCGACGTCGGTATGTACGAAGGATTCCTCACGAAGAAGTTGTGGCGTATGACCAAAGGCATGCCCGATGACCTCGTGTAGGAGTCGTGCCCGATGACCTCGTCCAGACAGTCAGGGGAGAAGAAAGTGATGTCGAATGATTCATCGGCCGCTGTGCGGGAAGGCGCCGCAGGCGTCGCTGTGCGATTCGCGGACGCGTGGCTGGGTGCATGGAACTCGGGCGACCCTGACCGGGTGCTCGATCTGATGACGCCCGATTGTGAGTACACCGACAGTGGCTGGCCGACGGTCATGCGCGATCATGACGAGGCACGGGCCTTCATCGAACACATGTTGGTTGCATTCCCGGATGTGCATTTCGAACGCGATGGTGGCGTGATGGTGGACCCCGACGGCCGGCGTGCGTCGTTCGCGTGGGAGATGACGGCCACACACACCGGCGTGATCGAGCCTCCGGGGCTTGCGCCGACCGGCAAGCGCATCTGCGTTCGCGGATTCGACGTACAGGAGTACGACGGGGTCAAGGTGTCCGCTGTGTGGATCGGATGGGACATGGCCGACCTGCAACGCCAGTTGGGTGTGATGCCGCCGATGCACAGCAGGGCCGAGCGCATGATGGCCAAGATGAGTGGGACCAAGAAGCTGTTCGGACTTCTCGGCCGTTAGGTGCCGTGTGTGATTCGTGCCGTGTGATTCACCGACGAAACGCCGTGCGGAATCTTGACGGCGGGGGCGTTTGGGGTCACTCTGTTCCGTGAACTTGCGCGGACAGGCGCATCGCGGCACCGGGGCAGGCGCTGTTCGGATACCCGACTCGACATCTCTCGAGATTGGGTGTACTTTTGGACGTTGCGCTGGCTGCCTCCTGTCCACCCTTCGTTTGCATAGCTGTGAGATACGTTCTCCTCAGTCTTTGTGGCGAGTTTCGTTCGGGTTGTGACCAGCGAAATTCGAAGCAGATACAGCGGCGGTCGCAACAGCAAGAGCGGCCCGCGTGAGGTGCTGGAAGGACGCATCTTGGCAGTCTCTAGCCAGACCAAGGCAGTTTCCGGAATCCCCGGAGCCCCGAAGAGGGTTTCGTTCGCGAAGATTCGCGAGCCCCTCGAAGTTCCCGGGCTTCTTGATCTACAAACCGATTCGTTCGAGTGGTTGGTCGGTGCGCAGAACTGGCGTGAGCGCGCTGAAGCGCGCGGCGACAGCGCAGTCTCCGGCGGCCTCGAGGACATCCTCACGGAGCTTTCTCCGATCGAGGACTTCTCGGGCTCGATGTCTCTGTCCTTCTCGGACCCGCGTTTCGACGAGGTGAAGGCCTCGACGGACGAGTGCAAAGACAAAGACATGACCTACGCGGCGCCGTTGTTCGTCACCGCAGAGTTCATCAACAACAACACCGGTGAGATCAAGAGCCAGACGGTCTTCATGGGTGACTTCCCGATGATGACCGACAAGGGCACGTTCATCATCAACGGCACCGAGCGTGTCGTGGTCTCGCAACTGGTGCGTTCCCCGGGCGTCTACTTCGACCACTCAGTGGACAAGACCACAGAGAAGGACCTGCACAGCGTCAAGGTCATCCCGGGCCGTGGTGCATGGCTCGAGTTCGACGTCGACAAGCGTGACACAGTTGGTGTGCGCATCGACCGCAAGCGTCGCCAGCCGGTCACCGTGCTGCTGAAGGCGCTCGGCTGGACCACCGAGCAGATCACCGAGCGTTTCGGCTTCTCGGAGATCCTCATGGCCACCTTGGAGAAGGACAACACTGCCGGTACCGACGAGGCACTCCTCGACATCTACCGCAAGCTGCGTCCGGGCGAGCCGCCGACCAAGGAGAGCGCGCAGACCCTCCTGGAGAACCTGTTCTTCAAGGACAAGCGCTACGACCTCGCTCGTGTGGGCCGCTACAAGATCAACAAGAAGCTGGGCCTGAACTCCGGGCAGCCGATCGTCGCATCGACCCTCACCGAGGAAGACATCGTCGCGACCATCGAGTACCTGGTGCGTCTGCACGCCGGTGACACCACGATGACCGTCCCCGGCGGCGAAGAGGTTCCGGTCGAGGTCGACGACATCGACCACTTCGGCAACCGCCGTCTGCGTACCGTCGGCGAGCTCATCCAGAACCAGATCCGCGTGGGTCTGTCCCGCATGGAGCGCGTCGTTCGCGAGCGCATGACCACGCAGGACGTCGAGGCCATCACGCCGCAGACCCTGATCAACATTCGTCCGGTCGTGGCAGCGATCAAGGAGTTCTTCGGAACTTCGCAGCTGTCGCAGTTCATGGACCAGAACAACCCGCTGTCGGGCCTGACGCACAAGCGTCGTCTTTCGGCTCTCGGCCCGGGTGGTCTGTCCCGTGAGCGTGCCGGCCTCGAGGTGCGAGACGTTCACCCGTCGCACTACGGTCGCATGTGCCCGATCGAGACCCCTGAGGGGCCGAACATCGGTCTGATCGGTTCGCTCTCGGTGTACGCGCGGGTCAACCCGTTCGGTTTCATCGAGGCGCCGTACCGCAAGGTCATCGACGGTAAGGCCACCGAGGAGATCGTCTACCTCACCGCCGACGAAGAGGATCGTTACGTCAAGGCGCAGGCCAATGCGGCCGTCGACGCCGACGGGACCTTCATCGAGGACCAGGTGCTCTGCCGTCGTCGTGGTGGCGAGGTCGAGTTGGTTTCGCCCAGCGAGATCGAATACATGGACGTCTCGCCGCGTCAGATGGTGTCGGTCGCGACCGCGATGATTCCGTTCGTCGAGCACGACGACGCCAACCGTGCCCTCATGGGCGCCAACATGCAGCGTCAGGCGGTGCCGCTGGTGCGCAGCGAGGCTCCGCTGGTCGGTACCGGCATGGAGCTGCGTGCCGCCGTGGACGCCGGCGACGTCATCGTCACCGAGAAGAGCGGTGTGGTCGAGGAGATTTCCGCCGACTACGTCACCGTCATGGCAGACGACGGCAGCCGGACCACCTACCGGATGCGTAAGTTTGCGCGTTCCAACCAGGGCACTTGCGCCAACCAGCGTCCGATCGTCGACGAGGGCCAGCGTGTCGAGGCCGGTCAGGTTCTCGCGGACGGTCCTTGCACCGAGAACGGCGAGATGGCGCTCGGCAAGAACCTCCTCGTCGCATTCATGCCGTGGGAAGGCCACAACTACGAGGACGCGATCATCCTGTCGCAGCGTCTCGTGGAAGAGGACGTCCTCACCTCGATCCACATCGAGGAGCACGAGATCGATGCCCGCGACACCAAGCTCGGTGCCGAGGAGATCACTCGTGACATCCCGAATGTCTCTGACGAGGTCCTCGCCGACCTCGACGAGCGTGGCATCATCCGCATCGGTGCCGAGGTCCGTGACGGTGACGTCCTGGTCGGAAAGGTCACGCCGAAGGGCGAGACCGAGCTGACCCCGGAGGAGCGTCTGCTTCGTGCGATCTTCGGTGAGAAGGCGCGCGAGGTTCGCGACACATCCCTCAAGGTGCCGCACGGTGAGACCGGCAAGGTCATCGGTATCCGCGTGTTCTCGCGTGATGACGACGACGATCTGCCTCCCGGTGTCAACGAGTTGGTCCGCGTCTACGTTGCGCAGAAGCGCAAGATCCAGGACGGTGACAAGCTCGCCGGTCGCCACGGCAACAAGGGCGTCATCGGCAGGATCCTCCCGCAGGAGGACATGCCGTTCCTGCCCGACGGCACTCCGATCGACATCATCTTGAACACCCACGGTGTTCCGCGTCGTATGAACATCGGTCAGGTGCTCGAGACTCACCTCGGATGGATCGGTAAGACCGGTTGGAACATTCAGGTCGCCGACGACGGCTCGCGTCCCGATTGGGCTGCGACGCTGCCGGAGGAGATGCTGTCCGCTCCGGCCGACTCGAACATCGCCACCCCGGTGTTCGACGGTGCCAAGGAGGACGAGCTCACGGGTCTGCTGAGCTCGACCCTGCCGAACCGTGACGGCGAGGCGATGGTTCAGCGCGATGGAAAGGCCACGTTGTTCGACGGCCGTTCCGGCGAGCCGTTCCCGTATCCCGTGTCGGTCGGCTACATGTACATCATCAAGCTGCACCACTTGGTCGACGACAAGATCCACGCTCGTTCGACCGGTCCGTACTCGATGATCACCCAGCAGCCGCTCGGCGGTAAGGCCCAGTTCGGTGGCCAGCGCTTCGGTGAGATGGAGTGCTGGGCGATGCAGGCGTACGGCGCGGCTTACACGCTGCAGGAACTGCTCACCATCAAGTCGGACGACGTGGTGGGTCGCGTGAAGGTGTACGAGGCGATCGTCAAGGGCGAGAACATCCCGGAACCGGGTATTCCCGAGTCGTTCAAGGTGCTCCTGAAGGAGCTCCAGTCGCTCTGCTTGAACGTGGAGGTGCTGTCCTCGGACGGTGCGGCCATCGCGATGGCGGACGGTGACGACGAGGACCTGGAGCGGGCCGCAGCGAACCTGGGCATCAACCTGTCCAGGAACGAGGCGGCGACGGTCGACGACCTCGCGAACTAGATTTCGGTCCCCGGGGGGTGGCGACGCCGCCCGGGGGCGTAGTTCACATTTGAATTGGCAGACAGGATTCGGCGGTCCCCGCTGATCCGCAATCCCTCTGGGGAAAGGAAGTTACGTGCTCGACGTCAACTTCTTCGATGAACTCCGCATTGGCCTCGCCAGCGCTGAGGACATCCGCAATTGGTCCTACGGCGAGGTCAAGAAGCCGGAGACGATCAACTACCGCACGCTCAAGCCTGAGAAGGACGGCCTCTTCTGCGAGAAGATCTTCGGCCCCACCAGGGACTGGGAGTGCTACTGCGGTAAGTACAAGCGTGTTCGTTTCAAGGGCATCATCTGTGAGCGCTGCGGCGTCGAGGTGACGCGTGCGAAGGTTCGTCGTGAGCGGATGGGTCACATCGAGCTCGCGGCACCGGTCACGCACATCTGGTACTTCAAGGGTGTGCCCAGCCGTCTCGGCTACCTGCTGGATCTGGCGCCGAAGGATCTCGAGAAGATCATCTACTTCGCCGCGTACGTCATCGTCGGTATCGACGAGGAACTGCGTCACAACGAGCTGTCCACGCTCGAGGCGGAGATGCAGGTCGAGAAGAAGACCGTCGCCGATCAGCGTGACGCCGATCTCGAAGCCCGCGCCCAGAAGCTCGAGGCGGACATCGCCGAGCTCGAGGCCGAGGGTGCGAAGTCGGATGTGCGCCGCAAGGTCAAGGACGGCGGCGAGCGCGAGATGCGTCAGCTCCGTGACCGTGCGCAGCGTGAGCTGGATCGTCTCGAGGAGATCTGGAACACCTTCACCAAGCTGAGCGTGAAGCAGCTCATCGTCGACGAGCTCCTGTACCGCGAGCTGGTCGACCGTTACGGCGAGTACTTCACCGGTGCCATGGGTGCCGAGTCGATCCAGAAGCTTCTGGAGAACTTCGACATCGCCGCCGAGGCAGACAACCTGCGCGAGACCATTCGCAGCGGCAAGGGGCAGAAGAAGCTCCGCGCGCTCAAGCGTCTCAAGGTTGTCGCCGCGTTCCAGGCCAACGAGAACTCGTCGCCGATGGGCATGGTTCTCGGTGCGGTTCCGGTGATTCCGCCGGAGCTGCGTCCGATGGTGCAGCTCGATGGTGGACGTTTCGCGACGTCCGACCTCAACGACCTGTACCGCCGCGTGATCAACCGCAACAACCGCCTCAAGCGACTGATCGACCTCGGTGCGCCCGAGATCATCGTCAACAACGAGAAGCGGATGCTGCAGGAGTCCGTGGACGCGTTGTTCGACAACGGACGCCGGGGCAGGCCTGTTACCGGACCGGGCAACCGGCCGCTGAAGTCCCTGAGCGATCTGCTCAAGGGCAAGCAGGGTCGTTTCCGTCAGAACCTGCTCGGTAAGCGCGTCGACTACTCGGGTCGTTCCGTGATCGTGGTCGGTCCGCAGCTCAAGCTGCACCAGTGCGGTCTGCCGAAGCTGATGGCTCTCGAGCTGTTCAAGCCGTTCGTGATGAAGCGTTTGGTCGATCTGAACCACGCGCAGAACATCAAGTCGGCGAAGCGGATGGTCGAGCGTCAGCGTCCGCAGGTGTGGGACGTCCTCGAAGAGGTCATCGCCGAGCACCCGGTGTTGCTCAACCGTGCGCCTACGCTGCACCGCCTGGGTATTCAGGCATTCGAGCCGCAGCTCGTCGAGGGCAAGGCCATCCAGCTCCACCCGCTCGTGTGTGAGGCGTTCAACGCCGACTTCGACGGTGACCAGATGGCCGTGCACCTTCCGCTGTCCGCGGAGGCGCAGGCCGAGGCTCGTGTGCTGATGTTGTCGTCGAACAACATCCTTTCGCCCGCATCGGGTCGTCCGCTCGCCATGCCGCGTCTGGACATGGTGACCGGTCTGTTCCACCTGACGCGTCTCGACGAGGATGCGCTCGGCCAGCTCGCCGCGCCGACCAAGGACGAGGCGGAGCAGGGTGTCTACTCCTCGCCGGCCGAGGCTCAGATGGCCGTCGACCGTGGTTCGCTCGCCATCCAGGCGCGGATCAAGGTTCGGCTGACCACGCAGCGTCCGCCCAAGGACCTCGAGGCGGAGCTGTTCCCCGAGGGCTGGACCTACGGTGACGGCTGGACTGCGGAGACCACTCTGGGTCGCGTGTTGTTCAACGAGCTGCTTCCGGCGGACTACCCGTACATCAACGAGCAGATGCCGAAGAAGCGTCAGGCGACGATCATCAACGATCTCGCCGAGCGGTACCCGATGATCGTGGTTGCGCAGACCGTCGACAAGCTCAAGGATGCAGGCTTCTACTGGGCCACGCGTTCGGGTGTCACGGTCTCGATTTCCGACGTCCTCGTGCCGCCGGAGAAGGCTCAGATCATGGAGTCCTTCGAGGGCCAGGCAGACCAGATCGAGAAGAAGTACCAGCGCGGTGCTCTCAACAGGGCCGAGCGCAACAGCGCACTGGTCAAAATCTGGTCCGAGGCCACCGACGAGGTCGGTAAGGCCATGGAAGCTCACTTCCCCGACGACAACCCGATCCCGATGATCGTGAAGTCCGGCGCCGCCGGCAACATGACTCAGGTTCGTTCGCTCGCCGGTATGAAGGGCTTGGTGACCAACCCGAAGGGTGAGTTCATTCCGCGTCCGATCAAGTCTTCCTTCAAGGAAGGCCTGACCGTTCTCGAGTACTTCATCAACACGCACGGCGCCCGCAAGGGTCTGGCAGATACCGCGCTCCGCACCGCCGACTCGGGCTACCTGACCCGTCGTCTGGTGGACGTTTCGCAGGACGTCATCGTCCGCGAGGTCGACTGCGGAACCGAGCGTGGCATCGTCACGACGATCGCCGAGAAGCAGGCCGACGGCACGCTGATTCGCGATGCACACGTCGAGACCAGCACCTACGCCCGCACCCTGGCCGCCGACGCGCTCGACGAGAACGGCAACGTCGTCGTCGAGCGTGGTCACGACCTGGGCGACCCGGCAATCGACGCGCTGCTTGCAGCCGGCATCACCAACGTCAAGGTCCGTTCGGTGCTCACCTGCACCACCGGAACCGGCGTCTGCGCAACCTGCTACGGCCGTTCGATGGCCACCGGCAAGCTGGTCGACATCGGTGAGGCCGTCGGTATCGTCGCCGCTCAGTCCATCGGTGAGCCCGGTACCCAGTTGACGATGCGTACCTTCCACCAGGGTGGTGTCGCCGGAGACGACATCACCGGTGGTCTGCCGCGTGTCCAGGAGTTGTTCGAGGCTCGTGTCCCGAAGGGCAAGGCACCGATTGCGGACGTCACCGGCCGGGTACAGCTCGAGGACGGCGATCGCTTCTACAAGATCACCATCATCCCGGACGATGGTGGCGAAGAGGTTGTCTACGACAAGCTCTCGAAGCGGCAGCGTCTGCGTGTCTTCAAGCACGACGACGGCACCGAGCGCCTGCTCGCCGACGGCGACCACGTCGAGGTCGGACAGCAGCTGATGGAAGGTGCCGCCGACCCGCATGAGGTGCTGCGTGTCATGGGCCCCCGTCAGGTGCAGATCCACCTCGTGAACGAGGTCCAGGAGGTGTACCGGAGCCAGGGTGTGTCGATTCACGACAAGCACATCGAGACGATCGTTCGCCAGATGCTGCGTCGCGTGACAATCATCGATTCGGGTGCGACCGAGTTCCTGCCCGGTTCGCTCACCGAGCGTGCCGAGTTCGAGGCGGCCAACCGTCGCGTCGTGGCCGAGGGTGGCGAGCCCGCGGCCGGACGTCCGGTGCTCATGGGTATCACCAAGGCATCGCTGGCAACCGATTCGTGGCTGTCGGCAGCGTCCTTCCAGGAGACCACTCGCGTGCTGACCGATGCGGCTATCAACTGCCGCTCGGACAAGCTGATCGGTCTCAAGGAGAACGTGATCATCGGTAAGCTGATCCCTGCCGGTACCGGTATCAACCGTTACCGCAACATCCAGGTTCAGCCGACCGAAGAGGCACGTGCTGCCGCGTACGCGGTGCCGTCCTACGACGACCAGTACTACAGCCCGGACGGTTTCGGCCAGAACACCGGTGCTGCAGTTCCGCTGGACGACTACGGATTCAGCAACGACTACCGCTGACCGGTAGCCGAACGAAAGCCCCGCACTCGATGACGAGTGCGGGGCTTTCGTGTGTCTCACTACGCTGAGCTGTGTGGTGGCGAGTGCCTCGTACGGGGCTCGGGCCTTCGGCGTTTACCGACTCACTGAGGCCAACTGGATGGCGGTGATGGCGGACCATTCGACGGACGACCTCCGGGGTTCTTCACCAGAACCAAGACCGCCAAGCTTGCCGCTCCCACCACGGACATCGACGAGGCCGAGGAAGCTGCGCTGATGGTTCTCGACCGGTTCGAGCTCGATCGGTCGGTGCGGTTGCTCGGCGTGCGGGTCGAGTTGGTCCCTACCGTCACCGAACAGCTGCCGCGGAGCCGGCAACTCGCACTTCTCGAAAACTGGGACGCAGAGTTGGCCGGGTGGTTAGGTTTAGGGCTCGTTGTGATCATTCCCAGTGTCGAGGAGTCGATTTGCGAAGCCTGCGTGCCAGTTTCATCGTTGCAGCAGTCACCGTCGGATTGTCTTGGGCGCCGGCAACGGCGACGGCTGATCCGATCGAACCCAGCCCTGCTCCGGCCGCCGCCCCGAACACCCTGCGACCGATCGGAAGCCTTCAGACGGGTGAGCCGAGCTACGAAACCTGGATCTCGGACGTTGTTCCCGTTGCCGAGGAGGCGAAGGCATACCTCGAGCAGCGACTGCCCACGACCGGCAAGCCCGCGGTCGTGTTCGACATCGACAACACCACCCTCGAGACGCACTACAATTTCGACCTTGCTCGCATACCGGCGCTGCAGCCCATGTTGGAAGTCGCCGAGCTGGCCGAGGAGCGCGGCGCCGCAATCTTCTTCGTAACCGGACGGTTCGACTTTCTCGAGCCGATCACCCGACCGAATTTGATCTCGGTCGGCTATCCGGTTGATGGGCTCTATCAGACCGACCTCGTCGAGTTCTTCGATCTTCAGGCTTACAAGACGGCAGCGCGCGCCGACATCGAATCGCAGGGATACACCATCGTGGCCAACATCGGTAACAACGCCAGCGACCTCGGCGGCGGGCACGCGGAACGCACCTTCAAGCTGCCGGACTACGACGGTGCCCTGAGCTAGCGAACCGTCACTGCAGACAACTCGTCCCTGTATCGGTCGGACGGCGCGTTCGGTCGCAGTGCGACTACGCTCGGGGACAAGGTGCCGAGCGCGCAGAACCCGACCCATCGAACGGAGACGATATGTCCCAGAACAATCGTGGTGGACTCAATCGCCGCAACGCAGGCACGGCTCTCGAAGTGGTGCGCGAAAACCCCATGATCGCCTTGATCACCGCCGCGCCGGCTCTGATCGTGTTCGGGGTCGTGTGGTGGTTGTTGGGATTCTGGCCCGCCCTGTTGCTCGTACTCGTCATCGGTGGCGGCGCATTCGTGCTGAAGAAGGTCATCTGACAGCTATCTCGGCACGTGGAAGGTGACGAGTGAGGCTGCGCCCGCGGTGAGGTCGGCCCAATCGCCTTCGACCGACAGTACTGCCAGTGCCGAAGTGGGAAACTTTTCGCGGATGGCCCGTGCGTTCGCGCTGTCCGGGTCTGCTGTGAGATCGAGTGCAGTCGTCGGCATTCCAGGTGCGTGCCCCACCACGAGCAGAGTCTGCACCGACTCGTCGACCTCGCTGATGTCTGTGATGATCTCGGGCGGGTACGCGCCGTAGAGCTGGCGCAAGAACTGGGTCGGTGCTTCGATCCCGGCGGCTTCGAGCGTTTGCCGCGTCCGCAGCGCCGTCGAACACAGTACGGTGTCGATCTGGGGAAGGTTGCCGCGCAACCACTCGCCGGACAGTCCGGCCTCGCGCACACCGCGCTCCGCGAGGGGCCGGTCGTGGTCGGCCACACCTTCCGGGTAGCCGGACTTTCCGTGACGCATCAAGACGAGGGTGCGATTCGCGGTCATGGGCAGAGACTAAACCACGCTCCGTCCGGTGTCCGCGCACGCCGTCGGCTACCGGGCGGTAATCACAGCCGGTCGATCAAACGGGGAGCGCTCCGACGTAGGCAACCGCACGTGCCTTGTCGTCGACGAGGAACCAGACGGTGACGCCGCCATCGTCTCGGCGAGTGCGCAGCACGACCTTGTCGGAGGATTGAACGGGCGCCAGATACTCGATCACTGCGCGATGGGGACGAGACCGAAGTTCCGTGCCCAGCACCTCTTCCACTGCCTGCCAATAGACGGCGTTGTTCACGTGGTCGAACGGGTCGAGGTCGGTGGCGCGCAGTGGAAACGGTGTGTCCTCGACGCCTGCGCCCGCGTCCGGTGCGTCCTCGGTGAGTGCGCGCTTCCATTTGAGGCGGTGCTCGTCCGTGGATCCGGCGATTCCCTCGATGAACGTGTCGCTCATACGGGTCGGCATCCCGGTATCCGGGCTGATATTGATCCAGAAGCCCTCGGTTTCGAACAGTGCACCCTTCGAACCCTCGATGCGCACCCGCATGTCGGCCCAGCGGGTGGAGAAGGCGGTGCACCATCGGCTGAGTTCGATTCGTTCCGGCCAGGTGGCGGGACGAACCACGTCGATCACGGTGCGTCGCACGATCCACAGTGGATGACTCTCGAAGACGTCGAGGGCCTCGAGATTGTCGATGCCGATGTCTTGCAGGTAGCGAGCGATGCCGTCGAGACGCAGGCGGCGTCCGGCATCGATGTCCCCGGTGCGAATCTCGCGGGAGGTGCGGAAGACCCGCGCACCGTCCCTGCGCTCTGCCAACGGTCGCTCGAGTTCCACTGATGCTCCTCACGTCGAGGGGTCGGGCCTATCTGGTGTGAGCTGATCTGTTCGTGAACAGTATCCGCAATCACCCAGTCATGCGGCTAGTGTCGAACCCATGCGCGCGATGGTGTTGTCGGAATTGACGGGCCCCAGCGGAATGTCTTTGCAAGACGTTCCTGATCCGGACCCCGCGGGTCGGGTTCTGATCGACGTCAAGGCGTCCGGCGTGTGTTTTCCCGATCTGTTGATCACCTACGGCAAGTACCAGATGCGTCCGGAGTTGCCGTTCGTCCCGGGTTCGGAAGCCGCGGGGGTGGTGTTGTCTGCGCCCGACGGCAGTGGCTTGCAGGCCGGAGACCGTGTCCTCGCCGACACTTTGGTGGGCAGCTTTGCGGAGACGGTCGCAGTTGCGCCGGGACAGGCGTTGCGTATTCCGGACGAACTCGGTTTCGCCGAGGCGGCGTCGATGACGATCAACTATCAGACGATGGAGTTTGCGCTGGCGCGGCGCGCGAAGTTGCGTGCGGGCGAGACGGTCGTGGTCCTCGGTGCGGCGGGAGGTGTCGGCACGGCGGCGATCCAGTTGGCGTCCGCGCACGGCGCCCGTGTGATCGCTGTGGTTCGCCGCACAGGTGCGGAAGAGTTTCTGCGCGGACTCGGGGCCGACGAGGTGGTGCAACTCCAGCAGGGCTGGGGTGAGCGGGTACGCACCGTGACCGGCGGCGGTGCCGAGGTCGTGATCGACCCGGTAGGCGGCGATGCGTTCGACGAGGCTGTGCGAGTGCTCGCCCCGGAAGGGCGTCTCGTGGTGATCGGGTTCGCCGGTGGGGGTATCCCACAGTTGAAGATGAATCGTGTCCTGTTCCGCAACATCACCGTGATGGGGGCGGCGTGGGGAGAGTTCGTCATGCGGAATCCATCGGGGATGGAGGAAATGCACGGGGCACTGGTGCGGCATGTCGAGCGGGGTATGCGCCCGGTGGTGACCGCGCGCTACTCGTTGGACGACGCAGGCCGGGCGCTCGCAGATCTCGAAGAGGGGAAGATCCTCGGGAAGGGCGTGCTCGTTCAGGAATGAGCCGTACCCGGATGTGGGATAGCTAACGTTTCTGCAATAGTTGCGCAAACGGTAGTATTTCGCGGTGCCTGCAGCTACCCCTGAAGACCTTTTCGAGGTCCTCGACGAGTTCTTCGCTCGCTTGATGAGTGCCAGCGAACCGGAGTCGATGGACGTCCTGGTGTCGCTGGACTTGCCGTTTTCGCAGGTAAGAATGCTTTTCGTGCTCTCGTGGGATGGTGACCTCCCGATCAACGAGTTGGCGGAGCGGTTGAGTTTGTCGGTCGCCGCCGCCGGTCGCAACGTCGATCAACTCGTCACACAGGGGCTTGCATGCCGGCGGGAGGACGCGTCCGACCGGCGGATCAAACGGGTTTCCTTGTCGGAGGCGGGACGCACCGTCGCGACGACTCACCTCGAGTGCAAGCGGGATCACCTGCGACGGTTCGCGTCGACGGTGCCCGAATTGGATCGGCAACGTTTGATCGAGGCACTCAACCCCATTCTCGCAGGTGAGAGCCTGCCTGTACTGACACAGGAGAATTCCCGATGACCTCACCGGATGTTGGGGCAAATGCGCCCGACCAGCGCAACGCGGTGCCGGACAAGCTCGACGCCAAAGTTCTGAAGATCGCCTCGGTGGTGGTCCTCGGTGCCATCATGTCGATCCTCGACGTGACCGTGGTCAGCGTTGCTCTGTCCACCTTCTCGACCGAGTTCGAAGCGACCTACGCGACAGTCGCCTGGACGATGACGGGGTACACCCTCGCTCTGGCCACCGTCATTCCGCTGACGGGATGGGCGGCCGATCGATTCGGAACCAAGCGCCTGTACATCACCGCGTTGGTGCTGTTCATCATTGGCTCGGTTCTCTGCAGCATGGCCTGGGACATCACATCGCTGATCGTCTTCCGTGTCCTGCAGGGATTCGGCGGCGGCATGTTGATGCCACTCGGAATGACGATCATGACCCGCGCGGCCGGCCCGGAACGAGTGGGCCGAGTCATGGCAGTTCTCGGTATCCCGATGCTGCTCGGCCCCATCGGCGGCCCGATCCTCGGCGGCTGGCTCATCGAGAGCGCGAGCTGGCACTGGATCTTCCTGATCAACCTGCCGATCGGCATCATCGCCCTTGCTGCGGCGTACTGGATCCTTCCCTCGGACAAGCCCTCGCCCTCGGAATCGTTCGACTTCGTCGGCATGCTGCTGCTCTCGCCCGGCCTCGCACTGTTCTTGTTCGGTGTGTCCTCGATTCCGGAGGTCGGCACGGTCGCCTCGGCGCGGGTCCTGGTGTCGGCCGGTGTCGGATTGGCCTTGATCGCCGCCTTCGTGTTCCACGCACTGAACAAGGCGCATCCGCTCATCGATCTGCGCCTGTTCAAGAACCGCCAACTCACGTTTGCGGTGATCACGACGTCCTTGTTCATCGTTGCGTTCATGGGCGCAGGACTGCTGTTTCCCAGTTACTTCATCCAGGTGCGCGGCAACACCACACTGGCCGCCGGTCTGCTGATGGCTCCGCAGGGTATCGGCGCGATGCTGACGATGCCCATCGCGGGACGTCTCGTCGACAAGATCGGTGCGGGCAAGATCGTGCTCACGGGTCTGCCGTTGATCCTCGTCGGCATCAGTGTGTTCACTCAGGTCGACGCCGACACCCCGGCGTGGCTGCTGATGGCCGGGTTGTTCGTGATGGGTCTCGGTATGGGTTGCACGATGATGCCGCTGATGACGGCCGCCATCGTCACGCTGTCCAACGAGCAGATCGCACGTGGTTCGTCGTTGATGAACATCGTGCAGCAGACCGCTGGTTCGATCGGTACCGCCGTGATGTCGGTTGTGCTCACCAACCAGTTGCTCGACCGTGATCTGGACACCGCGAAGGTGGCTGTGCAGCACATTCCCGAGGTCGCGGCCCAGCAGCCTCCCGGTTTGCGTGAGCAGATCCTGAGTGCGGCCGCCGACGCGTTCGGCAACACCTTCCTGGTGGCTGCGGTGATCATCGTGGTGACTTTGATTCCGGCGTTCTTCCTGCCGCGCAGAAAGTACGTTCGCCCCGAGTCCGACGAGGCAGACGGCACCGTCGCGGCGCCGATCGCGGTGCACTGACCGCACCACACCTGCCCCCCACATCAGGGGCACGAATGGGACGTTCGGCCGTACCGACGCGGCGAACGTCCCATTCGTTTGTTGGAATGGATGGGGTTCGGGGCCGGTTGAGCCAAATGTTCATGCAGATGCATGATGTCGAGCGTTTGGAGTAACGGCCATGCACTTCGGAATCTTCACCGTCGGTGACGTGACCCACGACCCGACCACGGGTCGCGCTCCCACCGAGCACGAGCGGATCAAGGCGATGACCACCATCGCCAAACACGCCGAGGACGTCGGTCTGGACGTGTTCGCGACCGGTGAGCACCACAATCCGCCGTTCGTGCCGTCGTCGCCGACCACCATGCTCGGGTACATCGCGGCGCAGACCGAGAATCTGATTCTGTCGACCTCCACCACCTTGATCACCACCAACGACCCCGTGAAGATCGCCGAGGACTACGCGATGCTTCAGCATCTCGCCGAGGGGCGCGTCGATCTCATGATGGGGCGGGGTAACACCGCACCCGTCTATCCGTGGTTCGGCAAGGACATCAGTGAGGGAATCCCTCTGGCCCTCGAGAACTATCAGTTGCTGCGCAGGCTGTGGGACGAGGAAGTGGTGAACTGGCAGGGCAAGTACCGCACGCCCTTGCAACGGTTCACAGCCACACCACGCCCACTCGACGACATTCCGCCGTTCGTGTGGCACGGCTCCATTCGGAGTCCGGAGATCGCGGAGATCGCCGCCTTCCACGGTGACGGCTTCTTCGCCAACAACATCTTCTGGCCCAAGGAGCACTACATCCAGTTGATCGACCTCTACCGCGAACGCTACGAGCACTACGGTCACGGACGGGCGGATCAGGCGATCGTCGGACTGGGTGGTCAGGTGTTCATGCGGCCGAACTCGCAGGATGCTGTCGACGAGTTCCGTCCCTACTTCGACAACGCCCCGGTGTACGGGCACGGGCCGTCGATGGAAGAGTTCACCGAGCAGACTCCGCTGACGGTGGGCTCGCCGCAGCAGGTGATCGACAAGACGCTGACGTTCGCCGGCTTCTTCGGCGATTACCAGCGCCAGTTGTTCCTGATGGATCACGCCGGTCTGCCGTTGAAGACGGTTCTCGAACAACTCGACCTCCTCGGCGCAGAGGTGGTACCGGTGCTGCGCAAGGAGTTCGCTGCGCGGCGACCGGAAGGTGTTCCGGAGGATCCTCCGACGCATGCCGCGTCGAAGGCTGCGCGTGAGTCGGCTGATGTCGTCGGTTGATCGAACCGCGCTGGCCGCAGATATCTGGGAGGAGGTGACCCAACGTGAGTACGACGTGCTGTTCAATCTCCGGGAGCCGGACGGGTGTCTGCGGTTGCAGGATCTGAACAGGTCGGTCCGGATGGCGCAGCCTTCGTTGAGCCGGATCGTGGAGAGGTTGGAGTCGTCCGGTCTGGTCACCCGGCACGGCGATCCGGCGGACCGGCGTGGCACCGTCGTGGAGCTGACCGCGGAGGGTCGGCGGGTGCAGCGGGTGGTGGGTCGCCGCCACGTGGCGCACATTCGCCGAGCGGTCGGATCGGTGCTCGAACCGGAAGAACTCGAAGTCCTGGCGGGGTTGTGCCGCAAACTGCAGGTTGCCCAGGACGGGTGAGGGGCACCATGGAGTGCGTGAGCAATGTGGAGACCGACCCCGTCGAACAACGATGCGAGAACGAACCGCAGCCCGGGTCGGGCATTCAGGTCCTGACGTCTCGCACGGTGCCACTCGGTGGACCTCGTGCGATGCGGGTGCGGCGGACGCTGCCGCAGCGTGCCCGGTCGCTGATCGGCGCCTGGTGTTTCGCCGACCATTACGGCCCGGACGACGTGTCGGTGAGTGGCGGGATGAACGTGGCCCCGCACCCGCACACCGGGTTGCAGACGGTGAGTTGGCTGTTCACCGGTGAGATCGAGCATCGGGACACGCTGGGCACTCATGCGATGGTGCGTCCGGGGGAGTTGAACTTGATGACCGCTGGCCGTGGGATCGCGCATTCCGAGGTGTCCACACCGGAGACGACGACGTTGCACGGCGCCCAGTTGTGGGTGGCGTTGCCCGATGCGGCGCGTGACACCGATCCGGCTTTCGAGCACTTTCGACCGGACCCGGTCGAGGTCGCCGGCGCCACGATCCGGGTGTTTCTCGGGTGCCTGGCGGGTTCGACGTCGCCCGTGGACACGTTCACCGCGCTGCTGGGCGCGGAGATCTTGCTCGACCCCGGAGCGCTGTTGTCTCTCGACATCGATCCCACTCACGAAATGGGTGTGCTGGTGGACCGAGGTGAGACCACGATGGCCGGCACGCGCGTCGGCTGGGCCGAACTCGGCTATCAGTCACCCGGTCACCGGGTGCTCGAACTGCGTAACGACGGCGACGAGGAAGCCCGCCTGCTGGTGCTGGGCGGTGAACCGCTCGGTGAACAGGTGATCATGTGGTGGAATTTCATGGGCCGCACCCACGAGGAGATCGTGGCGTACCGGGAGCAGTGGCAGGCCGAGATCGGTGAGGGCGAAGCTGTGGACCGCCGGTTCGGTCGCGTCGACGGGTACGACGGGACACCGTTGCCTGCCCCGGCGCTTCCGAACAGCAGGTTGCGTCCGCGTGGCTGATCCTGCCTCGGTTTCACCTATTCCCTGAGACGATGAAGTGGTGCGAATTCCGCGACCGGGTCGTCTGGTGTCACCGCTGCCGAGGTCTCTGCGGCAGGCCACGCCCTCGCGTGTGCAGGTTCGGGAGTTCGAGGATGCCGGGCTTCTCGACGGACTGACCGGCGAGGAGCGTACCGTTCGCGCCGATGTTCTGACCAGGTTGGTCGAATCCGGCGAGTCGGTGGACGAACTGGTTCATGCGACCCGTGCCGGTCATCTCGCTCATCTTCTTCTCGAACACGCGTTGTCGCCGCGAGGCGAGTACGGGCTCGCGGACGTCGTTCGGCTGTCTGGTCTCACCGAGCTGGATGTCCGTCGGTGGTTCCGGGTGCTCGGGCGCGGAATCTCGGCGGACGGCAACTTCTACAACGATGCGGACCTGGTCATGGCCCAGGCATACCAGGTGTATCGCGAGTTGGGGCTCGACGAGAAGGCGATGTTCGCCGCGGCAAGGGTGATGAGCCGGAACATCTGGACGGTGGCCGACGCGTCGGACACCCTGTTACAGGATCGTCTGGAGGCTGCACGTGAGCACCCGGAGCTGGCGCTGCGATATTCGGAAGAAGTCCACAAGTTGGCCGGGTACCAGGCGCAGATGCTCGCGCAGATACTCGCGACCAACATCAGGCACCGCATTCATGCTGACGTGGTCGGTTCGGAGGACGCCGATTTCCACCTCCCCGACGCCGGTCCGATGGGGGTGTGCTTCGCGGACTTGATCGGTTTCACCGTGCTCGGCGAGCGGGGCACGGCCGACGAACTGGGGCAGCTCGCCGAGAACCTGGATCGCTTGGCGTCGGAGGTGATCAGCACGCCGGTTCGGGTGGTGAAGACGATCGGTGATGCGGTGATGATGGTGGCCCCCGACGCAGACTGCCTGGCCGGCGCTGCACTGGATCTGGTGGAGGCAGCCAGGGGAGCGAGTCTGCCACCTCTGCGGGCCGGGATCGCCTGGGGTTCTGCGATGCACAGCGCCGGAGACTGGTTCGGGCGTCCCGTGAACCTGGCCAGTCGGGTGGTGGCGGTGACCCCCGCTCACGAGGTGTTGGTGACGAGGGAGTTCTTCGACCAACTCGACACCGACGGGTTCTGGTGCGAACCAGCGGGATCGCACCATCTCAAAGGTCTCGACCTACCCCAGGAATTGTTTGCGATCGGGCGGCGACAGGTGGCGTGACGGAGCGTCGCAGCAATTGTCGCGCGGAAGCTTTCTGTGTTGTACGGCATGGCGTCCCGGAATTGTCGGCGCCCTCAGTTACCTTGGTCACACTGGCCTCGATCAGGGAGTGAGGCGGATATGGCTGGCAATTCCGGTCCCGCAGCAAACTCGAATCTCGATGCCGACTGGCTGTTCTTCGCAGAAGTCGGCACCTCCGTTCACGGCGGTCATTCGCTCGCCGCCTTCGGCCCTTTGCCTTCTGCCCTCGATGCGTTGGCACTGGCCGTCAACTCGATCAACCACACGGCGTATTCACTGTTCGAGCAGGGGTATGCAGGCAGCTTCAATGCCGACGCTCACTTGGTCGAACGATTACCGATCACCTCGTTCACCATCCGAAGGCATGACCCCGACACTCGTGTTCCCGACAACGGGTGGATGCTCACGGGCAAACGGCACCATCGGGTAAGGCTCGGTGGTCGCGGCGCGGCCTGACCAGCTACTTCAGTTCGATCAATCGCGCCGAACCTTGCGCGGCGGCACAAAATCTCGACTCGCCCGCGGAGTCGACGACGTAGATCTCGCACCGACACAACGCCTGTCGACGGGTGACATCGACCGCTTTCGCTGTGGCCCGCAGGAGTTCGCCCCGGGCGGGTCGCAGGTAGTCGATGGTGAACCCGGTGGTGACGATCGACGGCCCCAACGCGGCTCCTGCAGCGAAGGTCAAGGCATTGTCCGCGGCATACGAGATCACCCCGCCGTGAGCGAACCCGAACTGCTGCAACAGCTCAGGTCGAAGCGGTATCTCGAGGGTGGAGCCGTCTGGTCCGTACTCCGTGATCCGTGTGCCGAGCAGAACGCTGAACGGTTGCGCTGCCAGCACGGCCTTCGCGTCGTCGATGCTGGTCAAGGGTTTCACTGTCCGGTGAACTTCGGAGGGCGGCGATCCAGCATTGCGCCCACGGCTTCGTGGTGGTCTTCGGTGTGATGGGCCAGTGCCTGCATGGCTGCAGACAGCTCGAGAAGGCTTTCCAGCGATTGGTGCTGACCCTCGCGCATGAGCTTCTTCGTCATGCGCAGTACATGAGGTGGGTTGGCGGCGACACGATTCGCCAGTTCGATCGCGGCGGGCAGGAGTTCGGCGGGTTCGGTGAGCCTGGACACCAGGCCCCACTCCAAGGCGGTGGCGGCGTCGACAGCCTCACCGGTGAACGCCATTTCGCTTGCTCGCGCCTGCCCGATTGCGCGGGGGAGCAGCCAGGCGCCGCCGTCGCCGGGGATGAGCCCAACCTTGACGAAGCTCTCGGCGAATGTCGCATGGGTGGAGGCGATTCGCATGTCGCACATGAGCGTCAGATCGCACCCCGCTCCGATCGCCGGGCCGTTCACCGCGGCGATCGTGGGCACTTCGCAGTGGTAGAGCGCTCGCGGAATGCGTTGGATGCCGTGCCGATAGCCCTGACGCAGTTCGGCGGGGGTGCCGCCGAACATGCCTTCGCGGTCACGCATGTGCTTGACGTTCCCGCCGGACGAGAACGCGGTTCCGGCTCCGGTGATGATCGCAGCACGAACACTGCCGTCCGCATTGACGGCGGCCACCGCGTCCTCGAGCGCTTCGATCACGTCCGGTTCCGAGATGGGATTGCGGGCGTCGGGTCGGTTCAGCGTCCAGATGACGACGTCGCCATCACGTTCGGTCAAGACTGCGTCGTTCATCGAGATGCATCCCTTCGGTTGGGGTTCGTCAGATCCCGGAGTCTCGCACCAGCCTGTCGGTGAGGCGTGGGGAGAACAGGTCGATCACCCGCAGCAGCTCGGTGTAGCTGGGCATCATCTCGATCGGGCGAGTCTTGATCGAGGTGACGAACCATTCGGCTGCCTCTTCTGGAGTGAGCGCCGCCATCGAGTCGTAATCTGCTGTGGGCGCAATCATCGGGGTGCGGACCAGCGGGAAATGCAGGGTGCTCACATGCACCCCGGTGTCGTGTAGTTCTGCGCCGAGATCGCGGCCGAACGCTGCAATCGCCGACTTGGATGCGTGGTAGGCGGCGAACTTCGGCATTGCCCCGGCGCGCACACCCCAGGTCGCGACGTTGATGATGTGGCCGGACCGACGGTCGGTCATGGCGGGCAGCAGCGCGCGGATGAGGCGTGCGGAACCGAAGTAGTTGATGGCCATGGTGCGTTCGAGGTCGTGGAACCGGTCCAAGGATTCGGTGACCGGCCTGCGTATGGAGCGGCCGGCGTTGTTGATGAGCACGTCGATGGGGCCGACTTCGCTGGTGATCCGCGCCTGAAGCTCGTTCACCGAGTGGGGATTGGTGAGATCGGCGGGCAGTGCCCAGGCGTCTCCGCCGGAACGGAGAATTTCGTCGCGGACGTGCTCGAGCCGCTCGGCTCCGCGTGCGACGAGAACGATGCCGGCGCCGAGCTCCGAAAGGCGGTGAGCTGCGGCCTCACCGACACCGGACGACGAGCCGGTGATCAGGACCGTTTTGCCTTCGATGTGGTGGCCGGTGCGGAGCAGACGCGATGCGACACCGTCGATGGACGGCAATGGTTCGAGCGCTGCCCGGGCCACGAACTGCGAGATCACCATTCGACTGTACTCATACGCGACGGAACTCACAGAGCGGGACTCGCACTGTGAGTTCTCACTCGCGTAGGGCGGGAACGTCGAAGCCGCCGCAACCTCGCTGGGTTGCGGCGGCTTCGAGTGTCGTGTGCGGGATCAGACTGTGATGCCTGCCCCGTGCAGAACCTGGCCCTGCTCGGCTGCGAAGTCGTTGGTGTTGTCCACGAGCTGCGGAACAACATCGACGAACGAACTCATCTTGTCGACCAGGACAGCGCCGCCGGGCAGCGACTCGACCTGCGAGACCATCTTCTCGAGACTCTCCGGGTCGATCAACGGCGCAGACGGTGCGGCTTCGGCGGGCGCCTCGGGTGCAGCCTCGATTGCGGGCGCCTCGGGTGCGGCGTCGACGGGCGGTGCCGGAGGAGCCGCCTCGACGGCGGGTGCCTCGGGTGCCTCCGCCGACGGTGCTGCCTTCTCCTCGGTATCGCCGGGGGAGGTTTCCAGATCGGGAAGGATCGGCGCAACGCCCTGGTCGTGTTCCACCGTCGGGGCAATCGACTCGTCACCCGCACCGAAGTTGGCACCAGCAGCGCCACCAATCAGTCCGCCGACGGTGCCACCGGCGAGGGCTGCTGGGATACCCACGACCGCCGCACCGATTGCAACCCCACTGGCAGTAGCGGCAAGTCCGGCTGGAACGGTAACCACACCGACCCCAGGGATGATACCTGCGACGAATGCCGGGCTGCCAACGGCCGTTCCGATAGCCCCGCCAGCAACGCCGCCAGCGACAGCCGCGGGGATGCCGGTTACTGCTGCACCTGTCACGGCACCTGTAAGGACACCGGCCGTTGTGGCGGCGGCGATCCGGTCGGACCGGCTGGTCTCAACGCCGATGGAGTTCCAGAACGTGGCGACCTGGGCTTCGACAACAGCCGCGCTGTTGTTGGTCTTCTCCATATCCTGCTCGGACATCCATGCCGGCTTTTCGGTGACGTAGTCACCGATGCGCAGCTTGTCTTCGGGTGCCTCGATGGGGGCGACGGGGTCGACAGCGGTGGGCAGGTGCAGTTCTTGGACCTGGACCGGCTCCGGTGCCACGTACGCTTCTTCTTCGACGTCGTACTCGCTGTACGTCGGAAGTTCACGTGTAGGGACGTTGTTGTACTCGGGCGGCGGTGCGATCCAGTACGACTTGGGCTCCGACTGCTTGGTGCGCTCGATGGTGGGCGCGACCTTGTCGGAATCGGAATCGGACTCGGCGGTGGTGCCCGGCTGTGCGGTGCTGGGGGCCGCCTCGTCGTCCGGATTGACCGAGTCGGTGGTACCCGGCTGAGGTGCTGCAACTGCCACGCTCGAGTAGCTGATCGCGATGGCAATGGGCAGTGCGCCCATCACGGCGGCGCGCTGGCCCTGGCGCCGGTGTCGACCGCGGATCTTCTGCGTCATTCTGGCTGTCCCTTCGACTTCGATGTGGTGCAACGACACGAAACTGCTAGCTGGAGAGCGGCTTTCGCTTGTGTCATCGACACGACGGTGGAATCAACACGACTGCGGAATACGTCTGTGGAGTCAGCACGGCACACCACCGTGTTGATGTCGCGTTGCGAACTCTGTAACGGCCGAGTGCCAGAGACGCGATAGGAGGTACGGCGCCACACCTACGAACCGGGAGCACAGCTCACCGGTACACAGAGAAGTCACGTTCCCCCCGATGGGTCTCTGCATCGCCCGCGTTGGGTGATGCTTTTCCGTGTTGCACCTGGACCCGATTCGTCGGATCCAGAACCCCCCTCTGGGAGTGCGGGCGCAATGCTAGCAGCTGCAAGCGCCGCATCGGGAACCAGACTCGGACTTTTCCTACCGGCTGGTTCGGTTTCTGTATTCGGACAAGTCCGGCGGAACGACGAAGCCGCCGCAACCTTCGAGGTTGCGGCGGCTTCGTGGATAGTGCGTGATCAGGCGTTGGCGCTGACGCCCGGGCTCGGTTCGACCGGCGTGTCCGGGTTGATCTCAGGATTGAGTACCTCGTAGGTCGCTCCACCGACGGCGCCACCAACTCCGCCGATCGCTGCGCCGATGGTGCCACCAACGACGGCGCCCGCGCCACCCGCCGCCGCCGATGCGGCGGCGGTAGCGGCGGCAGCACCGACGCCGCAGCCGACCATAGCGGCAGGGATGCCACCGATTCCGCCAGCTGGGATCGTGACAACGGTGCCGATAGCGCCGACGAGAGCTGTGCCTGCGATGCAGCCCGCGCCGTTCGCCGGAATGCCCGCGACGACTGCCAGCGGAATGCCGACAATACCGGCGCCGATCACGCCACCGGTCGCGGCACCGGCGATCGTCGCGCCGGCAACGACATCGGAGCGGGTGCCGTCGACACCGATCGAATTCCAGAACGTCGCCATCTGGGCCTCGGCCACGGCAGCGGTGTTGTTGGTCTTCTCCAGCTGCTCCTCGGTCATCCACGCGGGCTTCTCGGAGATGTAGTCACCGACGCGCAGCTTGTCCTCGGGTGCCTCGATGGGCGCGACGGGATCGACAGCCGTCGGGAGGTGCAGTTCCTGGATCTGCACCGGCTCCGGTGCCACGTACGCTTCTTCCTCCACGTCGTACTCGCTGTACGTCGGAAGTTCACGTGTGGGGACGTTGTTGTACTCGGGCGGCGGTGCGATCCAGTACGACTTGGGCTCCGACTGCTTGGTGCGCTCGATGGTGGGCGCGACCTTGTCGGAATCGGAATCGGGCTTGGACTCGGCGGTGGTGCCCGGCTGTGCGTCCGGCGCAACCTCGTCGGTGGTGCCCGGCTGCGGAGCTGCCGCAGCCACACCCGAGTAGCCGATCGCGATGGCGAGGGGCAGGGCGCCCATCACGGCGGCGCGCTGGCTCTGGCGCCGGTGGCGTCCGCGGATCTTCTGCGTCATTCTGGCTGTCCCTTCGACTTCGATGTGGTGCAACCGCACGGGGCGATCTGTTGGAGAGGGTCTTTCGGCTGTGGCATCAACTCGCCGCGCCGCGTGTGAACGCTGTAACGGCACGGCGTGCGAACGCTGAAACGGCCGAGTGCCGCAGATGCGATAGGTGGGCAGGTGCCGCACTCCCAGACCGGGAGCCGGGCTCACCGGTGCACAGCAAAATCACGTTCCCCCCCGATTGATCCCTGCATCGCCTGCGTTGGGAGATGCTTCCTCCGATTGCACTTCGGATCCGATTTCGGCAGATCCGAACCCCCTCTGGGAGTGCGGAAGAAACGCTAGCAGCTGCAAGCGGTGTGCCCGGACCACGAAGTGTGAGGTCGCCGAGCGGCCGTTGCGATTCGGTATCCGGACAAGTCAGGCGTCCACCAAATGGGGATATGACGGGCGTCACGAAGCGCTTGTGCGTGATCCTTCGAATCGGCGCTCTACGTTGACATTCAGCGCTCTCGGGCACGCCACTTAAGGACCCTGGTGGTTCATGATTCAAATACAAGCAAGCATGCTTGCTTTTTAAAACGGGACATGTGATCCTGATCGCATGCCGACATTGCAGGACGTCATCACGGATCTGAAGGCGGAGGGCGACGCGCTCGAAGCGTTGGTGGTCACACTGGCGCCGCAGCAGTGGCGCACGCAGACGCCGGCGGCCGGATGGACCATCGCGCATCAGATCGGACACCTGCTGTGGACCGACCGCGCAGCACTCCTGGCGGTGACCGATCCCGAGGCGTTCGAGGCTGGAACGGCCGAGGCGTGGAAGAACCCGACAGGCTTCGTGGACGACGGTGCGGAGGCCGAAGCGCAGAAGGCACCCGGAGAGTTGTACGCGCAGTGGCGTGCCGAACGGATCCGGGTGGCGAACGAGCTGGCTGCCGTACCGCCGGGAACGAAGCTGCCCTGGTACGGGCCGCCGATGAGCGCAATGTCCATGGCAACGGCGCGGCTGATGGAAACGTGGGCACACGGACTCGACGTGGCCGAATCCCTGGGCGTGCGTCCGGTGCCCACGGGTCGGCTCCGCTCCATCGCCCACCTCGGCGTTCGCACCCGCGACTTCGCGTACTCCGTGAACGGTCTCACCCCACCGTCCGAGCAGTTTCGTGTCGAACTGACCGCGCCCGACGATGACGATGACGACACCTGGACATGGGGGCCCGAGGAGGCGGTGCAGCGCATCACCGGCCCGGCACTCGACTTCTGCCTGCTGGTGACCCAACGCGCCCACCGCAACGACCTCGCGCTCGAGGCGGTCGGTGAGGACGCCCGGCACTGGCTCGGTATCGCACAGGCATTCGCCGGTCCGTCCGGCACCGGACGTGAATCGAGCACCAACGCATGAGTGCACCGGTACGCATCGGCAACTGCTCCGGGTTCTACGGCGACCGCCTCTCGGCGATGCGGGAGATGCTCGAAGGCGGCGAACTCGACTACCTCACCGGCGACTATCTGGCCGAGCTGACCATGCTCATCCTCGGTCGCGACCTCATGAAGGACCCGAACCGCGGCTACGCCAAGACCTTTCTGCGTCAGGCGGAAGACTGCCTGGGTCTCGCCCTCGACAAGGGCGTCAAGATCGTCACCAATGCCGGCGGACTCAACCCCACCGGCCTGGCGACCGCGCTCCGCGAGGTCGCTATCACGCTGGGACTGAACGCGAAGATCGCGCACGTCGAAGGCGACGACCTCACGAAGAGGGTCGACGAACTCGGTCTGGGGGCACCGCTCACCGCCAATGCCTACCTCGGCGCCTGGGGAATTGTGGAGTGCCTGAACGCCGACGCAGATGTGGTGGTCACCGGCCGCGTCACCGATGCCTCGGTGATCGTCGGCCCTGCCGCCGCACACTTCGGCTGGGGCGCAGTCGACTTCGACCGGCTGGCCGGCGCAGTGACCGCAGGCCACGTCATCGAATGCGGCACCCAAGCCACCGGCGGCAACTACTCGTTCTTCACCGAGATCGAGAACATGCGGCGCCCAGGCTTTCCCATCGCGGAGATCTTCGACGACGGCTCGTCTGTCATCACCAAACACCCCGGAACCGGCGGCGCCGTCTCGGTCGGGACAGTCACCGCGCAACTGCTGTACGAGGTCACCGGAGGCCGGTACGCGGGCCCCGACGTGACCACCCGCATCGATTCCGTGGAGTTGGCCCAGGACGGGCCGGACCGGGTGCGGATCAGTGGCGCGAAGGGGGAGCCGCCGCCACCGGACCTCAAGGTGTCGTGCAACAGCCTGGCCGGGTTCCGCAACGAGGTGACCATGATCCTCACCGGCCTCGACATCGACGCGAAAGCGGATCTGGCGCGCACGCAACTCGAATCGTGGCTGTCGACGACACCGACGGAAATCGACTGGACGCTGGCGCGCACCGACCATGCGAACGCGGACACCGAGGAAGCAGCCAGTGCGCTGTTGCGCTGTGTGGTGCGCGACCCCGATCCCGAGGTGGTCGGCCGCGCCTTCTCCTCTGCCGCGGTGGAAATCGCACTCGCCAGCTACCCCGGTTTCAGTCTGACCGCCCCGCCCTCGAACGGGCAGCCGTACGGCGTGTTCACCCCCGGATACGTGGACGCGGGGAAGGTCGCGCACACAGCTGTGTTGCCGGACGGTACGCAGGTGTCCATCGACCCCTCGTCCGAGACGCAGGTTCTCGCCGATCCGGCGGACCCCGCCCTGCCGGTCCCATACTCGGGCGGTGCTGCCCGCAGCGTCCCTTTGGGAACCATTGCGGCCGCACGCAGCGGCGACAAGGGCGGAAACGCGAACGTCGGCGTCTGGGTGCGCACCGACGAGCAGTGGCGCTGGCTGGCCCATGCCCTGACCGTCGATCAACTGAAACGGATGCTCCCCGAGGCAGCAGATCTCACCGTCACCCGGTACCTGCTCCCCAAGCTGAAAGCGGTCAACTTCGTGATCGAGGGCATTCTCGGCGCTGGTGTCGCCTCCCAGGCTCGCTTCGATCCGCAGGCCAAAGGACTCGGGGAGTGGTTGCGCAGCAGACACATCGACATCCCGGAGGGACTCGCGTGAGCATGTGGGACACACCGGAACGGAATGCGCTACGCGAGACCGTGCGGAGATTCGTCGACCACGACGTTCTGCCGAACCTCGACGACTGGGAGCGTGGCGGCGAGATTCCGCGCGAGCTGCACGAGAAGGCCGCAGCACTCGGTCTGCTCGGCGCCGGATTCCCCGAGAGCGCCGGCGGTGCGGGCGGTGACCTCGTGGACGCCGTCACCATCTGCGAGGAGATGCACTACGCGGGTGCGTCCGGCGGCTTGTTCGCCTCGCTGTTCACGTCGGGTATCGCTCTTCCACACCTCATTGCGGCCGGGGACGAATCACAGATCGAAAGCTGGGTGCGGCCGACCCTGGCCGGGCAGAAGATCGGGTCACTTGCAATCACCGAACCCGGTGGTGGTTCGGACGTAGGACACTTGCGCACCACCGCGAAGCGGGACGGCGATCACTATGTGGTCAACGGAGCCAAGACGTTCATCACCTCGGGGTGCCGCGCCGACTTCGTGGTCGCTGCGGTCCGCACCGGAGGTGACGGAGCATCAGGGGTATCGCTGCTCGTCGTAGAAAAGGGCACACCCGGATTCGCGGTGACTCGCAAACTCGACAAAATGGGCTGGCTGGCCTCGGACACCGCAGAACTCTCGTTCGTCGACGCGCGGGTGCCCGTGACCAATCTGGTCGGCGCCGAGAACACCGGATTCGCGCAGATCGCACAGGCCTTCCTCACCGAACGAATCGCCCTGGCGGCGCAGGCATACGCCAGCGCCCAGCGGTGTCTCGACCTGACGGTGCAGTGGTGTCGTGACCGGGAGACGTTCGGTCGCCCGCTCATCTCGCGGCAATCCGTACAGCACACGGTCACCGACATGGCCCGTCGCATCGACGTGGCCCGCGTCTACACACGAGCCTTGGCCGAACGGTCGATCGAGTCGGATCAGGACCTCATCGCGGAAGTGTGTTTCGCGAAGAACACCGCCGTCGAGGCCGGTGAATGGGTGGCGCACCAAGCAGTTCAGCTATTCGGCGGTGCCGGCTACATGCGGGAGAGCGAAGTGGAGCGGCAATACCGAGACATGCGGATTCTGGGGATCGGTGGCGGCACCACCGAAATCCTCACCGGACTCGCGGCGAAAAGATTGGGGTACCAGGGATGAGTGTTCTGCGATCCACCCTCGACACCGCGTCGGAGGTGTACACCACCGCGGTCGAGGCGATGGAAACCAAGCTCGACGAAGTGACCGCCGAACACGAGAAGGCGATTGCCGGTGGCGGCGAAAAGTACACGAAGCGCCATCACGATCGCGGCAAACTCCTCGCGCGTGAACGCATCGAACTGCTGATAGACGAGGACTCACCCTTTCTCGAGCTGTGCCCCCTGGCAGCGTGGGGGAGTGACTTTCCCGTGGGTGCCAGCACGGTCGTCGGAATCGGGGTGGTGGAAGGGGTGGAATGCCTCATCGTCGCGAACGACCCCACCGTCCGTGGAGGAACCAGCAACGCCTGGACCTTGCGGAAGGGTTTCCGGGCCAACGACATCGCCGTACAGAACCGGCTTCCGGTGATCTCCCTGGTCGAATCGGGTGGCGCAGACCTTCCCACCCAGAAGGAGGTGTTCATCCCCGGCGGTCGCATGTTCCGTGACCTCACCCGACTCTCTGCCGCCGGAATTCCCACCATCGCCTTGGTCTTCGGCAATTCCACCGCCGGCGGTGCCTACATCCCCGGCATGTCCGATCACGTGGTGATGATCAAGGAACGATCAAAGGTGTTCCTCGCCGGGCCGCCCCTGGTGAAGATGGCCACCGGTGAGGACTCCGACGACGAGGCGCTCGGCGGAGCCGACATGCACTCCCGTACGTCCGGCTTGGCCGACTACTTCGCCGTCGACGAGCAGGATGCGATCCGCATTGGGCGCACCATCGTCAAACGGCTGGGCTGGACGAAGAAGGGGCCCGAGCCGCGTCCCGAGGTGATCGAACCGCTCGCCGATCCCGAAGAACTGCTGGGCATCGTCCCCTCGGACCTGAAGATCCCGTTCGACCCCAGGGAAGTGATCGCCCGGGTCGTCGACGGCTCCGACTTCGACGAGTTCAAGCCGCTGTACGGGTCGTCTCTGGTCACCGGCTGGGCACAGTTGCACGGCTACCCGATCGGCATCCTCGCCAACGCACGCGGTGTGCTGTTCAGTGAGGAATCACAGAAGGCCACCCAGTTCATTCAGCTGGCGAACCGCTCCGACACTCCACTGCTGTTCCTGCACAACACCACCGGCTACATGGTGGGCAAGGAGTACGAGGAGGGCGGCATGATCAAACACGGGGCGATGATGATCAACGCCGTCGCCAACTCGACGGTGCCGCACATCTCGATCCTGCTGGGTGCGTCGTACGGCGCGGGTCATTACGGCATGTGTGGTCGCGCATTCGATCCGCGATTTCTGTTCGCCTGGCCCAGTTCGAAGTCTGCCGTGATGGGCGGTGCCCAGTTGGCGGGTGTCATCTCCATCGTCGGAAGGGCGTCCGCCGAGGCGCGCGGTCAGGCTTTCGACGAGGAAGCGGACGCCGGGATGCGCGCCATGATCGAGAACCAGATCGAGGCCGAGTCACTGCCCATGTTTCTGTCGGGCCGGCTGTACGACGACGGGGTTATCGACCCCCGAGACACCCGCACGGTGGTGGGAATGTGCCTGTCGGCCATCGCCTCCGCCCCGATCGAAGGCACCGACAGCTTCGGTGTCTTCCGAATGTGAGGTCCCGTGCCGACTACGACAGACCTGCGATCCATCGACTCCGTGCTGGTCGCGAACCGCGGTGAAATAGCGCGACGCGTGTTCAGCACCTGCCGTGAATCCGGCATCGGCACCGTCGCCGTGTTCTCCGACGCAGACGCCGACTCCCCGTACGTCTCCGAGGCGGACGTCGCGGCCCGACTACCCGGTAGTGCGCCCGCCGACACCTATCTGCGCGGTGAACTCGTGATCGCAGCCGCACAGGCGGCAGGTGCCGATGCCATCCACCCCGGCTACGGTTTCCTCTCCGAGAACGCCGATTTCGCTCAGCAGGTGCAGGACGCGGGACTCGTGTGGATCGGCCCACCCGTGAAGTCCATCGAACTGATGGGGTCCAAGGTCGAGTCGAAGAAGATCATGGCCGCAGCCGGAGTACCCGTGTTGGCCGAACTGGAACCGTCCGCGGTCACCTCGGCCGATCTGCCGGTTCTGATCAAGGCGTCCTCCGGTGGTGGTGGGCGAGGGATGCGCGTCGTGCGTGAGCTGACGGCTCTGCACAACGAAATCGAGGGCGCGCGGCGCGAAGCGCAATCCGCGTTCGGTGACCCGACGGTGTTCTGCGAGCGCTACCTCGAGACCGGACGGCACATCGAAGTGCAAGTGATGGTCGACCGGCACGGCACGGTCTGGACGGTCGGCGAACGCGAGTGCTCCATTCAGCGTCGCCACCAGAAGGTGGTGGAGGAAGCGCCGTCACCACTCGTCGAACGAGTACCCGGAATGCGTCGACGCCTGTTCGACGCGGCACGGCTCGCCGCCGACGCCATCGGCTACGAGGGCGCAGGCACCGTCGAATTCCTGGCCGACGAGGACGGCAACTTCTTCTTCCTGGAAATGAACACCCGTCTGCAGGTGGAACATCCGGTCACCGAATGCACCACCGGCCTCGACCTGGTGGCTCTGCAGATCTCGGTCGCCAGTGGTGCGCCACTTCCCGCCGAACAACCAGCCCTACGAGGCCATGCCATCGAGGTTCGGCTGTACGCCGAAGACCCCACCGCCGACTGGCAGCCACAGACCGGAACGGTGCGCAGGCTGCGGCTGCCGGGCGAGGTCACCGAATTCGGGGTGCTCGGGCGAAAGGGTGTGCGGCTGGACTCGGGAGTGGTCGACGGGTCCGTAGTCGGGGCGCATTACGACCCGATGCTCGCGAAGGTCATCTCGTTCGCGCAGGATCGGACGCAGGCAGCCAAGCTGCTTGCCGGGACACTCGCCCGTACGGAGCTGCACGGCCTCGTCACCAACCGCGACCTGCTGGTGAACGTGCTACGTCACCCCGCATTTCTTGCGGGCGAGACGGATACCGCGTTCTTCGACACCCATGGACTCGAGACGCTGTCCGAGCCGCTGGCGTCGCCCGACAGCGAAGCGGTGTCGGCGCTGGCGGCAGCCCTTGCCGATTCGGCGGCCAATCGGGCTGGTGCCCGTGTCGGCGGCGGTCTGCCCAGTGGTTGGCGCAATATGCCCTCGCAGCCGCAACTCAAGCGATACACCACCGCGCGTGGTGATCACGCCGTGCGCTACCGGCTGGGCCGAGACGGGCTCTCGGCTCCAGGCTTCGAGAATGGGCCGTTCGAGAATGTGGCTCTCGTGTCGCACACCCCCGAAACCGTGGTGCTCGACATCGACGGACTGCGGCGCAGATTCTCGATCGCGCGCTACCGCTACGACGAGCGGGTGTTCGTCGACTCCGCGCTCGGACCGGTGACGCTGACCGTGGTCCCGAGATTCGTGGACCCGACCGCAGAAGTGGCCGCAGGTTCCTTGCTGGCGGCGATGCCCGGCTCTGTCATTCGAGTGGGCGCCGAGCAGGGCGACACCGTGGTGGCGGGCCAGCCGATCCTGTGGCTCGAAGCCATGAAGATGGAACACACCGTCACTGCGCCGACCGCCGGGGTGCTCACAGAGCTCTCGGTTGCCGTAGGGCAGCAGGTGGAGGTCGGGTCGGTGCTCGCCGTCGTCGAAGCGGCGCCTGTCTCGGAGGCAGAAGGGCCTGTCTCGGAAGCAGAAAGGGAAGCGTGATGAACGGATTCGTCGAAACGGACGAGCAGAAGGAGCTTCGCGCTGCCGTGTCGAGGCTCGGCGCGCGATTCGATTACGTCGACTACGTGCTGCCGCATTCGAGGCAGAATCAGCCGCTCACCGAGTTGTGGAACGAAGCAGGCGAACTCGGATTTCTCGGGGTGAACCTTCCCGAGGAGTACGGCGGCGGCGGAGCCGGAATCTACGAGCTGGCCCTTGTGCAGGAAGAACTCGCCGCGCACGGTGCCGGTCTATTGCTGATCGTGGTGTCGCCCGCGATCTGCGGAACGGTCATCGGCAGGTTCGGAACCGAGGCGCAGAAGCAGACATGGCTGCCGAATCTCGCCGACGGTTCGTCGATCATGGCGTTCGGCATCACCGAGGCCGATGCCGGTTCCAACTCCCACCACATCACGACCACCGCACACCGCGACGGGGACGACTGGATTCTCCGTGGCAGCAAAATCTTCATCTCCGGTGTCGACCAGGCCGACGCGGTTCTCGTCGTGGCACGAACCGAAGACTCGAAGACCGGCAAGCTGAAACCCGCATTGTTCATCGTGCCCACCGATGCCCCGAACTTCTTGAAGCAGCCGATGGAGATGGACATCATCGAGCCGGACACACAGTTTGCTCTCTTCTTCGACGACGTTCGGCTGCCGGCCGAAGCGCTTGTCGGGCAGCCCGACGCGGCCCTGGCCCAGCTGTTCGCCGGCCTCAACCCCGAACGCATTCTCGGTGCGGCGATGGCGGTGGGCATGGGCCGCTATGCGCTCGACGCCGCGACCGCATTCGCGAAAGAACGTGCCGTGTGGAAGACACCGATCGGTGCACATCAGGGTATTTCGCATCCGCTGGCGCAGGTCAAGATCGAACTCGAGCTCGCCAAACTGATGATGCAGAAGGCGGCCGTACTGTATGACAGCGGCGACGATTCCGGTGCCGCCGAGGCAGCCAACATGGCGAAATACGCGGCAGCAGAAGCGAGCATCAAGGCACTCGACCAAGCCATTCAGACGCACGGCGGAGCGGGCCTGACCAAGGAATACGGGCTGGCCGCCATGCTCGGAGCCGCCCGTATCGCCCGCGTGGCACCGGTGAGCCGGGAAATGATCCTCAACTTCGTCGCCCAGCACTCGCTGGACCTCCCACGGTCGTACTGACGGAAGGAAGCGGCATGGACGCCGAAAACTCCAGGGAAGCCGACAATCCGTACGTCCGCTACGAAGTAAGGGTCGGCGTGGCCACCCTCACCCTCGATTCGCCGCACAACCGGAACGCCATCTCGTCGAGGTCGGTGACCGAGCTCGACCGGGGTCTGCGCGACGCAGCCTCGAACGACGACGTGCGGGTTGTGGTGCTCACGCACACCGGAACCACGTTCTGTGCGGGTGCCGACCTGAGCGAAGCGAGCGGCACCGGCGGTGATCCTGCAGAACGTGCGGGGCAACGCACCCGGCAGATGACCGCGTTGCTGCGCGGAATCGTCGAACTTCCCAAGCCGGTGATCTGTCGCCTGAACGGGCACGTCCGCGCCGGCGGTATGGGACTCGTCGGCGCGTGCGATGTTGCGGTCGCCGGACCCGACAGCACGTTCGCGCTCACCGAGGTACGGCTCGGTCTCGCCGCCTCCATCATTTCGCTCACGGTGTTACCCCGATTGGACTCGCGGGCCGCGAGCCGGTATTTCCTCACGGGAGAGAAGTTCGGTTCCCGGATCGCCGAAGACATCGGTCTCGTCACCAGTGCCTCCCTAGACCCTGTCGAGACGGTCGACGAACTGGTCGACCAGTTCATGCAGGCATCGCCTCGAGGTCTCGCCGAATCGAAAGCCCTCACCACGCGGACCGTTCTCGACGGGTTCGACCGCAATGCCGCCGACCTCGAGGCGCAGTCCGCCCGCCTCTTCGGTACCGAGGAAGCCAGGGAAGGCATGATGGCGTTTTCGCAGAAGCGGCCACCACGGTGGGCGCGTTAGGTACATCGCAGGAGGACCGACATGGCACGCGAGCCGAAGCAGGACCGCAGTCGCGCGACGCGTGAGCGCCTGCTCGAGGCCACCGTCGACGCTCTCGCAGAGTTGGGGTGGAGTGCGACAACGGTTGGTGTCGTCGCACAGCGTGCCGGGGTCTCCCGGGGCGCGGCGCAGCACCATTTCCCGACGCGCGAGGACCTGTTCACCGCAGCCCTAGAGATGATGTTCGACGCCAGGATGGCGGAGGCAGCGCGAGAGGCGACCGAACTGCCGGCGGGTGCCGGCCGCACCGAAGCAGTGGTCACGAGGCTTGTCGAGTCGTACACGAGTCCCCTGTTCAAGGCGGCCCTGCAGGTGTGGACGGCCGCAGCCTCGGACCCCGAACTGCGGGCGCGGGTGCTGCCGCTCGAAGAACGCTTCGGTCGTGTCGCGCACCGCACTGCCGTCCAGCAACTGGGTTGCGACGATTCGGACCCGGCCTCGCACCGGATGGTTCAGGCCACGCTCGATCTGGCGCGCGGTCTCGGACTCGCCGACGTACTCACCGACGATTCTCGGCGGCGCGGCGAGGTCGTGCGCCAATGGGCGACACAACTCGATTCCGCGCTGGCCGTCGCTACTGGTTTGTAGTTCGTTTCATGCGATAGTATGGATCGCACGGAACGAACGTGGAGGGTCGGATGAACGGCGAGGCGAGGGCCTTGGAAGAGGCCGCGACTGCGGTGGCATCCGACCTGGAACGAACCCGCCGCAACGTCACCGCACTCGGCACCGCGATCCGCGCCGCACACCTGACGGCTGCGTCGCCCGCATTGGCGCGGGCGGTGCAGGCCCAACAGAACTTGTATGACCGCATCGACGCCGAGTTCGGATTGCTTACCAGTACCCAGGCCGCCGACCAGATGAGTTCTCGTGCCGTCGCCCGCCGGAACGCCGCCACCGCAGCCCGCAGTGAGGGGCGGTTGCTCGCGTTACGTCGCGGAAAGTACTTGCTGTATCCCGCATTTCAGTTCGGCTCAGCCGGAATCCGGCCAGTGATCGCCGAGCTTCGCACGGTTGGTGATCAGCACGGTTGGGACGAGACGAGCCTGGTCGAGTGGCTCATGGCGCCGACGACATACCTGGGCGGTCGACGACCAGTGGACATCATCGACCATGCCGACGAACTCCTGACTCTCGCGACGGAATCCTTCGGAGTGTCTTGGTGAACCCCGCCGGAACGGTGATTTGGTGAATGCTGCCGGGACCCCGCCGGAGCCATTCGACGCTGACGTCGACCACCTTGCCTCCGGGCAACGGCTCTACCGCGTCCACAGCAATACGCGAACTGTCGGCCAGTTCAACCCGGGAATCGGCAGCCGAACCCGATTCGCGTTCTTCGGCGAGCCGACGGTCCCGGTCATCTATGCCGCCGACACCGAAGGCGCAGCGCTCGCCGAATCCTTGCTCCACGACATTCCTGTCAGTGGCGGGATCCTCCCGTACGCCGCCTACGCGGACAAAGTGATGGGGAAGATGGAAATAACCCGTGACCTGCGCCTGGCGAACCTGCGTGGACTCGGTCTGCGCCGCCTCGGCGTGGAGGCCCGACACGTCACCGACACCGATGCCGGTGAATACCCGCGCACCGTCCTGTGGGCGCAGGCCGCCCACGACGCTGGGTTCGACGGCCTCGCCTGGACCGCCCGTAAGTGCAACGACACCCGCGCCGTTGTGCTGTTCGGTGACCGTTGCACGAACGCGGTCACGCAAGACAGTTCTTTTGGCCGCATCTTCCAATCCGGCCCCGGCCACGACTGGCTCATCGAAACGTGCAGCCCGCTCCGCATCGATGTACTGCCCCCGGCCCCCAGATGATCTCAGCGCTCGGATGACAAGGCAGGCGGCTCACGGATCGGTAGAGTCACGACGCATGGGCAGGCAATGGGGAGCGTTCGTGGCCGTGGGTTTGGTTGCGGTCCTGGCCGGATGCGGTGGGGGCGAAGAGCCGCAGGCGGAGACCGGCCCCGCTCTGGTTCGCCCCGAGCCCACCGAACCCGGCCCGTTCATCGGTGAATGTGGATCGGTGACGGACGAGGAAGTCGCCGACGCATTCGGGATGCCCCCGTTCACGGCCGTGACCCGCAATTCCGTCGGCTGCGTGTGGGAAGTCGGCGGTGCGGCGGGGCCCAGTGTCACCTACTCCTGGTACCGCGGCAGTCCTATCGGGCGTGAGCGCGCCGGTTCGGAGCTCATCGGCCGGCCTGCGGCGGACCTCGAGATCGGTGGACAACCCGGATTCATCGCATCGGCATCGGATTATCTGTGCGAGATCGGCATCGCCTTCGGGGGCGACTTCGTTCACTGGTCGATCATGTACGGCGATTCCAGACCTGCCCACGACCCGTGCCAGGTCGGCCGAGCGCTCGCCGAGAAGACTGTGGAGCGCGTGCGATGAGGCGAATCGCAGAAGTGGCCGTGGCGACCGCCGCCGCCCTGATGGTCGCCGGGTGCACAACGACGGTCGTGGGTACACCGCAGCCGGAGGGCGCCTATGACGGGGCGGCCGGCGATCTCGGCGAGTTCACCAAGCTCCTGAAGGAATGCAACGCCCTCACCGACGAAAAGATCGCCGAGGTCATCGGCGCCGACGCCATCGTCCGTGGTTTCTTCGGAGCCATCTGCCGATGGGATGCGGTCGGCGCGACGGGCAGCACGAAAGTCACGTTCAACTGGTTCGAAACGGGCTCCCTCGAGACCGAACGATCCGTTGCCGAAGGACTCGGCTACGAGGTATCGAACACGTCGATCGAGGGGCGCCGGGCCCTACTGGTGCGTCAGTCCGCGGACCCCGGATCGTGCAACGTCACGGCCGGTTCGCCGTCCGGCGGAGTTTTCGGATGGTGGGTGCAGTACGGTGCCGCTGGGGGCGATCCCTGTGCAGCCGCAACCACTCTCGCGGAACTCACACTCGACCTCAGCAGTTGACAAGCGTCGACCCCGCCTTACCACCACGGGCTTCTTTTGACCTTCCGCCGCGCCGCCGGGTATCGTTGTGGGTCGTGTCCGGCCAATCCGGGCCCGACCTGTGTGCCTAGCAAGGTATTGCCGCGCGCGTGCTCGTGCAGATTCGTGTACGAAACGAGCATCCGGCTGCCTGTGTGGGGGTATGCGACACACCCGACCGTGGGGTACGTGAACGTTGCGTATTGCGAGGTCGAGTGAGGGGCAGCAGCTCTCTTGTCCCAACTGCTAGATCCCTAATTTCAGAACAGCCAAGGTTGCTTGTCTCGAGCAGTCTGTGCCAACGAAGAAAGCCGGTTTATGCCAACCATCAATCAGCTGGTCCGCAAGGGCCGCCGCGACAAGGCCGCCAAGGTCAAGACCGCGGCCCTGAAGGGCAGCCCGCAGCGCCGTGGCGTGTGCACCCGCGTGTACACCACCACCCCGAAGAAGCCGAACTCGGCGCTTCGTAAGGTCGCGCGTGTGCGTCTGACCACCTCGGTCGAGGTCACCGCCTACATCCCCGGTGAGGGGCACAATCTGCAGGAGCACTCGATGGTGCTCGTTCGCGGTGGCCGTGTGAAGGACCTCCCGGGTGTGCGCTACAAGATCATCCGCGGCTCCCTCGACACCCAGGGTGTCAAGAACCGCAAGCAGGCACGTAGCCGCTACGGCGCGAAGAAGGAGAAGAGCTAATGCCACGTAAGGGCCCCGCTCCCAAGCGCCCGCTCATCAACGACCCGGTCTACGGATCGCCGCTGGTGACGCAGCTCGTCAACAAGATCCTGCTGGACGGCAAGAAGTCCACTGCAGAGCGCATCGTCTACCAGGCGCTCGAGCAGGCGCGGGAGAAGACCGGCACCGACCCGGTCGTCACTCTCAAGCGCGCACTGGACAACGTCAAGCCCGCCCTCGAGGTGCGCAGCCGCCGTGTCGGTGGCGCCACCTACCAGGTGCCGGTCGAGGTTCGTCCCGGCCGTTCCACCACGCTGGCTCTGCGCTGGCTGGTCACCTTCTCGCGTCAGCGTCGTGAGAAGACGATGGTCGAGCGTCTCGCCAACGAGCTTCTCGATGCCAGCAACGGCCTCGGTGCCGCTGTGAAGCGTCGCGAGGACACGCACAAGATGGCCGAAGCCAACAAGGCGTTCGCCCACTACCGCTGGTGACAACCCACCGGGCCGAGGGCAGCACGAACACCCTCGGCCCGGTGTGGGCGGTCGCAGTGTCGGTTCCGCAGCGGGCCGGCTGACAACACAAATAGACGTGGCCCGATCGGGCCGACACGAATCAACGAGTGGGGAAGAATCCTGTGGCACAGGAAGTGCTGACCGACCTGAAAAAGGTCCGCAACATCGGCATCATGGCGCACATCGATGCCGGCAAGACCACCACCACCGAGCGCATCCTCTACTACACCGGTGTGAACTACAAGATCGGTGAGACCCACGACGGTGCATCGACCACCGACTGGATGGAGCAGGAGAAAGAGCGCGGCATCACGATCACCTCGGCCGCGGTGACCTGCTTCTGGAACGACAACCAGATCAACATCATCGACACCCCCGGCCACGTCGACTTCACGGTCGAGGTCGAGCGTTCGCTGCGCGTCCTCGACGGCGCAGTCGCTGTCTTCGACGGCAAGGAGGGCGTCGAGCCTCAGTCCGAGCAGGTCTGGCGCCAGGCAGCCAAGTACGACGTCCCCCGCATCTGCTTCGTCAACAAGATGGACAAGATGGGCGCGGACTTCTACTTCACCGTGCAGACGATCATCGACCGTCTCGGTGCGAAGCCGCTCGTCCTGCAGCTCCCCATCGGTGCAGAGGACCAGTTCGACGGCGTCGTCGACCTCGTCGAGATGAAGGCCATCACCTGGCGCGGCACCGTGGGCATCGGCGCGGAAGCCACCATCGAGGAGATCCCCGCCGATCTCGCCGACAAGGCCGCCGAGTACCGCGAGAAGCTGCTCGAGACCGTCGCCGAGTCCGACGAAGAGCTCATGGAGAAGTACTTCGGCGGTGAAGAGCTCACGACCGCGGAGATCAAGGGCGCCATCCGCAAGATGACCGTCGCCTCCGAGCTCTACCCGGTGCTGTGTGGTTCCGCGTTCAAGAACAAGGGTGTTCAGCCCATGCTCGACGCGGTCATCGACTACCTGCCGAACCCGCTCGACATCGGTGAGGTTCACGGCCACGTCCTCGGCAACGAGGAAGAAGAGATCACCCGCAAGCCGTCCAAGGACGAGCCCTTCTCGGCTCTGGCCTTCAAGATTGCGGCACACCCCTTCTTCGGCAAGCTCACCTTCGTGCGTGTGTACTCCGGCCGTCTCGAGCCGGGACAGCAGGTGCTCAACGCCACCAAGGGCAAGAAGGAGCGCATCGGCAAGCTCTTCCAGATGCACGCCAACAAGGAGAACCCGGTTCCCGAGGCAGTGGCGGGCCACATCTACGCGATGATCGGTCTCAAGGACACCACCACCGGTGACACCCTCTGTGACCAGGCGAGCCCCGTCGTTCTCGAGTCGATGAGCTTCCCGGACCCGGTCATCCAGGTCTCGATCGAGCCGAAGACCAAGTCCGACCAGGAAAAGCTGGGCGTCGCGATCCAGAAGCTCGCCGAAGAGGACCCGACCTTCTCGGTCGAGCTCGACGACGAGACCGGCCAGACCGTCATCGGCGGTATGGGCGAGCTCCACCTCGACATCCTCGTCGACCGCATGAAGCGCGAGTTCAAGGTCGAGGCCAACGTCGGTAAGCCGCAGGTCGCGTACCGCGAGACCATCACGAAGACCGTCGAGAAGCACGACTTCACCCACAAGAAGCAGACCGGTGGTTCCGGTCAGTTCGCAAAGGTGATCATCGCGCTCGAGCCGTTCTCCGGCGAGGACGGTGCGACCTACGAGTTCGAGAACAAGGTCACCGGTGGCCGCATTCCGCGCGAGTACATTCCGTCGGTCGATGCCGGTGCGCAGGATGCCATGCAGTACGGCGTTCTTGCCGGCTACCCGCTGGTCAACATGAAGCTGACGCTGCTCGACGGCGCTTACCACGACGTCGACTCGTCCGAAATGGCCTTCAAGGTCGCCGGTTCGCAGGCACTCAAGGAAGCTGCCCGCAAGGCCGGACCGGTCATTCTCGAGCCCCTCATGGCAGTCGAGGTCACCACACCCGAGGACTACATGGGTGAAGTGATCGGCGACCTGAACTCCCGCCGTGGCCAGATCCAGGCCATGGAGGAACGCAGTGGTGCCCGTGTCGTGAAGGCGCTGGTTCCGCTCTCGGAGATGTTCGGCTACATCGGAGACCTTCGGTCGAAGACCCAGGGCCGTGCGAACTTCTCCATGGTGTTCGATTCCTACGCTGAGGTTCCTGCGAACGTCTCGAAGGAAATCATCGCCAAGGCGACCGGCGAGTAATCTTTACCTGTTGCCCGTAGCACGACAAAAATAAACACAACCGCACTGCTGCATACCGCAAGCAACAATCAGTCCAGGAGGACACAAAGTGGCGAAGGCGAAGTTCGAGCGGACGAAGCCGCACGTGAACATCGGCACCATCGGTCACGTCGACCACGGCAAGACCACGCTGACGGCGGCCATCACCAAGGTGCTGCACACGGCGTACCCGGATCTCAACGAGGCCTCGGCCTTCGACGAGATCGACAAGGCTCCTGAGGAGAAGGCTCGCGGTATCACGATCAACATCTCGCATGTTGAGTACCAGACGGAAAAGCGCCACTACGCGCACGTCGATGCCCCGGGTCACGCCGACTACATCAAGAACATGATCACCGGTGCTGCCCAGATGGATGGCGCAATCCTCGTGGTTGCCGCCACCGACGGCCCGATGCCCCAGACGCGTGAGCACGTGCTGCTCGCTCGCCAGGTCGGCGTGCCGTACATCCTCGTCGCCCTCAACAAGTCCGACATGGTCGAGGACGAAGAGATCATCGAGCTCGTCGAGATGGAGGTCCGCGAGCTGCTCGCCGGACAGGACTTCGACGAGGACGCACCGGTCATCAAGGTCTCCGCTCTCAAGGCCCTCGAGGGCGACGAGAAGTGGGGCGAGAGCATCCTCGAGCTCATGAAGGCTGTCGACGACTCGATTCCGGACCCGGTTCGCGCAACCGACCAGCCCTTCCTCATGCCCGTCGAGGACGTCTTCACGATCACCGGCCGTGGCACCGTTGTCACCGGTCGTATCGAGCGTGGCGTCATCAACGTCAACGAGGACGTCGAGATCGTCGGCATCAAGGAAGAGAAGACCAAGACCACGGTCACCGGTATCGAGATGTTCCGTAAGCTTCTCGACTCGGGTGAGGCCGGCGACAACGTCGGTCTGCTCGTTCGTGGTATCAAGCGTGAAGACGTCGAGCGTGGACAGGTTGTCGTCAAGCCCGGCACCACCACCACTCACACCGAGTTCGAGGGCCAGGCATACATTCTGTCCAAGGACGAGGGTGGCCGCCACACGCCGTTCTTCAACAACTACCGCCCGCAGTTCTACTTCCGTACCACGGACGTTACGGGCGTCGTGACCCTCCCCGAGGGCACCGAGATGGTCATGCCCGGTGACAACACCGAGATGTCCGTCAAGCTGATCCAGCCCGTCGCCATGGACGAGGGCCTGCGCTTCGCGATTCGCGAGGGTGGCCGTACCGTCGGCGCCGGCAAGGTCACGAAGATCGTTTCCTGATCTGACTTCGGTTCTGCCCTGTGGCGCTCATCCCCTCGGGGGTGGGCGCCACAGGCGTTTTCGCCGGCCTTTGGGATCGTAGGTTCCAAAACTGGAACCTGTTCTCGTATTGTGTGAGGTGACCGACAGCGCCATAGATATGAGGTTTCGACAGTGCAGCGAACAGTGATCGTAGGGGCAGGCCTTGCCGGCTTGCGCACGGCGGAGGAGCTTCGGCGTGCCGGGTTCGATGGCGAACTCGTGTTGGTCGGTGGGGAGTCCCATCTGCCTTACGACCGGCCACCGCTGTCGAAGGAGGTCGTACGAGGCGAGCGCGACGACACGACACTCAAGCCCCGTGAGTACTTCGCTGACGAACGCATCGAGCTGCGCCTCGGATCGGCTGCCTCCGGGCTCGACACTTCGGCACAGGAGGTGACGCTGGCCGACGGCAGTGTTCTCTCCTATGACGAATTGGTCATCGCGACCGGTCTCACGCCACGGCGGATAGGGGGACTTCCCGATCTTGGTGGTGTGCACGTATTGCGTTCCATCGACGAGAGCTTGGCGTTGCGGGCCGACCTGGCGCCCGGAAAACGCGCGCTGATCGTGGGCGCAGGATTCATCGGCTGCGAATTGGCCGCGAGCATGGTGTCGGCGGGCATCGAGGTGGTGCTGGTCGAACCGCAGCCCACCCCGTTGGCCTCCGTACTCGGTGAGCAGGTGGGTGAGCTGGTTGCCCGGCTGCACACAGAGGCCGGTGTCGATCTCCGCGCCGGGATAGGTTTGGCCGAGTTACGTGGCGAGGGACGGGTGTCGCGCGCGGTATTGACCGATGGCAGCGAGCTCGACGTGGACGTGGTGGCGATCGGGATCGGGTCGGTGCCGGTCACCGACTGGCTCGAAGGCTCGGGCGTCGACGTCGAGAACGGTGTGCTGTGCGACGAAGTGGGCAGGACGAGCGCACCGCATGTGTGGGCTGCGGGTGACGTCGCTGCCTGGCAGGTCGAGGTCGGTGGGCGCAAGCGGGTGGAGCACTGGAGTAATGCCGGCGAACAGGCGAAGATTCTGGCTGGAGCACTGACCGGGACCGGTGACGCCGATGCTGCCGCCCAGGTTCCCTACTTCTGGAGCGACCAGTACGGGCTGAAGATCCAGGCTCTCGGCACCATCGCGGCCGGCGACACCGTGCATGTCGTCAAGGACGACGGCCGTAAGTTCCTCGCCTACTACGAGCGTGAGGGTGTGCTCGCGGGCGTGGTCGGTGCCGGGCTCGCCGGCAAGGTGATGAAGATGCGTGGTCAGATCGCCGGGGCTGCACCGATCGCAGACGTGTTGGAGGCTGCGTCGGCGTAGCGGGGACGGTCACGCTAGATTCGTGTGGTGATCGTTGCACTCATGGACTCGGGTCTGGGCTTGTTGCCGACCTCTGCGTGGTTGCGGACGCTTCGCCCGGACCTGGACCTCATCCTCTCGATGGACCCGGACGGCGCACCGTGGGGGCCCAAACCTGGTGAGTGGGTCGTCGAACGTGTGGTGGGGGCTGCGGAACAGGCACTCGATCGCGGTGCCGAGGTGATCGTGCTGCCGTGCAACACGGCGAGCGTCACCGCGCTGAGTGAGCTACGGGACTTCGTCGGCCCCGACATTCCGGTGATCGGTACCGTCCCTGCGATCAAGCCCGCCGCGGCAGCCTGTTCGACAGTCGCGGTGTGGGCCACCGCGGCAACTACGGCCAGTCGGTACCAGGCAGACCTGATCGACCAGTTCGGAAACGGTGCCACGGTAGTTCCCGTCGCGTGCCTCGGACTCGCCGAGGCCATCGACCGCGGCGAGAAGGAACGGGTGTACGACGCCATCGTGTCCGCGGTCGAGCGAACCCCGGCCGATGCCGGCGGGGTGGTGCTGGGGTGCACTCACTACCCACTGGTGGCGGAGCAGATCTCCGCAGCTCTGCCCGACGGAGTGCGGCTCTTCGACAGCGCCGAGGCCGTGGCCGCGCAGACGCTACGTCGGATCGATGCGCTCGGCCGTCCGGCCACAGGCCAGGGCACCGTCCGGGTGTATCTCAGTGGCAGATCGGGTGACCTGCCCGCCAGCGCTGCGAACTTCGAAGCCGGCCGCATTCTCGCTGCCCCGTCGCTGCTGTGAACTTCTGACGGCGCGTGGTCAACCGAGCGTTCGTGACTCGTCCCTGCGCAGGACGAAGAAGTAGGGAGCGCTCGAACCCTTCATGTCCATGGCGCCGAACACAGCGTCGTCGGACAGTCGACGAAAGACGTCGTTGATCGGGAGTTGGTCGTAAACCATGGTTGCGGTGTCGATGCCGCGGTATCGCGTCGTGCGCAGACGCGCTTTCGCCGTCCGGGTGCGGAGAATTGGCCGAAGGGCCGTTATCGGTCCCGCGAGCGATCGGGTGGCGAATGACGGCAGCTTGTCGGTGAGAGCCATCCCGCCGAATGCCTTCGCCGGATCGAGTGCCCACAGCCCAAGTGGGCCGGGGGAGGGGAAGAGGAGCGGGTGGACGGTCTCGGTGTCGACGAACTGCTTACCCCACCAACCGGTGGCCGCGAGCATTCCGTCCATGGGGTGACCGGTCGGGAGTTCGGCACCACGCCAGGTACCGATCATGAAGTCCGGGTCGACGGGGTCGGCTGCATCGAACGCCTCGAGCGCGGAGTCCGTGGTAGTCGGGATCGTCTCGAACGAATCATCGAGTTGCGTGTCGGGATCATCGTCAGCTCGCATCGGCCGTGTCCTTTCATCCAAGTTGAACCATTCCCGCCGCCACCACTCGCGCCACACTGCCCAACTCGTCGCGGCTGTCGCTTCGTGTGGAGAAGGTCGCAGCAACCCAGGCGGTCGCGCACGCTTGCAGTGTGCCTGGTTGGACGGGGTAGGGGACGCTCGCCTGCAAGATCCGGACGGTGGTGTCGCGGACATAGGTACGGAACAGGCGCAGATGGGCGGACACGTCGGGGTGGATGTCCGCCTCGCGCCACAGGATCAGCCGCAACAACGGCGCGTGCCGGTCTCGCCGGTTCAGGAGCGCATCGAAGTCGACGAGGCTTTGCGCCGGATCGCCGGGTGTGATGATGGCGGTGACGTCCGTCAATGGATCGGTGAGCAGGCGCTCGGTCAGCAGCGCACGCAGAATCTCGGACTTTGCCGGAAAGTAGTAGAAGACGAGCCCTTTGGGCACTCCGGCATACTGGGCGATCGAGGATGTGGAGGTCGCGTCGTAACCGTCACCGCCGATGAGTTCTTCGGCCGCGTCGAGAATCAGTTCGCGGGTTCGCCCGTCGCGTGTAGCGCGTCGACGGGTGGGTGAACTGCGAGTGGGTGGTTTGGGCACGGCACGGTGGGCGGGTGGTCTGGACACGGTGTGCGTTCTCCCGACGTGAATGACGGAGCGGGGGTTGCTACCCACGCCCCGTCGGAACTGTATCGATGTGATGTGATGCGGTTGTCAGTGAGGGGCAAGTCCTCCGTGTCGATGCATCCCGTGCCCGTGCATTCGAGAACTCGTCATCGGCAGTCCGGTGACCGCGACGACCACTGCCAGTACACCGACCACCCATGCGGTCCAGGCTGCTCCAGCCATTGCGGAGAAACCCATCACCCAGGGGGAGATGAACAGCAGCACACCCATGATGCCCATCGCGTATTCGGCCCAGCCCATTTCGGGGCGAGCCATGTGGACCAGACCGGACAGTGCGATCAGCGCACCGAGCACGATGAGAGACCACTGAGCGGCGTTGTTGGTGTCGAGCCACATCGGTGAAAGCAATGCGAAGATACCGATCACCACCGCCACAACATCCTGCATACGACTCCACGACTTCATGTCCAGCCTCCTCGAAACGGATTGTGTCCACCTCAAGTACACGCCCGACTGACCGTCCGATCAAGACTTTCGGCCGTTGCATTCGGATAACGTGAGCCGCAGGTCAAACCCTATTCCGTAACCTTTTGGGGTAAGTCGAATGTTGGTCGGGAAAGGTCGAGAAAGTACCGGGCGACAGGCCATCTCTCGTAGCCGACACTCTCGTAACTCGCACGGGAGCTGCGGTGTCCCGGGTCGTCCCCGGTCTCCACCATCGCGATGGTCATTCCGGCCGACCGCATCTTCTCGTGCCCGGCCGCCAACAATGCCTTGGCGATGCCCTGCCCCTGGTGAGCGGGGTCGACGGCGAGAATGTAGATCTCACCCATCGAGTCCTCCTTATGGAGGCGCACACTCACCCATCCACACACCTTCTCGTCGACGAGCGCAATCAGCGTGTGCTCTGCCTCCACGTCCAGCAGGGCTTCTATGTCCTGTCGCTGCCGCTCCCACCAGCCTCGCGGGTAGAACGCGTTGTACACGTAGGGCGGCACGTACTTGTGGAGTTGCGCGAATACCGGTTCCCACGCTCGCTCCGACAGTTCGACGACGGCCGGGCGATGCTCGGGCTGGTACGCGACGACACGAGGGGGCACATCCCCAGCATCACACACGTGCAGATGTGGATCATGATGTTTTATGACCCTCGACGCCGCGCATGTGAAGAGCGAACTCGCCGCTGTCTCGGACCCGAATGACGCGGCGAGTTTGTCGAGGTTCTTCAAGACCGGGTCCGGCGAGTACGGCGAGGGTGATGTGCGCGCCGCGACGATGCCCCCACCACACTCGAGCTCGCGGAGCGTGTCCTCACCGACTGGCGTGACCTCACACAGAAGGTAACGGGGTGGATGCTGCGAGAGGTCGGCAAACGCCTGCGAGCACCTGAGCGCGGAGGAGTGGGCGGCCTACCGTGCAAGGCGTCCCCTGTGTACGGATAGATTCGAGGTATGACAGATCCAGCGCCGGTGCGGCGCCACGCGCGACTCGGACTCGTACTCGTCGCACTGGCGTCGGCACTCGTCGTGGTCGTGGCGGGGGTGTTGTGGTGGGCGCCGTCGCGCTACCTGCCGTGGGACTCGGCGGACTTTCCCGACGTGGACGCGTCGGCGCTGTCACCCCTGCAAGCCGACATCGTCGGGCTGCTCGAGGTCGAGCACGAAAAGCAACGGCCGGGCACCTTCTATTCCGAAGGTGCCGAGCAACCGTGGTGTGCCAACTTCGTCAGCTGGATCATGCGTGAGGCGGGTGAGCCGTTCTCGAATCCGAATTCCGGACACTGGCGAATCCCGGGCGTGTACACGCTGCGCGAGTACTACCGATCGCAGTCGCGATACGAGCCGGTGGGCAGCGGCTATCAGCCGGTGGTGGGCGACGTGGTGCTCTACGACAACGACATGTGGGTAGGGCAGCACACCAATTTCGTCGTGGCTGTGGACGGTGACACCGCGATCACGGTCGGTGGCAACGAACTCGGCAAGATTCGAGTGCACACCCTCGACTGGGCGGACGATTCCGCTGTCATCGGATTCGGCCGCCTCGGGTAGCTCAGAACTCGATCTTGAGGTGATCGGTGACCGGGCGGGCCTGGCAGCCCAGGATGTAGCCGGCTTCGATGTCCTCGGGGTCGAGGATCTCGCTGTTCTCCATTTCGACCTTGCCTTCGAGGACCGTGCAGGCGCAGGACCCGCATTCACCTTCCTGGCAGGAGTACGGAACATCGATGCCCTTGGCGAGCATGATGTCGACGAGCGTCTGCTTGCGTGGCCACGACATGTTGTGGGTTTCCCCGTCGAGTTCGACCTCCACGGTGGCCGCATCGGCCGCTTCTTCTTCGGAGACCTCCACGACGTCCGCGTCGCGGAACGGGTCACCGGCGAGGGAGTTGAACACCTCGGCGTGCACCTGGGTGCGGGGCATTCCGGCATCCGCCAGTGCCTTGTGGATGGTGTCCATGAACGGGGTGGGCCCGCACATGAATGCCTCGTGAGCGAGGTAGGGCGAGACGATGTTGGACAACTGGTCGGCACTCGGCAGCCCTTGCAGCGTCTCGATCCAGTGGATGACGACCAGACGCGACGGGTACTGCTTGGACAGTGCGCGCAGTTCGTCGGCGAAGATCACCGATTTCTCGTCGCGGTTCGCGTAGAAGAGCACGACCTTCCCGGTGCCCTCGGTGAGCGCTGATTTCAGGATCGAGACGACGGGGGTGATCCCGCTTCCCGCTCCGAACAGAAGGAAGTCGTGATCGAGCGACTTCGGGCTGAACACGCCGGACGGCGGGAGCACCTCGACGGAGTCGCCCACGTCCAGGTTGTCGCACAGCCAGTTGGAGCCGTAGCCGTCCGCGGTCCGCTTGACCGTGACCTTGGGTGCGTCATCGGTGAACGGTGAGCTGGCCAACGAGTAGCACCGCGCCACCGATCCGGTGAGATCGCTGGGGATGCGCAGGGTCAGGAACTGGCCGGGCTTGTACTGAAACTTGTCGGCGAGATCGGCCGGGATGTCGAAGACGATGGAGCAGGCATCGGTCGTTTCCTCGATCACCTTCGATACGGTGAGCAGCACCGATCGGGAGCTGTGCGGCACCTCGACTGTCGTCATCGCGGCTATGGTCCTCTCCTGATGCACCGCTCGTAACCAAGCGGTAGAACGTGTTCTAGTTTCAGGGTAGCAGCAGCGAACTCGTGGGTACACCCGTTCCCCGGCCAGTGTCCCACCGGTTCGCGTGAGTAGAACGGGTGCGACATCGGTTCGGATGGGGTGGGTGTCGTCAGCGGTTGCGGCTGGCGCGCCAATCGGTGAGGATGCGCGGCATCTGGTCCGCGATGAAATCGAAGAAGTCGCGAACCTCGGCGATCCGTTCACCGGCAACACTGTGCTCACCCAGCAGCCCCAAGCCTTTTGTGGCTACCTTGGAGAACTCGGCAAGTGCGCTCTGACGCTTCATGAACGATTCCGTCCACATCTCCGCACTGACGCGATAGTGCTGCCGTCGTGAGCCGGGCATGGGCACTCGCTCGATCAAGCCCACCTGGACAAGGTAGCGAAGCGCGCCGGAAATGGCTGCCGGGCTGACGTCCAGGCCGGTGCTCAACTCTCCTGGGGTTGCCGTCTCGGCATCGTCGGCCATCATGGCGGCCCATACGCGCGCGGGCATGGGGGGCACGCCCATCGTGACGAGGACGAGCGAGAGTTGTTCGACGAAATGGCGAAGTTCGTCGGAGTCCGTCGACTGTGGCGGAGTGTGCGGCGTCGATGCGCTCAAGTGTTCCAGTCCTTCAGGTATTCTTGTGAATTTAAAACCTTCACACATTCGTGAAGTAAGTGTAGTCTCCGAATCATGGTAGCTGCAATCGCGGTAGAGAACCTCGTAAAGACCTTCGGATCGACGCGAGCGCTCGACGGCCTCGATCTCGAAGTGACCACAGGCCAGGTGCACGGTTTCCTCGGGCCGAACGGCTCCGGGAAGTCGACCACCATTCGGGTGATACTCGGGCTGCTTCGATCCGACTCCGGTTCGGTGCGATTACTCGGTGGCGATCCCTGGCACGACGCTGTTGGGCTCCACAGGCGACTCGCATACGTCCCCGGCGACGTGAACCTGTGGCCGAACCTGACCGGAGGCGAGGCGATCGACCTGCTCGCCGGCCTGCGCGGCGGACTGGACGAGTCACGTCGACTCGACCTCCTCGAACGCTTCGACCTCGACCCGGCGAAGAAGGCACGCACCTACTCGAAAGGCAACCGGCAGAAGGTGGCCCTCGTGGCCGCGTTCGCCTCCGACGTCGACCTCTACATCCTGGACGAACCGACCTCAGGGCTCGACCCGCTGATGGAATCGGTCTTCCAGGATTGCGTAAAGGAAGCGTCGGACGCGGGCAAGACGGTGTTGCTGTCGAGTCACATCCTGGCCGAGGTGGAGGCTTTGTGTGATCGCGTCAGCATCATCCGGGAAGGGCGAACCGTAGAGTCGGGAAGCCTCGCGGAGTTGCGGCATCTGACCCGCACGTCCGTGACTGCGGAGACGGAACGCCCGGTCACGGGGCTGGCGGACCTCGGTGGGGTGCACGACGTCCGGGTCGACGGACTGCATGCAACCTGCGAGGTGGACACGAGCGAGATCGACGGCGTCCTGCGGCATCTGCTCTCGTTCGGTGTGCGCTCCCTGACGTCCACGCCGCCCACGTTGGAGGAACTGTTCCTTCGGCACTATGGCGACGAGTTGGGACGAGAAGGGAAGGCGCACGCGAGTGCCGAGAATCGGGTGTCGGCGTCATGAGCAGCGCAACGCTGTCTGCCCCTTCGCCGTCGACTGTCGGGCGAGGCGCGAGCCCGTTCACCGGGACGCGACGGCTGATTCGGTTGGTGCTCCGGCGAGATCGCGTCCAGATTCCGGTGTGGCTGATCGCACTGACGCTGCTGATGGCATTCTCGGCGTCGAGTGTGGTGGGGCTGTATTCCACTCAGGCCGAACTGCACGAGTTCGCGGTGACGACCGCGAAGTCGCCGGTGGCCATGGCCACCAGTGGCCTCATCTCCGGTGACAGTGCCGGAGCGATCGTTGCGAACCAGACGGTCATGTTGATGGCCGTGGCCGCTGGTCTGATGAGCGTTCTGATGGTGGTCCGGCATACCCGGCAGAACGAGGAGACCGGTCGGGCGGAGTTGGTGGAGGCGTCGGTGGTGGGGCGTAAGGCGTTGCTCACAGCTGCGCTCGCCGTGGCGGCAGCGGTAAATCTTCTTCTCGCCGTCTTGGTGATGGGTGTGCTTGTTGCCCAGGGGTTCCCGCTCGGCGGGTCGGCATTACTGGGATTGGGAGTCGGCGGAGTCGGTATCGTCTTTGCCGGCATTGCAGCCGTTGCGGCACAAGCGACGGACGGTGCACGCGCTGCGAACGGAATCGGAGGCGCACTTCTCGGACTCGCCTTCCTCTTGCGCGCATTCGGTGACATGTCGGGGGATGTGTCCGCCGACGGAATTCGCGTCGAACCCGGATGGGCGTCGTGGCTGTCTCCTGTCGGCTGGGCCGAGTTGACTCGTTCGTACGACGTGAACGCATGGTGGGTTCTCGGGCTGTTCGTCGTTGCCGCAGCGGCATGCGGGCTCGGTGCATTCGCACTGACCGAAAGACGCGATATCGGAGCCGGGCTGTTCCCCACACAGCCGGGACCCGAGCGGGCATCGCGTTCTATCCCGACCGCACTCGGTTCGGCGTGGCGAATGCAACGGGGCACGCTCCTGTGGTGGGGAGTGGCGATCGGAGCTGTCGGTCTTGCGTACGGAGCCATCGGGGACCAGATCGACGACTTCCTCGGTGATGGTGATCAGGCGGCCGACATGATGGCGAAGCTCGGTGGCGGTACCTCCGACATGGTCGACGCCTACTTCGCGGCGATCTTCGCGATGATGGCCATAGCGGTCGCCGCCTATGCGGTACAAGCGCTCCTGCACATGCGTGGTGAGGAAGCGGCGGGCCGGCTCGACCAGGTTCTTGCTACTTCTGTCGGTAAGCCACGCTGGGCGCTGTCCCACGTCGTCATCGTCGTGGCAGGGGTGTTCGCGTTGCAGATACTGACCGGTGTCGCGACCGGGTTGGCGTACGGATTGGTTGCCGGTGACGTCGCGGGGAAGATTGTCGACCTGTCGGTCGCCGCTCTGGTGTTCGTTCCGGCGATCCTCGTCGTGGTAGGCGTGGCGATCTTGCTGTTCGGCGCATTGCCCGCGCTCGCGACCGGGTTGTCGTGGGCAGTGCTCGCCGTCTGCCTCATTGCGGGCATGCTCGGCCCACTGCTCGGGCTGCCGGATGCGGTGCACGATATTTCGCCGTTCAGTCACATACCTGCGGTTCCGGCCGCGGACGTGACGGCGGGTCCGCTGATCTGGTTGACCGTGGTCGCCATGATCGCCGCGGCGGCGGGGATCGTGCTGTTCCGCCGCCGCGATCTGTCGACCTAGTTTTTGCCGACGATCGCGACAATTATCGCGGCGAGTTCGCTTTCGGCCTCGTCGGGCGAGAGCGTTCCCGCGACTGCCGCGTGTGAGAGTGCCTCCGCAGCACCGAACATTGCCGTCATCGATGGCCGCGAAGGTTCATCGAAGGTGCTGAACGGGGCAAGTATTTCCCGGCATCGTTCCGCGTATGCGTGCTCCGATTCGCGTTTGACCTGCTCGAGTTCGGGCGATCCTTCCAGCGCCGCAAGCACACCCGTCAGTTCTCGTCCCTGCGCCAGGGTGCATCCGACGTACGAGCTGGCGATGGCGTTCGCGCGCCCTTCCAACGTCTGCTCCGCGGCCTCGAGATATTCCTCGAGCATCGCCGTTTGACGGTCGTCGAACTCTTTGAAGAGGGCGGTCAGCAATGCGGCGCGGGAAGCGAAATGGCTGTAGACGACCGGTTTTGCAACGCCGGCACGTTCGGCCAAACGGCCGAGGGTCAGTGCGTCCGCGCATTCGGCTCGCACCAGCGCCCACGACGTCTCCACAAGTTGGTTGTATCTGTCGGCCCGCGACAGTCTCGTGCGTGCCATCGGGCACCTCCTTGCGCTATATACAAATAGTAACCTACTGTTAGTACATAAGCGTCCATCGACTGAAGGAACCGCTCATGACCACGCTCGTCGTAGTGTCCCACTCCGATCCCGACTCGCTGACCCAGCATGTCGCCCGAGCTACTGCAGCCGCCGTCCGTGCAGTGGGCGGTGAAGTCGACATCGCCGACCTGGAAGCCGAGCGCTTCGACCCTCGATTCTCTCGAGCCGATCTGGATCTGTTCCGTGGCAACGGGACTGTGCCCGCCGACGTGGTTGCCGAGCAGAAGCGAATCGACCGTGTAGATCACCTGATCATCGTGTTTCCGGTGTATTGGTGGTCGATGCCTGCACTGCTCAAAGGCTGGATCGATCGCGTTTTCGTGGACGGGTGGGCGTACGAAGTCACCCAGGAGGGTGGATTCGTGAAGAAGCTGGACCGGCTCACCGTCCACCTGATCCCTGTTGCCGCCGACGATGCGGAGAGCTTCGAACGTCATGGCGTGTACGACGCCTTCCGGACCCAGGTCGAGCGCGGCATCATCGAGTACTGCGGTGCCACGCTGGGATCGACCACCTTCGTGCACGAGTCGGACACGAAGAGTCGCGACGCTCTCGCCGCCGAGATCCGTGGCCTCAGTGAGGGTGTTGCAGCCCGCGTCGCCGGCCTGGCACGCGCAGCTGCCTATTGATGGGCATGCTCGGTCGAGATCTGTCGACCTGATCGGCCGGTTGGTCGTTGTCGATCACCAGCCACCCGCCGTGATGGTCGAACACCTCGAAGGGGTGTCCGGTGTTCGCTCCGAGTCGCTCGAGTTCGGCGTGATCGAACGTGCGAACGTGACCGTGGCAGGCTTGTACCTCGCCCTCGTAGGGCACCGCGACGATCACTCGTTCGCAGGCGATGCGCAGTGCCTCCGTGAGGACGGCGGCCCCTGTCGAATCGTCGACGTGCTCGAGCAGATGAACGGCGGTGACGGTGTCCGCGCTGTTCTCGGGGACAGGAACGTGCGCCGCGTTGCACACGATGGTGTTCACGGACAGCCCCAGACGCGGCGCGAGCGTATCGAGGAGTCGCATGGTCCCCGACTCGAGGTCGGTGGCCGTTACGTGAACATCGCTCTGCGCCAGACGCAGCGGTAGAAATCCGAAACAGGACCCGAGGTCGATCACCGACCCCCGCACGAGTTCGGCGGCCTTGTCATGGATCGGTGCGAAGTCGGCCGTTCCGTCGATCAGGTCGCGCAACGAGTTGCGGTAGTAGACCTCCCATGAGTCGAGTGGACCGTCGACCGTGGAGCGAACGAGACCGACCATCGTCGACTCGAACTCGGCTTGCCCGAAGCCGGCGTCTGTGATCGACGCTGTCACTTCGGTGACCAGTCGCTCGCCGAGATCTTCGGGGCGAAGTGCATGTGTGACGAGAAGTTCGTTGCCGGTGCGGGTGAGTTCGATCGGCCCACTCGGAACACGTCGCACGGTGACACGGCCGTGTGACCAGACACCGGGCGGGCACGGTGTCAGCGGATCGAGGGTTTCGGGTGAGGTGGCGGCGTTCATGAGGCGATGCTCGCGTCGAAGCATCTCAGGCCGTTCGACAGCAAGGCCATGCCGGCGGCGAGGAGGTCGGTCAGTTCGAGCGTGTCGTCCTCGAGCCACTGTTCATAGGCGGACATCGCAACGGCGAGCAGTAGGTAGCCGACCGTTCGCGGACCGTGATCGGTCGGTTGCAGTCCGAGACGCGCAGCGACATGCTCGGCCACAACCTTGCGCCAACCCTCGTACATGACCGACGAGTATGCCTGCAGCGTAGGCGTGTTCAGGATGAGTCTCATGCGTTTGCGATGCATTGCGGCCTCGGATTCCGGCACGGTATTGAAGTTCAGCAGCGACGTGGTCAAACCGTCGGCGAGTGAAACATCCTCCGGTAGCGAGGCGAGTTCGACGCGCATCATCGCAAGATGCTCGTCGAAGTCGCCCCACGGAATCGCATTCTTCGACGGGAAGTAGCGAAACAGTGTTCGCCGCGCGATTCCGCACGCAGCAGCGACCTCGTCGACGCTGGTGGTTTCGAAGCCCTGCGTCGTGAACAACTCGATGGCGACCGTGCCGATTCGGTCCTGGGTGGTGGACGGACGCCGACCCACCCGACTAAACGGTTTACGTCGGCTTCTCATGCAAATCTCACCTCCACCCCTGTCATTATGCACTCGATGCCATTATGGTGGTGAAGCAAGTCACAGACCATGTCGAATATGACGCGCATCCTGCGGCGAACGCCGCTACCTACAGGAGGATCCATGTCGGACCGTGAGAACAACACCATCGATACCGAACTGGTCGAGGAGTCCCTGGTAGAAGAGGTCTCGATCGACGGTATGTGCGGCGTGTACTGATCATGTCCGCTCCAACACCTGCTCCGGCAGGCGCCGGCGCGATCGATCTCGACGTCGGATGGAAGATCCATCCGCAGGTGGCGCTGCGCCCCGAACCTTTCGGGGCGCTGCTCTACCACTTCGGCACCAGGAAGCTGTCGTTTCTCAAGAACCGCAAGATCGTCGCTGTTGTGGAAGCACTGCCCGATCACGCTGATGTGCGATCGGCACTGCGGGCCCAGGGGATCGACGATGCGGCAACCCCTCAGTACGCGAGGGCTCTCGCCGCCCTCGCCGACTCGCGCATGATCGTTCCCGCCTGACCTGCGCCCTCATTTCTTACCTGCCTCGGGCTTCGTACGTGCACAACCTCCGTATTAGGGGACCCCCATGACCTCAGTGCTAGAACCCACCGCGAGTCCCGCTCCGGTCGGCCGATTGGTCGACCAGTTCGAACTCGGGCTCGACGCCCCCATCTGTCTGACGTGGGAATTGACCTACGCGTGCAACCTGTCGTGTGTGCACTGCCTGTCTTCGTCCGGGCGGCGTGACCCGAACGAGCTCAGCACCGAACAGTGCAAGTCGATCATCGACGAGCTGCAGCGCATGCAGGTGTTCTACGTGAATATCGGCGGCGGCGAACCCACTGTGCGCTCGGACTTCTGGGAGCTCGTCGACTACGCGACCGACCATCAGGTGGGTGTGAAGTTCTCCACCAACGGGGTGAAGATCGACAAGAAGGTGGCGGCCCGTCTCGCGGCCAGTGACTACGTGGATGTGCAGATCTCTCTGGACGGTGCCACGGCCGAGGTGAACGACGCGGTTCGTGGACCGGGCTCGTTCGACATGGCGACACGGGCGCTCGAGAATCTGGCGGAAGCCGGGTTCGAGGACGCCAAGATCTCCATCGTCGTCACTCGGCACAATGTGAGCCAGCTCGACGACTTCAAGGATCTGGCGGACAAGTACGGCGCAACACTTCGCATCACCCGGCTTCGTCCGTCCGGACGTGGCGCAGATGTGTGGGACGACCTGCATCCCACCCAGGATCAGCAGCGCGAGTTGTACGACTGGCTCGTGGCGCGTGGTGACGGCGTTCTCACCGGTGACTCGTTCTTCCACCTGTCCGCTTACGGAGATGCTCTGCCCGGCCTGAACCTGTGTGGTGCCGGCCGCGTGGTCTGCCTCATCGATCCGGTCGGCGACGTGTACGCCTGCCCGTTCGCCATTCACGATCAATTCCTGGCCGGAAACATCTTGTCGGACGGCGGGTTCCAGGAAGTGTGGCAGCACTCCGACCTGTTTCGGGAGTTGCGCTCACCGCAGACCGGCGGAGCGTGTGCGAAGTGCGACCACTACGACTCGTGCCGTGGCGGATGCATGGCGGCCAAGTTCTTCACCGGGCTCCCGATGGACGGCCCCGACCCCGAATGTGTGCAGGGCTACGGCGAAAACTTGCTCGCGGACTCGCGTGGTGAGATTCCCAAGTCGAGCGTCGACCACTCACGAACCGGCAAGCGCAAGACTCCGCGTGCTCCGGTTCCGCTGACGCTCATGACGCGTCCCCCAGCCAAGATCTGTGACGAGAACCCGCTTGCGGGAATGAAGTAGAGGATTTGCGTGATGGGCAACAACGCCTGGTTCGAAACGGTCGCCGAAGCGCAGCGTCGCGCGAAGAAGCGGCTCCCCAAGTCGGTGTACTCGGCACTGGTGGCCGGATCGGAAGCTGGTCTCACCACCGACGACAACGTCAAGGCGTTCTCGGAGCTCGGATTCGCGCCGCACGTCGCGGGCCTGTCCGACAAGCGAGATCTGGCGACCTCGGTCATGGGTCAGCCTCTGTCGTTTCCGGTGATGATCTCGCCGACCGGTGTGCAAGCAGTTCACCCGGACGGTGAGGTCGCGGTTGCCCGCGCAGCGGCGGCACGCGGAATCGCGATGGGGCTGAGTTCCTTCGCGAGTAAGTCCATCGAGGAAGTGGCGCAAGCGAATCCGCAGACGTTCTTCCAGATGTACTGGGTGGGTGACCGAGAAACACTGGTGCAGCGGATGGAGCGGGCCCGTGCTGCCGGTGCAACCGGGCTCATCATGACACTCGACTGGTCGTTCTCCAACGGACGTGACTGGGGCAGCCCATCCATCCCCGAGAAGATGGACCTCAAGGCGATGATGAAGTTCGCGCCCGAGGGGCTCACGCGTCCCAAGTGGTTGATGGATTTCGCCAAGACGGGCCGGGTGCCCGACCTGACGACCCCGAACCTCACCCCTCCCGGCGGTGAGGCCCCCACCTTCTTCGGCGCCTACGGCGAGTGGATGGGGACACCCTTGCCGACATGGGACGATGTGAAATGGCTGCGTGAACAGTGGGGAGGTCCGTTCATGCTCAAGGGCGTGATGCGCGTGGACGACGCCAAGCGCGCCGTCGACGCCGGTGTCACCGCCATCTCGGTCTCGAACCACGGTGGCAACAATCTCGATGGCACCCCCGCACCCATCCGGGCTCTCCCCGCGATCGTCGACGCCGTCGGCGACCAGATCGAGGTGACACTCGACGGCGGCGTGCGCCGCGGTAGCGATGTGGTCAAGGCCGTGGCACTGGGAGCGAAGGCCGTGATGATCGGTCGCGCCTACCTGTGGGGTCTTTCCGCGAACGGTCAGGCCGGTGTCGAGAACGTCCTCGACATCCTGCGCGGCGGTGTCGATTCGGCACTTCTCGGCTTGGGACGCTCGTCGATTCACGATCTCGGTCCGTCCGACATCGTGATCCCGCCCGGGTTCCGGCGGGACCTGGGCATCGAGTCCTGACTCCCTGGAGATGAGCCCCCGACTCACCGAACAGATAGCCCTGGCTGGGCGCACCGCCGGATCCCGGGTGCTGTTCGGGCCACACGAAACGAACCTGGGTTCGGGCAGGGCGCTGTCGGAACGCCACGTCGCGTACTACCGGCGCAGAGCTCAGGGCGGCGCCGGGATCATCGTGGTAGAGAACGCCTCGGTGCATGCCTCGGACCATCCCTACGAACGTGCACCGCTCGCGCACGAGTGTGCGCCCGGATGGCGCCTGATAGCGAAAGCATGCCGCCCACATGGCAGCGTCGTCCTGGCAGGTCTCACTCATCACGGTCTTCAAGGTTCGAGCGCGCACACCCGAACTGCGCTCCGGGCTCCGTCCCGGGTCGCAGATGTGGAGACTCGGGAGATGCCGATGGTGATGGAGCAGCGTGAGATCGACGAGGTCGTCGCCGGCTTCGCCTCGAGTGCCGCAGCGGCGGTGCGAGCCGGACTCGATGGGGTGGAGATCGATGCGGGTCCGCGGTCGCTGTTGCGGCAGTTCCATTCGGGTCTGACCAACCTGCGGACGGATGAATACGGTGGTGACCGGCTTCGCCTCACCAAGGACGTGTTGTCGACGGTACGCAGTGCGCTGGGCAGTGATTGCGTGCTGGCGTTGCGCCTGAGCTGCGATGAACTCGCTCCGTGGGCCGGGATCACGCCCGAGATCGCGGTCAGGCAGGCACGCGAACTTGCCGAGTGGCTCGACCTTCTGGTCGTGGTGCGTGGCGGCACCTTGTCCGCGAGCGCATACCGACCGGACTTCCACCAGCCCGGCGGATTCAACACGAACCTGTGCGCGGCTGTTCGGGAGGCAGTGGGTGGCAGCGCCAGTGTGGCATTGCAGGGGAGCATGACCGATCCGGAGGCCGCGCAACAGGCGCTCGAGCGTGGTGTGGCGGACATCGTGGAGATGACACGTGCGCAGATCGCCGATCCTGATCTCGTGGAGACCGTACGTCGTGACCGCGTCCACCGCCCCTGCGTGCTGTGCAACCAGGCATGCCTCGTGCGTGATCCGCGAAACCCGCTCGTCTCGTGTGCCGTTCACCCAGACGCCGGCCACGAGGAGGAGACCGCAGAGGACGAGGGCTTCGATCCCGAGGTTACGATCGGTCGCGCGTTCGTCGTCGGAGGGGGACCTGCCGGACTCGAGGCGGCCCGAATGCTGGCGCTGGGCGGCTATGCCGTGACGATCGCAGAACGCAAAGCACACTTCGGCGGAACACTCCGAACAGCCGCGACCGCAACACCGTCCCTGCGCGGGATCACCGATCACTTGGAATCCGAGTGCCGCCGAACCGGAGTGCAGATGCGGACTGCCACGGACATCACGTCCGGCGATGTCGACGACCTGGTGCGAGACGGAGTCACCGTGATCGTGGCTTCGGGCAGTCGCCTGCGACCGCCCGACTTTCCGGTGACCGGTTCGTGCATCGGCGCGGCGGAACTGCTGGACGATTTCGCAACTGGCACGGCGTCGGTCGGTCGGGGACCGATCGTGGTGTTCGATCCGGTCGGTGGACCCGTCGGTATCGCGATCGCCGAGTGGCTCCACGCTCGAGATCGGAAGGTGTCCATCGTCACCCCCGATTCCGTCGTCGGTCGCGACCTGGGCCGAACGGGTGACCTCGTCGGCGCGAACGTTCGAGCGCAACGCAAGGGTATCGTCCGGCATCTGGGCGTCCGCGTCACCGAACTGCGCGGGCAGGAACTCCATATTGTCGACAGATTCACGGGGGAGCAGCGGATCGTGCCATGCGAACTCCTCGTCGACTGCTCACAACGGCTACCCGATCGCGCAGCTGACCGACCGAATCTTGTCTACGTGGGCGATTGCGTTGCACCGCGCACCGCGCTGGAGGCGATTCGGGAGGGTCGTCAGGCAGCCCGGGTCGCCTCCATGTCACACCGACTTCATTACAGAAGATCAACCCTTACGAGTCAGGAGAACTGATGGGACAGCTCGACGGCAAGGTCGCCTTCGTCACGGGAGCGGCACGAGGCCAGGGACGTAACCACGCGATCCGCTTTGCACGCGAGGGAGCGTCGATCATCGCGCTCGACGTGTGCGCTCCGGTGTCGGAATACAACACGTACGACGCGGCGACCCCCGCCGATCTCGACGAGACGGTTCGCCTGGTCGAAACCGAGGGTGGAAAGATCATTGCCCGTCAGGCGGACGTACGAGACGGTGCGCAGGTGAAGGCGGTCGTCGACGAGGGAGTGGCGCAATTCGGCAGACTCGACATCGTGGTCGCCAACGCTGGTATCTGCAACTGGAACCGCTTCTGGGAGATGCCGGACGAGCAGTGGGAGACGCTCATCGACGTCAACCTCACGGGCACGTGGAAGACCCTCAAGGCCGTGACACCCGCAATGATCGATGCCGGGAACGGTGGTTCCATCATCGTGGTGAGTTCGGTCGCCGGTATCAAGGCGCTCCCCGGGCAGGCAAACTACGCGGCATCGAAGTTCGGGCTCGTCGGGCTGACCCAAGTCGCAGCCAAGGAGTTGGGTGAGTACAAGATTCGGGTCAACTCCATTCATCCGTACGGGGTGAAAACACCTATGGGTACCGATCCGGGGAGTCTGAAGATGCTCGAGCAGCATCCGCACTACGCGGCGAGCCTCGCCACGATTCTCACTGAAGCACCTCTCGCCGAAACAGACGACATCACCGAAGCGGTGATGTGGTTGGCGGGCGACGGGTCACGCACCGTCACAGGAAGCCAGGTGGCACTCGATATGGGCAACACCAAGGTGTGACCGAGTATCCGCGCTTGTTCACGCGGTTGCGTGTGGGGCCTCTGCTCCTGCGTAACCGCGTGATCTTCTGTGCACACCTGACGAACTATGCGGAAGCCGGCCGGCCCACCGATCGGCACATCGACTACTACCGTGCGAGGGCAGCCGGCGGTGTCGGGATGATCGTCACGGAAGAGCACACGGTTCATCGGTCGGACCACCCCTACGAGAAGATGATTCACGGCTACGAACCCTCGGTGGTGCCGGCGTACCGGGAGCTCACCGACGCTGTGCATGCCGAGGGTGCGAAGATCCTTGCGCAGCTGAACCACAACGGTAACCAGGCTTCCGGTATGTACAGCCGGGCACCGGTATGGGCACCGAGTGCCGTGCCCGACCCGATGTTCCGCGAAGTCCCCAAAGCGATCGACGGAGCGGAGATTCGAGAACTGATCGACGGGTACGCGCGTACGGCGGCACATTGCCGGGCAGGAGGCTTCGACGGAGTCGAAATCCAGGCATCACAGGCGTCGATCATGCGGGCATTCCTGGCACCGGCCACCAACCGGCGAGTGGACGAGTACGGGGGAAGCCTGGTCGATCGAGCACGGTTTCTGATCGAGACCATCGGCGCAGTGCGGTACGCGTTGGGCCCGGAACATGCTTTGGGCGTGCGACTCTCGGGAGAGGACTTCGTACCCGGGGGAATCGAGTGCGAAGAGGCAGTGGCTGTGGCCCGATTGGTCGCTGCGACCGGCAACGTGGACTACATCAACACGTCGGTCGGCGTGGCCACCGAGACCTTGCACAAGGTGGAACCGTCGATGGCGACCGAACCTGGGTATGCACTGCCGGTATCCGGGTCGATCCGCGCTGCGGTCGATGTTCCGGTTGTCGGCGTCGGCAGATTCGACCATCCGGCCGCTGCCGAGCGGGCGCTGGCCGAACGGCGATGCGACCTGGTGGGAGTGGTGCGCGGGCAGATCGCGGACCCCGAGTTCGCGGCGAAGAGCCACGATGGGGGCTCACGTCGAATTCGAACGTGTCTGGCCTGTAACCAAGAGTGCTCCGGGCGGGTGGGTTTCGGCCTTCCGTTGGGGTGTGTGGTCGATCCACGAGTGGGTGGGGTCGCCGGTCCTGTCGATCTACCTGCCCCTCGCCGGCAGGGTCGGTCGGTGATGGTGGTCGGTGGTGGGCCTGCAGGTCTGCACGCGGCGATGGCTGCTGCAGAATCCGGGAACCGGGTCACCCTCTACGAGCGCAGCGATGTGCTCGGCGGCCAGGTGATCGCTGCGGCGAGGCAGCCCACGAGAGGGAAGTTGATGGCAACGATCACCGAGGCAGTCACCGATTGCGAGCATCTCGGCGTCGAAATCCACAAGGGAACAGGGGTATCCGCCAGAATGGTTGCGGAGTTGTGCCCGGATGTCGTGGTGATCGCAACTGGGGCGAAACCCAGTCCACCTGCGTGGTCCGAGGGCCTGCGAAGAGTGGTCGATGTGCGTCACGTGCTCGAACAGCAGGTGATGCCGAGCGGGCGAGTTCTGGTGGTGGACGAACTGGGATTCCATCAAGGGCCCGGGACGGCGGAGTACCTGGCCGACCTCGGGTGCGCGGTCACGATTTGCACGAGTGCCATGGTCGTCGCTCAGGACCTCGGCATCACCCTCGACATGGAGGACTGGCGGACACGCGCACATCGCAAGAACATCAGGACCAGGACCGACGTCATCGTGTCCGCTGCTACGCAGCGCGGGAACGCGGTCGAGGTGACGTTGATGCACCATCCGACCACCATCTCGGAGACGAAGGTCTACGACCATGTCGTGACTGCACTGCATCCCGAACCCGAGGATCACCTGTGGAAGACATTGTCCAGCAGTGATGTCGATGTTGTCCGCATCGGCGACGCGGTGGCACCGCGACGACTCGACGCCGCGATCCGTGAAGGCCTGGCGACGTTCCCGAAGGCGGTGGCCCATGCCTGACCACCGTGATCTGGCGGGCGCTACGTGGCCCGACATCGACAACCCGACGATCGTCGTGCCCGTCGGATCGCTGGAGCAACACGGGCCGCATCTGCCACTCGACACGGATACGTCCATCGCGACCGCTGTGGCACAAGGGTTGGTGGAGGGCGGTGGGAGTGCTGTGGTGGCGGCTCCGCCGATTGCATACGGCGCCAGCGGCGAGCACGAGGGCTTCGCGGGAACGATCTCCATTGGGCACGACGCGCTCGAACGGGTGTTGGTCGAGTACGGCCGCTCGGCGTGTCGGTGGGCGCGCCGTATCGTCTTCGTCAACGGGCACGGCGGCAACGGACCCGCTTTGGTCAAGTCGGTGTCCTTGCTTCGCTACGAAGACCGGGATGTTGCCTGGCTGCCCTGCGTGTTTCCCGGGGCGGACGCGCACGCAGGCAGAACGGAAACGTCGCTGCTACTCCACCTTTCACCAGGCAGAATGCGTCCGGAGCGGGCGGAACCGGGGAACGTCGCACCGATCGCCGAGCTGATGCCAAGTTTGCGAGAAGGCGGTACTCTCGCCGTGTCGGCCAACGGGGTCCTCGGGGATCCGGCCGGCGCCTCGGCCGAGGAGGGGCTTGTGCTCCTCGAGGGTGCGGTCAGGCGTGCTGGAGATGCTCTCGCCCGGTGGAAGCCGGACGCAGATGGGAGGCTCAGATGACCAGTACGGGCATACTGCCGTCGATTTGTCCTGGGAGTCGGATCGAATGTGACCCGATTTTCGGGCATGTGCTGTTATCTCCCGCCGATCCGCTTACGATCGACTGATGCGTCAAGCTCGACTTCCCGATGGATTCGGGATACGTATCGATCCCAAGGTGCGCGCATACTCAGGGGGCCGCGTTCTGATCGGCGGATCGCCGACTCGCATGCTGAAGCTGGCTCCCAATGCCGCGGCGATGATCGGCGACGGCTACCTCGAAGTGGTCGACCCTCAGTCGGCTGTGGTGGCACGCCGACTCCTCGATTCGGGCGTCGCGAACCCACGCCCGATGAGCACCCCGTCGCCGAGTGACGTCACGGTCGTCATTCCTGTCCGGGACAACACGTCGGGGCTCACGCGTCTCCTCGGTGCTCTGCGTGGGTTGGACGTGATCGTTGTGGACGACGGATCGGATGTCCCGGTCGCGGCGTCCGCGTTGCCGAGCGGGCAGTGCAACCTCACCGTCCTGCGACACGAAACCTCGCGGGGTCCGGCCGCGGCACGAAATACCGGACTGCGTGCTGCGGCAAAGCCTTTGGTCGCGTTTCTGGATTCGGATGTGGTGCCACGAACCGGGTGGATCGAGGTCATGCTCGGACACTTCAGTGATCCGTCTGTTGCGCTCGTGGCACCCCGCATCGTTGCCCTCGAGCCGGAATCGTCCACACTGGCGCGATACGAGCACGCTCGCTCCTCGCTCGACCTGGGGCGAAAGGAATCGGCCGTTCAATCGGGCGGCCCCGTGTCCTATGTGCCGAGTGCCGCCATCATCGCTCGCTGCGAGGTGTTGCAGGAGTTCGGTGGTTTCGACGAGGCCATGCACGTGGCGGAGGACGTCGACCTGTGCTGGCGGCTACAGGAAAGTGGTTGGCGGCTGCGCTACGAACCGGTGGCACACGTGGCCCACGACCACCGTGTGACATTCGCCGACTGGTTCGGCCGGAAGAAGTTCTACGGAACCGGTGCTGCGCCATTGGCGTCGCGGCACAACGGGATGGTTCCGCCCGTCTCGATGTCTCCGTGGACGCTGTTCGCCTGTCTGGCTGCAGCCTCCGGTACCCGGTTCGGGTTGCTGGGTGCGCTGGCCACCCTGGTGACGATGCTGCTGCGCTTGCGCCGGCTGTTCACCGGTCTCGATCAGCCGACGCGCATCGCTGCGGTACTCACAGCGAAAGGGTTCGTTGCGGGACTCTGGCAGTTGGCGTCGGCGCTGTGCCGCCACTACTGGCCGATCACACTCCTTGCCGTTGTTTTCTCCAGCCGCATCCGGCGCGCGGCACTTACGCTGGCCGTTGCCGAAGGGATCGCGGACTGGGTCACTCACCGACAAGATGGTGGGCTCGGCCCGGTGCGGCACACCGCGTTCAAGCGGATCGATGACCTGGCATACGGAACCGGCCTGTGGCAAGGTGCCATCGAGGCACGCGATCTCGAAGCACTGAAGCCGCGACTGAATTCGGACTCGCTGAAGCCTCGATCGAAGTCATAAGTGGGCACACCCGACCTGGTGGCCGACGTCGTCGTCATCGGTGGTGGATCCGGCGGATGTGTAGTCGCCTCTCGGCTCAGTGAAGACGCGGCGCGATCCGTCCTGCTGGTCGAGTCCGGTCCCGGGTATTCATCGGTGGACGACTGCCCGGTGCGGGACTACCGGACCATGCCGGTCGGGCCGAGGAGTCCATGGGCCACCCGATACCCCGCGAACTTGATGTCCGAATTGCCGACGGAGACGATCCGCGGCCGCGTGCTGGGTGGCTCCGGTGCGGTGAACGGGGCGTACTTCGTACGGGCGCGGGCGGACGACTTCGCTTCGTGGCCGACGTCGTGGTCGTATGCCGACGTCCTCCCGTATTTCGTGCGAACCGAACACGACCATGATTTCGACGGACCGGCGCACGGCACCACCGGACCCGTACCGGTACGCCGCCGTACGTCTTCTGCGCTCGCTGATATCAGTTCTGCGTTCGTTGCCGCCGCGACAGAGATTGGTCACCGGGTGGAGGCCGACAAGAACGGCGTCGAACCGTCCGGGATCGGTCCCGTGCCACTGAACGTCTCCGGTACAACACGGATGAACTCGGCAATCGCGTATCTTGTTCCAGCATTGTCTCGTTCGAATCTAGAAGTGCTGTGCAACGCAACTGCAGCACGTGTGGCCTTATCCGGCGGAAGGGTTTCGGGCGTCGAGTTGATCCATGACGGGTCGCATGTCACCGTGCGCACCGAGTGTGTCGTGGCCGCAGCAGGCGCGATAGAAACTCCGACGCTGCTGATGCGTTCAGGAATCGGAGATGCAGAAGAGCTTGCGCAGCAAGGTATCACCGTTGTTTCCGACCTTGCGGGTGTCGGCCGTTCCGCTACCGACCATCCGGAAGTGTTGATCCCTGTTCGTGCGGTCGAACAACTCCGGCGTGGGGGTGATTGCCCGGTTCTCGAGGTTGTTCTGAATCATGATGATGTCGAAATTCGGCCGTACACAGCTGGTTTCAATCAGTTGGTGCCTGGTTCCGATGCTCTCGACATGTATGTCGGTGTGGGGCTGATGAAGTCGGAATCGCGAGGGAGCATCCGTATGCTGTCAGCAGATCCACGCGTCGCGCCCCGGGTCGAGTACCGCTACCTTTCGTCGGGGGTGGACCGACGAAAGGTACGGCAGGGGATCTCCGAGGCGCGGCATCTTCTCGAGTCGGCCAGTATGCGCCGGATCGTCGAGACGGTCGACGTGGAGAGCGCTGACGAGTGGTTGTTCGGCCACCTCGCCACGTCCCAGCACTTGTCGAGTACCTGCCGTATGGGTGACAACGCCGACTGTGATGCGGTCACGGACGAACGGTGCCGCGTCAGAGGCGTCGAGGGCCTGTACATCGCCGATTCCTCGGTGATGCCTCGAGTGCCCGGTCGTGGACCCCACGCGACCACGCTGATGATCGGCGAGCGCGTCGCGGAGTTCATTCGTATGTGACCGCGGTTACAGTGGTGAACAGTGGTGGAGGTCTATTCGATGAACGATGCGCACGGGTCTCAGGCGCGTGGCCGTGAAGGCAACCCATGGGTTGCTGTTCGTCCCGGCGAGGACGTCGACGTTCTGCGTCAGCGCCTCTCCTTCGCGCATCGGTCCTTCGTCGATCGGTCACCGGTCGACGATGCGGGCTTGTCGCCGGATGATCCCGGACAGGTGCGGTCGGTCGTGTTCGATTCGTGGCTGCGTAGCCGGCGGCAGGGGGTGAGTCCGGACTGTGCGGCCCGCTCCGGTGATCTCGGGGCAGACTTGGCCGACTATCGATCGTCGCACCCGATGTCGATCATCGAACCAGTCGTCCGCACGTTGCTCGTCGATGATGCCGAAGAGTCGGGTTTGCTGATCGCGACGTCAGACGATCGGGGTCGTTTACTGCGAGTGGATGGCGACACGTCGGCGATGGACCGGGCCGCAGCGATGAACTTCGTCGAGGGTGCCGACTGGAGTGAAGCCGCGGTCGGCACGAACGCACCGGGCACCGCGCTCGAACTCGACCACTGTGTGCAGCTCTTCGGTGCGGAACATTTCAGCCGTTCTGTTCACGAGTGGAGCTGCGCGGCAGCGCCGGTTCACGATCCCGCCACGGGTCTGATCGTCGGGACGATCGACATCACGGGCGGCCCCAGGGTGGCGGTACCAGAAGTGCTGTCGCTGGTGCGCGCTACGGTTGCGGCGGCCGAGTCGGAACTACGTCTGCATTCCCTCTCGTTTCCAGCCCGGGAGCCGGTGGGGGCGGTGAGGCTCGAGGTGTTGGGTGGTGCGCGTCCTGTGCTCGTGGTGGACGGAGTCCGTCAGACGGTGTCGCGCCGCCACGCCGAGATACTGCTGTTGCTGTCCGAGTATCCGGAGGGCCTTACGTCCGAGCACCTGGCCGTGCTTCTCGACGAGGGCGAACTCGATTCGGTGACGATTCGCGCAGAGGTGTCGCGTCTGCGCAAGGTGTTCGGCGCGGACAACATCGCTTCGCGTCCGTACCGGATCGTCACGGATTTGGATACGGATGTTCGTGACGTGCGTTCCGCCCTCGAGCAAGGGGATGTTGCACGGGCGATGCGTATTTTCGCAGGCCCGGTGCTCCCCGAATCGATTGCACCCGGAGTCGAAGAGTTGCGCGAGGAATTGCGCGCCCGGGTGCAGGCGGGTGTGCTTCGTCGAGGAAGTCGGCAACTTCTCGCGAAGTGGACTACGTCGGTGCACGGCCGGTCGGATCCGGCAGCGTGGGAGGCGTATCTGGCCGGGCTCGATCCCCGTTCTCCGTTGCACTCTCAGGTGCAGGCTCGAATCGAGCTGTTCGACCACCGGCGACGCTGACCCCACCCCGGCGAATGTCACACCTGTTCAGCTCACGCGAACCGGTGCGACAGTCGTCGGGGAGCGATGCAACGTACATGCAACGTGGCGACGTCTAGTGTTGTGGATCACACCCCCTGGTGAGGAGAACCTGCGGGGAGAACCAGATGCGAGGGAGCTATCGATGACTGTGTTTGCACGTCCCGGTTCGGCGGACGCGAAGATGTCGTTCCAGTCCCGTTACGACAACTGGATCGGCGGCGAGTGGGTGGCGCCGGTCAAGGGGCAGTACTTCGAGAATCCGACGCCGGTCACCGGTCAGAACTTCTGCGAGGTTGCTCGGTCGACGTCGGAGGACATCGAGTTGGCATTGGACGCCGCGCACGCAGCGGCGCCGGGATGGGGCAAGACCTCCGTCGCCGAGCGTGCCGTCATCCTGAACAAGATCGCCGACCGGATCGAGGAGAACCTCGAGTCGATCGCGCTCGCCGAGTCCTGGGACAACGGCAAGCCGATTCGCGAGACGCTCAACGCCGACATTCCCCTCGCCGTCGATCACTTCCGCTACTTCGCGGGTGCCATTCGCGCCCAGGAGGGTTCGCTGTCGGAAATCAATTCGGACACGGTGGCCTACCACTTCCACGAACCGCTCGGCGTCGTCGGACAGATCATCCCGTGGAACTTTCCGATTCTCATGGCGGTCTGGAAGCTGGCACCCGCATTGGCCGCCGGTAACGCCGTGGTTCTCAAGCCGGCCGAGCAGACGCCAGCATCGATCCTCCACCTGATTTCGATCATCGGCGACCTGCTGCCCCCCGGCGTCGTGAACATTGTCAACGGCTTCGGTGTCGAGGCGGGCAAGCCGCTCGCATCCAACCCGCGCATCAAGAAGATCGCATTCACCGGCGAAACGACCACCGGCCGGCTGATCATGCAGTACGCCTCGCAGAACCTCATCCCGGTGACCCTCGAGCTCGGCGGCAAGAGTCCCAATGTCTTTTTCTCCGACGTACTTTCGGCGAACGACGATTTTCAGGACAAGGCGCTCGAAGGCTTCACGATGTTCGCTCTCAATCAGGGCGAGGTGTGCACCTGCCCCTCCCGATCACTCATCCAGGAGGACATCTTCGACGAGTTCCTCGCGCTTGCTGCAATCCGCACCAAAGCCGTTCGCCAAGGCGACCCACTCGACACGGACACCATGATCGGTGCTCAGGCCAGCAATGATCAGCTCGAAAAGATTCTCTCCTACATCGAGATCGGCAAGAGCGAGGGCGCCAAGATCGTCACCGGTGGCGAGCGCGCGGAGCTCGGCGGTGACCTCTCCGGCGGCTACTACGTGCAGCCGACGATCTTCACCGGTCGGAACAATATGCGGATCTTCCAAGAGGAGATCTTCGGCCCGGTCGTCTCGGTCACCTCGTTCAAGGACTACGAGCAGGCCATCGAGATCGCCAACGACACGCTGTACGGGCTCGGTGCCGGTGTGTGGTCGCGCGATGGTGGCGTCGCCTACCGCGCCGGACGTGACATTCAGGCGGGCCGCGTCTGGACCAACACGTACCACCAGTACCCGGCGCACTCGGCATTCGGTGGCTACAAGCAGTCCGGCATCGGACGCGAGAACCACCTGATGATGCTGGACCACTATCAGCAGACGAAGAACCTGCTCGTGAGCTACGCGCCGAAGGCCCAGGGCTTCTTCTGATGAACAGCGGCGCAGCACTACCACTGCGCCTGATGGCAACCGTGGGGGCGGCGGACCTTCTCCGACGCCTCCGCGGTGTCCACGGCGCACTGATGATGCACCAGTCCGGCGGCTGCTGTGACGGCTCGGCACCCATGTGTTACCCCGACCGGGAGTTCATAGTCGGGGATCGAGACGTACTTCTCGGGGTAATCGACCTCAGGCTCGACCCCGGCGAGACGGCACCGGATCTGCCCACCGGCGACGACGCGGTGACCGTATGGATATCGGGATCGCAGTTCGAGGCCTGGAAGCACACCTGCCTCGTGCTCGACGTCGTTCCCGGCAGAGGTTCCGGATTCAGTCTCGAGAGCCCCGAGGGCATGCGCTTCCTCAGCCGCGCTCGCGCTTTCACCGCCGAGGAGAACGAGGCTCTGGCCCTGCAACGCCTCGTGACCGGGCTGGGCTGGGAGAGCGGTGAGCGACCGGATCCCCCCGCAGCTGCGCAGATCGTGACGGAAGCGGTCGAGGCGTGTCCGATCCCGAGCACCGAATGACGAAGAGGTTGTCCATGACTGTCGAAGAATCTGCGCGTTCGAAGGCCGGCAAGTCTCCCGAGCACGGCGTCGAAAAGCACAGCGTGGAGTTCCACGCCGAAGACGCCGACTACCTGCAGAAGCGCACACTCAGAAAGGGTTCCGCCGGGTGGGTGCTCCTGGCTGGACTCGGTGTCAGCTACGTCATCTCGGGTGATTACGCCGGCTGGAACAACGGCCTGGCAGAGGGTGGTTTCGGCGGCCTTCTGATCGCCGCTGTGGTCATTGCCGGCATGTATCTGGCAATGGTGCTCGGCATGGCCGAGATGTCGTCCGCTCTCCCCGCCGCGGGTGGCGGCTACACCTTCGCGCGTCGCGCGCTCGGTCCGTGGGGAGGGTTCGCGACGGGAACCGCAATTCTCATCGAGTACGCGATCGCGCCGGCCGCGATCGCCACGTTCATCGGAAGTTATGTCGAGTCGTTGAACCTGTTCGGAATATCGGACGGGTGGTGGGTGTATTTGGCGGTGTACGCCATCTTCATCGGGATACACCTCACCGGCGCCGGTGAGGCTCTCAAGGCGATGTTCGTGATCACTGCGATCGCGCTCGTCGGACTCGTGATATTTGCAGTGTCTGCCATCGGATTGTTCGATATGGGCAACCTGACCGACATCACGCCCACCGATGCAGTCGGTGCCTCGTCGTTCCTTCCGTATGGATTGCTCGGCATCTGGGCAGCAGTCCCTTTCGCCATCTGGTTCTTCCTCGCTGTCGAGGGGGTGCCACTCGCCGCGGAAGAGGCGCGCGAGCCGGAGAAGAACGTCCCGAAGGGCATCATCATCAGCATGCTCGTCCTTGTCGTGACGGGCGCGTCTGTGTTGTTTCTCGCTACCGGTGCGCTGGGCGCGGACGCGTTGTCCGCCTCGGGTAACCCTCTCGTCGAGGCACTCGGTGAGACCACGACCGCCAAGGTCGTCAACTACATCGGTCTCGCGGGTCTGGTGGCCAGCTTCTTCTCCATCATGTACGCCTACTCGCGCCAGACCTTCGCGTTGTCGCGAGCGGGCTATCTGCCCACGAATCTGTCGGTCACCAACTCCCGGAAGGCACCGACGCTGGCATTGATCGTTCCCGGCGTCATCGGTTTCGCCCTGTCTCTGACCGGCGAGGGAGCGATGTTGCTCAACATGGCCGTGTTCGGTGCGGCAGTCAGTTACGTGTTGATGATGGTGAGCCACATCGTGCTGCGCAAGCGTGAACCCGACATGCCGCGCCCGTACCGGACACCCGGCGGTATCGCGACGACGTCGTTCGCACTCGTTGTAGCGGCGGTAGCAGTCGTTGCCACGTTCCTCGTCGACCCGCTGGCGGCGTTCTGGACAGCGGTCGCATTCGGGGCATTCATGGCCTACTTCGGGCTGTACAGCCGTCACCACCTCGTTGCCAACTCGCCGGACGAGGAATTTGCTGTACTGGCGAAGGCGGAGGAAGACCTCGAATGACGATGTTCCACCAGCAGCTCGCCGGATCGACGTACACCTTCGATGGTCTGGTCGAGTTGCTTGCGAAGGCGACGCCCGCTCGCAGCGGTGACGAACTCGCCGGGTGCGCTGCGCATTCGGATGCCGAACGCGCGGCCGCTCAGTGGGCGCTCGCAGACGTAAATCTCACCACTTTCCTCAGCGATCTGGTCGTGCCCTACGAGGACGACGAGGTCACCCGCCTCATCATCGATTCGCACGACCGGTCCGCTTTCGCATCGGTGTCACATCTGACGGTCGGTGGGTTACGCGATTGGCTCTTGGAGGTGGCTGCGGGGCCGGAACCCGCTTCACGGCTGCGGGCGGTCTCGTCGGGGCTGACACCCGAGATGGTCGCAGCCGTCAGCAAGATCATGCGCAACCAGGATCTGATCGCGGTGTCCCGGGCGATCACCGTGACATCCGCGTTCCGCACCACAGTAGGACTGCCCGGGCGCCTCGCAACTCGCCTCCAGCCGAATCACCCGACCGACGATCCACGCGGGATCGCGGCAGCCACATTGGATGGACTGCTACTCGGATGCGGTGACGCGGTGATCGGTATCAACCCTGCGACCGATTCGCCGCAGGCCACCGCCGACTTGTTGCATCTTCTCGACGAGGTCCGTCGGCGGTACGACATTCCCACGCAGTCCTGCGTACTGTCGCACGTCACCACCACTCTCGAACTCATCGAATCGGGTGCACCTGTGGATCTGGTGTTCCAATCGATTGCAGGAACCGAAGGCGCCAATTCCGGTTTCGGGGTGAACATCTCGCTGCTACGCGAAGCCAACGAGGCCGGGCGCTCCCTGAATCGCGGGACGGTCGGCGACAACATCATGTACCTCGAGACCGGGCAGGGTTCGGCTCTCAGCGCCAACGCCCACCTCGGAACGGGGGGTCGCCCCGTAGATCAGCAGACCCTCGAGGCCAGGGCATACGGCCTCGCGCGCACTCTCGAGCCGCTCCTCGTCAACACGGTCGTGGGCTTCATCGGGCCGGAGTATCTGTTCGACGGAAAGCAGATCATCCGAGCCGGCCTCGAAGACCATTTCTGCGGAAAGCTTCTCGGTCTGCCGATGGGTGTCGATGTCTGCTACACCAATCACGCCGAAGCGGATCAGGACGACATGGACACGCTGCTCACGCTTCTCGGTGTTGCCGGCGCGGCATTCGTCATCACGGTTCCGGGTGCGGACGATGTGATGCTCGGCTATCAGAGCCTGTCCTTTCACGATGCGCTCTATGCCCGGCAGGTGCTGGGGCTGCGGCCAGCCCCCGAATTCGAGGACTGGCTGCGCGGCCTCGGCATGGTGAGTTCGAACGGCCGGATCGTCCCGGTGGATGCAGCCGCATCACCGCTACGAGAGCTGACGGTGACCTGAGTGACGGACCATCTTCCCGAAGAGGCGTTCTGGAACGAACTGCGACGAAGCACGCAGTCACGTATCGGCCTGGGCAGGTCCGGTGATTCACTCCCGACCCCGCGGGTTCTGGAATTCACTGCTGCTCACGCTGCTGCGCGGGACGCGGTGCACCAGCCCCTGGACGTGAGTGCGCTCACCGGTCGGGTGGAGGCGGTGGGTCTCGGTGCCCCGGTGGTCACCGTGTCGAGCCGGGCAGCGGATCGTAGCGAGTACTTGCGTCGACCGGACTTGGGACGGTTGCCCGGGAATCTCACGTCCGTGCCGGCGAGCGGTGCGGATGTGGGATTCGTTCTGGCCGACGGGTTGTCACCGAGAGCGTTGGCCGAGCACGGTGCGCCATTGCTGACCGCGCTCGTGGACGAGCTGTCCGATCACTACACGCTCGCGCCGCCGGTTATTGCCACCCAGGCCCGTGTGGCGTTGGGGGACCACATCGCAGAGGCGATGGGAGTTCGCACGCTCCTTGTGCTGATAGGGGAGCGGCCGGGACTGTCGGTTGCAGACAGCCTCGGGATCTATCTGACTCACCTGCCGCGTCCCGGTCGTGCGGATTCGGATCGCAACTGCATCTCCAACATTCATCCGCCGGAAGGCTTGGGCTATCGCCGTGCCGCCCGGGTTTCTGCGAATCTGGTCGGTGGCGCACGACGTCTGGGCAGGTCCGGTGTGGCTCTCAAGGACACATTCCGTGACGATGAACTCTCGGACCGGGCCCACATTCCCGAGCTCTGATGGTGTTCGATGGCTGTGACAGGTTCCGTCGGGTATCACTAGGAGAAGAACAATGGCCTTTGCAGGCAATGTGGACGAGCTCGCGTTGTTGCAGGCGGTGCGTCTGAAAGAGCAGGTCGGTTCGGTCGTGCTCGCAGAACACCTCGGGGTGAGTGCGTCGTCCGGTCAGGCCGCGTACGACGCGCTCGTGACGCAGGGCAAGGCCGAGGAGGTCGCCGACGGAAAGATCACGCTCACGGCCGTGGGGTTGAAGGAGCTCGAGGATCAACTCGACGCCGAGCGCGTCTCCATCGACGAGGACTCCATAGCTGAGGTGTACGAGCGTTTCGAGCCGTTGCACGAGCAGTTCTTGGAGGTGGTGGCAGAAGCCGACGTCGCTGGACTGAAGGTGCTCGATGGCAAGGCAGCCGATGTGTTCGACGACCTTTCTGCCTTCGTGCCGCGTCTGTCGCGCTATCAGGATCTGTTCGCCGACGCACTCGCCAAGGTGGATGCCGGTGACACCAAGTGGATCGCCGAGCCGGTGATCGACTCGTACGGCACGGTGTGGACGGAACTTCGCCTCGAACTGATGGGCGCAGCCGGACGCACGCCTGCCTGATTCCCGCCCCTCGCGCCGACCGATGTCACACCGGTTCTACTCACGCGAACCGGTGTGACATCGGTCGGGTGCAGTGAGCGGTGGTTGGTCCCCCCATCCGGGGGTGGCGACATCGTGACGTGCATCACTATCGTTCTCCTCGACCCAGCGAGGAGAGGACTTCCATCATGAGCGCACCCCCACCCAGCTACGCATTCGGCGTCTGGGATACCGCGATGCTGGGCGACACCATCGGGGAAAATCTCGACCGCACGGTGGCCGCGCACGGCAGTCGTGACGCCCTCGTCGACCAACCGAGTGGACGCCGCTGGACGTACGATGAATTCGCGCAGCAAGTGGATGCGTTGGCGGCCGGTCTGATCGGAATGGGTGTCGCGAAGGGTGATCGAGTCGGCATCTGGGCACCCAACTGCCCGGAGTGGACCTTTGTTCAATACGCAACCGCGAAGCTTGGTGCGATTCTCGTCAACATCAACCCCGCGTATCGCGAACACGAATTGAAGTATGTTCTCGGACAGGCCGGTATCGGGTATCTGGTTTCGGCGCCGAAGTTCAAGACCTCCGATTACACGCAGATGATCCGATCGGTGAAGCCGGATTGTCCTGAACTCCGTTCGGTCGTCCTCCTCGAATCCGATGAATGGGAGGCGTTGTTCGCGAACGGGTCGGCGATGTTGTCGACCGATCCGAACCTGGTACGACGTGCCCAGCAGGCGTTGTCGATGGACGATCCGATCAACATTCAGTACACGTCTGGCACCACGGGTTTCCCCAAGGGTGCCACGTTGAGTCACCACAACATCCTCAACAACGGCTATTTCGTCGGGGAACTGTGCCACTACACCGAGCGCGATCGCATCTGTATCCCGGTGCCTTTCTATCACTGCTTCGGAATGGTGATGGGTAATCTCGCGGCCACCAGTCATGGTGCAGCCATGGTGATTCCGGGCGCGTCATTCGACCCACGTGCCACACTCGAAGCGGTACAAGTCGAGAGTTGTACCTCGCTGTACGGAGTGCCGACGATGTTCATCGCCGAACTTGCGCACCCTGATTTCGGCAGTTTCGACCTGTCCAGCCTGCGGACCGGAATCATGGCCGGTTCGCCGTGTCCGGTCGGGGTGATGAGGCAGGTGATCGACCGGATGGGTATGTCCGAGGTGTCGATTTGTTACGGCATGACCGAAACGTCGCCGGTCTCGCTGCAGACCCGGTCCGACGACACCATCGAGCAGCGCGTCTCAACGGTCGGGCGGGCCGGACCTCACCTCGAGGTCAAGGTCGTCGATCCGGTCACGGGCTTGACGGTGCCGCGCGGGGCACCAGGCGAGTTGTGTACTCGCGGGTACTCGGTCATGTTGGGGTACTGGGAAAACCGGGACAAGACGGCCGAGGCGATCGATGGGGCCCGGTGGATGCACACCGGGGACATCGGGGTGATGGACGACGAGGGCTACGTCGCGATCACCGGACGGATCAAGGACATGATCATCCGCGGTGGCGAGAACGTATATCCCCGGGAGATCGAAGAATTCCTCTACACCCACCCGGACGTACTCGACGCCCAAGTGATCGGTGTTCCCGACACCAAATACGGTGAAGAATTGATGGCATGGATACAGATGAAGGAAGGCGCCACGCCGCTGAATTCCGATGCGGTTCGTGACTTCTGCACGGGACAACTCGCGCACTACAAGATTCCTCGGTACGTACATGTCGTCGACGAATTCCCGATGACGGTGACCGGAAAAGTACGCAAAGTGGAGATGCGGGAGAAGTCGCTGAATTTGATCGGCAGTGCGACCGAAACCGGCTCGTGATGTAAGCGACCGGTGTGTTCGCGGTGAAACGTTCGGCAACGATTCGTACAACCGTCCACCGAATTGGGTCCGGTGGGGCTATCTTCGAACCGAGAGCGGGCGCTCCGTTCGTAGGGCCGAAGGAATAGCGTGGAGAGGAGTGGCCATGATCGGCGAAATCATCGGACTCATCATTTTCGGTGCGGTCATCGGTGTTCTGGCGCGGCTCGTAATTCCCGGTAAGCAGGCGATGGGATGGATCATCACCATCGTGCTGGGTATCGCGGGTGCTCTGATCGGTTACTGGTTGTGGGACCTGCTCGGTGGTACCGACACCGGCGGCATCGACTGGTGGCGCTGGATCATCAGTATTGCGGCGGCAGTCGTTCTGACCCTGGGTTACGTGGCGATCACCGGCAAGAAGAAGGCCTGACTTTCGTCACTCTACGAGGCTTTGGAAGTCGAGAAGAACCCCGTCCGAGTGGCGGGGTTCTTTTCGTCTACCCGGGCATCAGTGCGGCACGGCTCATTTCGCGAAGAATTCGCCGCGTTCGAGTTTGGGTGGACGGCGGTGCACTGTGCGGAGTCGAGTTGATGAGGCCGAATGTCGCATGCGCCTTGGTGCGCGCGTCGGTTTCGTTCAGGTCCGGGTTCACTTCCATCAGGATGCGTACCCAGATCTCGACGTAGCGGCGCTGCATGTGGCGCACCTGCCGTCTTGCGTCGTCGGGAAGCGACTGCAGATCGCGGTCCTGGATGCGAATCAGGTCGGGCTCTCCGAGTGCGAAGTCGAGATGGAACTCGATCAGACCCTCGAGGGCGTGCTCGGCATCGGCCGCTTCCGACACCACGGCACCGCCGCCGGCGAGGAGTCGTCGGCTGATACCCACCAGGAGTTCGACGAGCACCGCATCCTTGTTGGGGAAGTGGCGGTAGACGGCCGGTCCGCTGATTCCGACGGCGGAGCCGAGGTCTTCGAGGCGCACGCCGGCGAAACCGCGCTCGGCGATCAACTCTGCAGCAGCGCGCAGCAGTTGCTTGCGCCGATCGGCCTTCATCCGGTCGCGCCGGGTGGGCGCCTCGGCAGCGTCCGTCAGCTCGTCTGTCACGGCGAACACCTTTCATGAGTCATGTGATCTGGACAACTCAGTTAATCACGGTTATCTTGATTTCAGTTAGTTCATATTAACCAAGTGGCAAGGGTGGCGGTATGACAGTCCGAGAGACGAACCGGGCCGAACACACGCGGCTGGCGACACAACTGCGCGCCAAGTTGAGGGTTGCGGCGCTCGGCGGCAGCGAGAAATCTCGGGAGCGTCACGTGAGCCGGGGGAAACTGCTTCCGCGTGAGCGCGTCGATGCTCTCCTGGACCAGGGCAGTCCGTTCCTGGAAATCGCGCCCCTGGCAGCCAACGGCATGTACGACGACGAATGCCCCGGCGCCGGTGTCATTGCGGGAATCGGCCGGGTATCGGGGCGCGAATGCGTCATCGTCGCCAACGACGCCACCGTCAAGGGCGGCACCTACTACCCGATGACGGTCAAGAAGCACCTGCGCGCCCAGGAGATTGCACTGCAGAATCACCTGCCGTGTCTGTATCTGGTGGACTCGGGCGGCGCATTTCTCCCGCGGCAGGACGAGGTGTTCCCCGACCGCGAGCACTTCGGACGCATCTTCTACAACCAGGCAACCATGAGTGCCAAGGCGATCCCGCAGATCGCCGCGGTCCTGGGTTCGTGCACTGCCGGGGGTGCCTACGTGCCGGCCATGAGCGACGAAGCCGTCATCGTCCGCAACCAGGGCACCATCTTTCTCGGTGGTCCGCCTCTGGTGAAGGCTGCGACGGGAGAGGTCGTCACTGCAGAGGATCTCGGTGGTGGAGATCTGCACTCCAAGGTTTCGGGCGTCACCGACCACCTTGCGGAGGACGACCAGGACGCGTTGCGAATCGTCCGGAACATCGTCGCCACCTTCGGCCCCCGCATGCCGAGGCCGTGGGAGGTGAAGCCGGTCGAGGAGCCTGCAGCTGTGCAGGACGAACTGTACGACGTGGTGCCCACGGACCCACGCACCCCGTACGACGTGCACGAGGTGATCGCGAGGGTGGTCGACGACGTCGGCGGTGCCGACCATGGATCCAGTCGGTTCCAGGAGTTCAAGGCGGAGTACGGCAAGACCCTCGTCACCGGGTTCGCGCACGTTCACGGTCATCCGGTCGGAATCGTCGCCAACAACGGCGTGCTCTTCGCGGAATCTGCCATGAAGGGCGCGCATTTCATCGAACTGTGCGACAAGCGCAGCATCCCGTTGGTGTTCTTGCAGAACATCGCCGGCTTCATGGTCGGCCGTGACTATGAGGCAGGTGGCATCGCCAAGCACGGCGCGAAAATGGTCACGGCCGTGGCCTGTGCGCGGGTACCGAAACTCACCGTCGTGATCGGCGGCTCCTACGGAGCGGGCAATTATTCGATGTGCGGGCGCGCGTATTCGCCCCGGTTCCTGTGGATGTGGCCCAACGCCCGCATCTCGGTGATGGGTGGGGAACAGGCCGCTTCGGTGCTGGCGACCGTGCGCGGCGATCAGGCCGCTGACGGCGAATGGTCGGCCGAGGACGAGGAGAGGTTCAAGGCTCCGATCCGGCAGCAATACGAGGACCAGGGCAATCCCTACTACTCGACTGCCAGGCTGTGGGACGACGGAATCATCGACCCCGCAGACACCAGAACAGTTCTCGGACTGGCGCTCTCGGCGTGCGCGAACGCGCCGATCGAGCCGGTCTCCTACGGCGTTTTTCGGATGTGAGGGACATGACCGACATCGATACCGTCCTCGTCGCCAATCGTGGCGAGATTGCCGTGCGCGTGATCCGCACACTGCGTGAGATGGGGATCCGCTCCGTTGCGGTGTTCAGTGAGGCCGACCGCGGCGCGCGGCACGTACTCGAGGCCGACACTGCTGTGCTGCTCGGTCCGGCCGCAGCCCGGGAAAGCTACCTGGTGATCGACAAGGTGATCGCCGCAGCGCAGGCAACGGGCGCCCAGGCCATCCACCCCGGATACGGCTTCCTTTCGGAAAACGCGAAGTTCGCGGCCGCCTGTGCGGATGCGGGCCTTGCGTTCCTGGGGCCTTCGGCACGGGCGATCGAGGTGATGGGCGACAAGATCACCGCGAAGAACGCGGTCGCGAAATTCGACGTGCCGGTGGTGCCTGGGATCGCGCGGCCCGGATTGTCGGATGACGAATTGATCGGGGCCGCCGACGACATCGGCTACCCCGTTCTGGTTAAGCCTTCGGCGGGCGGTGGCGGCAAGGGGATGCGTCTCGTGGAAGAGCCGTCCGAACTGGCCGGCGCACTGAAGAGTGCGCGTCGCGAGGCCGCCTCCTCGTTCGGCGACGACACCCTCTTCCTCGAGCGGTTCGTGCTCCGACCGCGGCACATCGAGGTTCAGATCCTCGCCGACAACCACGGCAATGTGGTGCACCTCGGTGAGCGCGAGTGCAGTCTGCAGCGGCGTCATCAGAAGGTGATCGAGGAGGCCCCGTCACCGCTGTTGGACGAGGCAACACGCACCAGAATCGGTGAGGCCGCCTGCAACACCGCACACAGCGTCGACTATTCGGGTGCCGGCACGGTGGAGTTCATCGTCTCCGCGGACAAGCCCGACGAGTTCTTCTTCATGGAAATGAACACGCGCCTGCAGGTGGAACATCCCGTCACCGAACTCGTCACCGGGCTGGACCTCGTCGAGTGGCAGGTTCGGGTCGCGGCCGGTGAACCGCTCGGATTCGTCCAGGACGACATCACCCTCACCGGTCACGCCATCGAGGCTCGTGTGTACGCCGAGGACCCGAGCCGTGGATTCCTGCCCACCGGTGGCACCGTCGTAGACGTCGTGGAACCGACCGGACCCGGAGTGCGTGTCGATTCGGGTCTGCGCGCCGGTACGACCGTGGGCAGCGACTACGACCCCATGCTGGCCAAGGTGATTGCGCACGACTCGGATCGCGCGAGGGCACTGCGCAAACTCGATCGTGCTCTGGCCGGGACCGGAGTACTCGGCGTCGTCACCAACATCGAATTCGCCCGATTCCTCCTGTCTGATCCCGACGTTGCCGCAGGGCGACTCGACACCGGGCTGCTCGATCGGCGCCTCGACGACTTCGCCGCAGCGGATGCGCCGGACGATGTGGTGATCGCGGCAGCCGCCTACCGCTGGATCGGCCGGTGGCCGACCGACGCGAGTGTCGCGGACCCCTGGGATGTCCCGAGCGGCTGGCGTACCGGCGATCCCGCACCGACCAGTATTCGGTTGTCCTCATCGACCACGGAGCACGTTCGCATCACCGGCAATCCCACCAGTGCGAAGGCGTGGATCGAAGACGGCGAGCCGCGACGACTCGGAACCGTGCTCGAAGGCAACGAACTGACCGTCGAGATCGACGGTCGTCGTGCAACGTATCGGGTCGCGGTGTCGGACGGGCACCTGTGGCTGTCGGGAGCCGACGGCACCTGGATGCTCCGTGAGCTCGAGGAGGTCAGCGTTCGTGCCGGTGACACTCACGCAGGCGAGGCCGAGATCACCAGTCCCATGCCCGGTTCCGTCATTGCCGTGGGTGCCGAGTCCGGTGAAGAGGTCACGGTCGGTCAGGTCATTGCCGTCGTCGAGGCGATGAAGATGGAACATTCGCTGACTTCACCCGTCGACGGCACCGTCGACCTCCTTGTCGCCGCCGGCGAACAGGTGAGCGTCGACCAATTGCTTGCCCGAATCACACCCCCTGATACGAAAGAGGACGCTTCATGACCGACTACCTCGCCACCGGCCAACTTCCCGACGAGTATCAGCAACTGGCGAAGTCCGTCGCAGACTTCGCGACCAACGTCGTCGCCCCTGTTTCGGCGAAACACGATGCCGACCACACTTTCCCGTACGAGGTTGTGGCCGGGATGGCCGAGATGGGCCTGTTCGGTCTCCCGTTTCCGGAGGAGTACGGCGGCATGGGTGGCGACTATTTCGCCCTGTGCCTTGCGCTCGAGGAACTCGGTAAGGTCGACCAGTCGGTGGCCATCACCTTGGAGGCGGGTGTGTCGCTCGGAGCGATGCCGATCTACCGCTTCGGTACCGCGGCGCAGAAGCAGGAATGGCTGCCCAGGTTGACCTCCGGTAAGGCGCTCGGTGCGTTCGGCCTCACCGAGCCCGGAGCGGGGAGCGATGCGGGCGGCACCAAGACCACTGCGAAGCTCGACGGCGGGGAGTGGGTGATCAACGGCAACAAACAGTTCATCACCAACTCGGGAACCGACATCACAGCTCTTGTCACCGCAACTGCGGTCACCGCAGTGTCGGAGAATGGCAAGAAGGAGATCTCCACGATCATCGTTCCCGCAGACACCGCCGGGTTCACTGCCGAGCCGGCGTACAACAAGGTCGGCTGGAATGCGTCCGACACGCATCCGTTGAGCTTCGTCGACGTTCGTGTGCCGGAAGAGAATCTGCTCGGGCAGCGGGGTCGTGGCTACGCGAACTTCTTGCGCATCCTGGATGAGGGTCGCATCGCCATCGCGGCGTTGAGCGTCGGCGCGGCACAAGGATGTGTGGACGAATCGGTCAAATATGCGAAGGAACGCGAGGCATTCGGGCATCCGATCGGACAGAATCAGGCTGTGGCGTTCAAGATCGCACGTATGGAGGCGAGGGCTCACGGCGCCCGCGCCGCCTACTACGACGCCGCAGCCGCCATGCTTGCCGACAAGCCGTTCAAAAAGCAGGCAGCGATCGCCAAGCTGATCGCTTCCGAGGCTGCGATGGACAACGCACGCGATGCGACACAGATTCACGGTGGCTACGGCTTCATGAACGAGTACGCAGTGGCGCGGCACTACCGCGACAGCAAGATCCTCGAGATCGGGGAGGGCACCACAGAGGTGCAGTTGATGTTGGTCGCACGGGAGTTGGGGCTGTGAGTGACACCTATCGAGTGAGCGGCACCAAGCGCATCACACAGCGCGGTCTGTGGTTCGAGGAGTACGAACTCGGCGCGGTGTACGAGCATCGGCCTGGCCGGACCCTGACGGAGGCCGACAACGTTCTGTTCACCACCCAAACGATGAACACGCAAGCGCTCCACCTCGATGCGGCGTACGGGGCCACGACCGAATTCGGCGAACGTCTGATCAACTCGATGCTGACGCTGTCCACACTCGTCGGGCTGTCCGTCGCGCAGCTGACGCAGGGAACGATCGTGGCGAATCTCGGATTCTCGGAGATTTCGTTTCCGAAGCCGATGCGTCATGGTGACACCCTGTACGCGGAAACCGCGATCACGGGCAAGCGTGAGTCGAAATCGCGTCCGGGCCAGGGGATCGTCACCCTCGAACACACCGGCCGGAATCAGCACGGCGACGTCGTCGCGGTGGCTGTACGCAAGACACTCGTTATGAAGAATCCAGTACCGAAGAATCCAGCACCGAAGGGGGCGCAGTGAGTTGGATCAATCCTGGGCCGGCCTGGCTGTTCTGCCCGGCCGACCGGCCGGAGCGATTCGAGAAGGCCGCCGCCGTCGCCGACGTCGTGATCCTCGACCTCGAGGACGGCGTTGCGCCGGCCGACAAAGAAGCCGCGAGAAACGCCGTGATCGACACACCGTTGGACCCGGAACACACGGTGGTGCGCATCAACCCGGTGGGGACGGACGACTACGAGAAGGACCTGCTCGCGCTCGACGGAACCCGGTACACCCGTCTCATGTTGCCCAAATGCGAGTCTGCGGAGCAGGTGTTGTCGTTGGCGCCACACGAGGTGATCGCACTCGTGGAGTCGCCGTCGGGAGCGTTGGCGGTGGAGGACATTGCGCTGGCAGCCAGCACCATCGGGGTCATGTGGGGTGCTGAGGACCTGGTGGCCTCTCTGGGTGGCAACGCCAGCCGTCACCCGGACGGAACCTATCGAGACGTGGCACGCGACGTTCGGTCCCGGTCGTTGCTGGCATCGAAGGGGTACCACCGGCTGGCCCTCGACTCCGTGTATCTCGACATCAAGGATTTGGATGGACTGAAACATGAAGCGCTGGACAGCGTTGCCGTCGGCTTCGATGTGAAGGTGGCAATTCATCCTAGTCAGATCGCCGTGATCCGCGAAGCCTTCGCACCCACCGAGGACGAGGTCGACTGGGCGAAGCGCGTACTCGCCGCGGTCGAGGCCGAGCGTGGGGTGTTCGCGTTCGAAGGGAAGATGGTGGACGCACCGGTTCTGCGTCACGCAGAGAGGCTGTTGTACCGCGCAGCGAAGGCGGAGCGCTGTCCGAACAGCGCGGACAAGAAGGAAGAAGCGTCAGAATGAGCTCCGAGACCGCATCTCACCACTCCGCATCCCACCACCTCGAACCGCAGTGGGTGCCCGGTGAAGCCGAGGTGAATGATGCCGCGATCACCGATTTCGCGCGGTTCGTATCGCAGCGCCACGGCGTCACGTTCGACGGCTATCGGTCGCTGTGGGAATGGTCCGTCACCGATGTCGGCGATTTCTGGCAGTGCGTGTGGGATTACTTCGATGTGCGGTCGAGCACCGATACCGGCCCGGCGCTGGCCGACGCGACGATGCCGGGAGCGCGATGGTTCCCCGAGGCTCGGATCAACTACGTGGACTACGTGTTTCGTCATGTGCGTGGCGACGCTGCGGCGATCGTCTCCATCGGAGAGGACCGTGCCGACCAGACGATGAGCTGGCAGGAACTGCGTGAACGCGTCGCAGGTTTGGCGAAGACGCTCGGCGAGAAGGGTGTCGGTGTCGGCGACCGAGTCGTCGGGTACGTGCCGAACACCCCCGAGGCCGTGGTGGGGTTTCTGGCAACCGTCAGCCTCGGTGCTGTGTGGGCGGCCTGCGGTCAGGACTATTCGGCGCCGGCCGCACTCGACCGGCTCGGGCAGCTCGAACCCAAGGCGCTGATCACTTCGGACGGGTACCGGTTCGGTGGCAAGTACCACGACCGGTCGGAGGAGATCGCCGCGATCCGTGCGGGCTTGCCGTCGCTCGTGTTCACGGTTCTGGTTTCGGGCGACGGCTCCACGAACGAAGGGGACACGGGTGTGCTCTCGTGGGAGGAGGCGACCTCCCGCAGTGCCGAACTGACGACCATCGCGGTTCCGTTCGATCACCCCCTATGGGTGGTGTTCTCGTCGGGAACCACCGGCCTGCCCAAAGGCATCGTGCACGGCCACGGCGGCGTGCTGCTCGAGCATCTGAAGGCGCTGTCGTTGCAGACCGACGTCGGACGTGACGACACCCTTTTCTGGTACACCAGCCCCAGTTGGATGATGTGGAACTTCCAGACTTCCGGTCTGCTGGTCGGAGCGACGATCGTCTGTTACGACGGCAGCCCGTCGTATCCGGACAGGGACTCGTTGTGGGAAATGGCGGCCAGGTCCGGGGCGACAGTACTCGGAACGAGCCCGGGGTATGTGCTCGCGTGCGACAAGGCCGGCGCAGTTCCCGCCCGTGATCACGATCTGGACGCGTTGCGTGCAGTCGGCGTGACCGGGGCGACGCTGCCGGCAGCCTCTTCGCTGTGGCTGCGCGACAACGTGGGCCAGGACGTGCCCGTCACGTCGATCAGTGGCGGCACCGATGTGGTCTCGGCCTTCGTCGGTGGCGTTCGCACGGTTCCGGTGTGGCCCGGCGAGCTGTCCGCACCGTATCTCGGGGTGGCTCTCGATGCCTTCGACGAGAGCGGACGGCCCGTTCGTGGTGAGGTAGGGGAACTCGTGATCACGGCTCCGATGCCGTCGATGCCCGTGCGGTTCTGGAACGACGCGGACGGCTCGCGGTACGAATCGGCGTACTTCGACACGTATCCAGGAGTGTGGCGGCACGGCGACTGGATCACGATCACCGACCGCGGTTCGGTGCTGATGCACGGCAGGTCCGATTCCACGCTCAACCGGAACGGGATCAGGATGGGGAGCGCAGACATCTATCAGGCGGTCGAGAAGCTGCCCGAGATCGCCGAATCCCTCGTGCTCGGTGTCGAGCGCCGTGACGGCGGCTACTGGATGCCGTTGTACGTCGTCCTCACCGCGGGCAACGAGCTGGACGACGCCCTGCGTGCGCGCATTCGCGACATCATTCGTGAGCAGGCGTCGCCGCGGCACGTGCCCGACGACGTCGTAGTTGCGCCGGGAATCCCACACACGCGAACCGGGAAGAAGTTGGAGGTGCCGCTCAAGCGCATACTCCAGGGGGCCGATCCGTCGCGAGCCGTGGATCGGAGCGCCGTCGATTCGCCGGAGCTGATCGACTGGTACGTGGCTCAGCTTCCCGATCGTCAGAGGTGATCGGCTGGCGGGTAACTGGCCCCGCCATGTGATTCGCCACACAGCCCCTAGCTGGACAAACGTTCGATTGCTCAGGTGTTTGCCCTGTTGCGGAGCCTCGCGCCACGGAGCCCGCAGTTCTCGTTTGAGGCCCACCCCGCAGTTTGGTAAACAATAGGTGCACGCGCATCGGTACGCTCGGTGCGTATGCGGAAACAAGGGGGTGGGAAGTGGCTGTTCTGCTGGAGATCGGCGATTCCGTGACCGGCTTCGATCGGGGTGGTTCACCAGCATCAGAATCGAGTGTGGGGGTCCACGGGTCGCGTAACGCCACTGGGTGCGCCTTCGATAAGGAGAAAGTGCTCGTATTCGACGTTTCGTGGCACCGTTTCGGTGAAAGTTCGCGTTTGCGCTGGTCGAGTGCGTGTACACGTCCGCAACGAACAGGAGGTCCGCGACAGATGGCTACCAATGCGCTCCGGACCCCGTCGTGGGCCATAGAATCGGCCAGTGATCCTGTACGGATGGGATCAACGGGCGAGTCGGCCGGTGATGAAAGAGTCCGAACGGATGGGCGTTTGTTGCATCGATGAGAGAACGGAGCCACATATGAACCTTGTGAACGACACAGTTTCGGGTGTGGTGGGACTCGTCGACCAGCGCGAGAAGATGACGCACCTGGTATCGAAACGACCGATGTCGGACATGTCGAGCCCACGAAGCACTCGAGCGTATGACGCTTCCCGTCGAACACAGACCATGTACACAGGCCAGCAGACGGTGACGCGGTCGGCCGCACGTTCGAGAATGGAGTAACCCTTGGGGTCGGGACTTGTAGCAGATGACGCGGGGGTTCCGAATGGAACCTTCCCCTTGTCGGCTGCACAGCGCGGTATCTGGTTTGCGCAGCACGCCATGGGTGATGTTCCGCTGACGATCGCTCAATACATCGAACTTCGTGGCGACGTGGACCTCGACCTCCTCACCGAGGCGAGCAAGCGCACCGGCCGCGAATTCGGCTCCGGCTACCTCCGTCTGGTCGAGGTCGACGGAGTGCCCCACCAGTACGTGGACAAGGCTCTCGACGACGCCATCACCTACGTCGACCTGCGCCACGAATCCGATCCTGTCGCCACCGCACAGGGGTGGATGCGCAAGACCTACAGCGCGCCCATCGACCTGGTCGACGATCGTCTGGTTGTCGTATACCTACTCCACCTCGGCGAAGACCACTACTACTGGTTCTGCCGTATCCACCACATCGCGCTCGACGGGTTCGGGTCGATGGCGCTTGTGGCAAGGGTCGCCGAGATCTATTCCGCCCTCGTGGAGGGCAGTGAGCCTCCTGCGGGGCGTGCCGAAGACCTCGTCAAGATCGTCGAGGACGAGCAGCGTTACCGGTCGTCCGAGCGGTTCGCCAAAGATCGTGAGTATTGGGCGGAACGTACGGCGCACTTGCCGGATGCTCCCAGCCTCGCGGGTAGGGCGGCCCGAGTCGGTTCGTACGCCCGGGTGTCGTCGCAGGCCTTGCCCGAGCAGACTGCGGATCTGCTCGACGCAGCGGTCGCGGCCCGCAACTCGAGTTCGGCTCCGGTCACCGTCGCCGCTTTCGCGGCATACCTGTCCCGAATGACGGACACCACGGACGTGGTCTTGAGTCTTCCCGTGTCCGCCCGCACCACGGCGTCGCTTCGGCGCTCCGGCGGCATGGTCTCCAACATCGTGCCGTTGCGCCTGCACATCACCCCCGAGATGACGGTGTCCGACCTGGTCACCAGTGCTCAGATGGAACTGACAGGCGCGTTGCGCCGCCAGCGGTACCGGCACGAGGACATCCGGCGCGACGCCGGCGCGGCCCAGGGGCAGCGCGGACTGTTCGGGCCGTCGGTGAACATCATGATGTTCCACAACGAGATCAAACTGGGCTCTGTCGTCGGACACCAGAACGTTCTCACCACAGGTCCGGTCGAAGATCTCTCGCTCAACATCTACCAGGGTGTCGCCGGCAGCAAGATTCACATCGACTTCGAGGCCAACCCGAACCTCTATTCCGGGGACGAGTTGGATCGTCACCACACTCGCTTCTTCGAGTTCTTCTCCCGTTTCCTCTCGGCGGGCGACGACACCCCGGTGGCGGCGCTGCCCGGTATGGGTGAGCAGGAGCGTGAGCAGGTCGTTCAGGGGTGGAACGGCGCCGCCGTCGACGTTACGGTGGAGAATGTCGCGCGGTCCGAGGCAACTGTCGTGGACGCGTTCGAAGCTCAGGTCGCGCGGACTCCGGACGCCACCGCGCTGGTGTGTGGAGACGAACGAATCGACTACACCACGTTCGACTCACGGGTGAATGCGCTTGCCCGCACGCTCATCGGCATGGGAGTCGGCCCCGAGACCAAGGTTGCACTCTCGATCCGGCGGTCCGTCGACCTGATGGTAGCCATGTACGCCACGCTCAAGGCCGGTGGCGCGTACGTGCCCCTCGATCCGGATCATCCCGCCTCACGTACCGAGTACGTACTCGAGAGCGCGAACCCGCTGTGCGTGCTCACCGTTGCCCGTGACGGTTCGACCTTCCCCGCCGGGGCGCGTGTGGTCGAGTTGGATTCACTGGACCTCACCGGGGTGGAGTCCGGCCCGATCCACGACTCCGAACGTGTGGCGCCGCTGCGTCCGGAGAACCCCGCCTACGTCATCTACACCTCGGGTTCGACCGGGCGCCCGAAGGGTGTTGCAGTCAGCCATGAATCGGTACTGAACCAGGTTGCCTGGGTCGCGAGCGAGTACCGCTTGGACAGCGACGACGTCGTGCTGCAGAAGACACCGGTGACGTTCGACGTGTCGGTGTGGGAACTGTTCTCCGCCCTGGCGTCCGGATCGACCCTGGTGATCGCCGCTCCGGACGGGCACCGCGATCCCGAGTACCTCGCAAACATCATAGAACAAGAGCAGGTCACGGCTACGTCGTTCGTACCGTCGATGCTCAGCGTGTTCGTCGCCAGCGCTACGCGGCAGCAGCTCGCAAGCCTGCGTCTTGTGCTTGTGGCGGGAGAGGCGTTCCCCGCTGCGTTGGCGTCGTCGTTCCGTGAGGTGAGCGATGCCGCACTGCACAACCTGTACGGGCCCACCGAGTTCACCGTCCACGCCACAGCCGGCGAGGTGGATCGTACGGACGAAGGTGTTCCTTCCATCGGCTCGCCGGTGTGGAATGCGCAAGCCTACGTCCTGGACGGTCACCTGCAGCCGTCTCCGATCGGTGCCGCAGGTGAGCTCTATCTCGCGGGAACCCAGACCGCACGTGGTTACGAGGGGCGCACCGACCTCACCGCCGATCGATTCGTCGCGAATCCGTTCTCCGCGACGGGTGCGCGGATGTACCGCACCGGCGACCTCGTCAAATGGCGATCCGACGGCAGTATCGAGTACATCGGCCGCACCGACTTCCAGGTGAAGGTGCGGGGTCTGCGTATCGAACTCGGGGAGATCGAGGCAGCCCTGGTGGCCGACCCTGCTGTTCACCAGGCTGTTGCCGTGGTGCACGACAGCGCTCTGGGGCAGCGTCTCGTCGCCTATGTGGTGCCCGAGCACGGGCAGGACGTAGGCGTCTCGGAACTCTCGGCCGCCGTGGGCCGATCGGTTCCCGAGTACATGATCCCCGACGTCATCATGGTCATCGCCGAGATGCCGGTCGGCGCGAGCGGCAAACTGGACCGAAAGTCATTGCCCGCACCGGTGTTCGGGGAGAGCGACGAGGAGTTCATCGCGCCCCGAACGCCGATGGAGGAAACCCTCGCCGGCCTGTTCTGCGAGGTACTCGGCCTCGAAAAGATCAGCGTGGGGGCGTCGTTCTTCGCGATGGGCGGCGACAGCATCGTGTCGATCCAGCTGGTGTCGCGCGCGAAGGAAGCGGGTGTGCTGCTGACCGCCCGTGAGGTCTTCGAACGTAAGACCGTGGCATCGCTCGCGGAGATCGCCGTGTTCAGCGTCGACGCCGACCCGGTGCACGTCCTCGAAGAGCTGCCCGGTGCCGGAATCGGCACCATGCCGCTCACTCCCGTTGTGCACTGGATGACGCAGCAGGGTGACGACTTCCACAGATTCTCGCAGTCGATGCTGCTGTCTCTGCCCGAGGGAGTCGATCACGACGGTCTTCTGCGCACTCTGACCGCCGTGGTCGATCGCCACGACGCGCTGCGGCTGTCGCTCCGCCGTGACGATGCGGGGGAGTGGACTCTCGAGGCCGGTGCGGTCGGCACCGTGGACATTGCGGGGCTCGTCGAGCACGTCGAATTCGAGCCCACCTCTTTCGACGCCGAACTGAATGCCGCGCACGAGCGTGCGGTGGACAGTCTGGACCCGGCCGCGGGAACAGTCGTCCGGTTCGTCTGGTTCACCAACACCGATGCCGCCGCCGACACCCCGGCGCGGCTTCTGGTCGTCGTCCACCACCTCGCCGTGGACGGCGTGTCGTGGCGCATTCTCGTTCCCGACTTCAGTGCCGCGTGGATGCAGGTTGCTGCCGGGCGCAACCCCGCTCTCGAGCAGACCGGCACGTCGTTGCGGCGCTGGTCGCACGGGCTCCTCGACGCAGCAAAGCAGAATGCGCGCCGCAGCGAACTCGACTTCTGGCGCGACACCTCGGCCGGCTCCGATCCGGTGATCGGTCGTCGCCGCCTCGACGAACGCGACGTGGTCGGTGCCAACGCGCAAGCGCGGGTGGAGCTGTCCGCAGACGTTACGGAGGCGCTTCTCACTGCCGTGCCGGGCGCATTTCACGGTGGCGTGAACGACGGTCTTCTCGCCGCGTTGGCTCTCGCACTTGCCGAGTGGCGGTCGGCCGCCGGCACACCGCACGACTGCACGCTCGTGCACCTCGAGGGTCACGGACGTGAGGAATCCGTGCTGCCCGGTGCCGACCTGTCTCGAACGGTCGGCTGGTTCACCAGCATGTACCCGGTCCGTATCCACACCGACGGTGTCGATCTCACGGATGCGTTGGCGGGAGGCGCCGCCGCAGGAACCCTGGTCAAGTCCGTCAAGGAACAGATCGCGGCGATACCGAACCGCGGCATCGGATTCGGTTCGCTTCGATACCTGAATTCGGAGACGGAGGACATCCTTGCCGCTCTGCCCACTCCCCAGGTCAGTTTCAACTACCTCGGGCGTGTGTCCACCGGCGACATTCCGGAGGAGTTGCGTGGCGTCGCCTGGTTGCCAGACATGGACACGATGGAACTCTCCGGCACGCGCAACGATTCGATGCCTATGCGGTTCGCGCTCGACATCAACGCGATGGTCGGCGAAGTCGACGGACAGCAGCGCCTGACGGCCACCGTCGACTATCCAGCGGGCGCTCTCGCCGTGTCCGATGTCGACGAGTTCGTCGCACTGTGGACGCGAGCGCTCGAGGCTGTTGCCGCACACGCGAGCCGGCCGGGTGCGGGTGGCCGTACACCTTCGGATTTCGATCTCGTCTCGCCCAGCCAACGGCAGATCGACGAAATCGAGTCGGCGTACCCAGGATTGGCCGATGCGTACTCATTGGCACCACTCCAGTTCGGCCTGTTGTTCCACGCTTCACTGGCCGGCGCCACCACCGACGTCTACACCACCCAGCTGGTCATGGATCTCGGTGGCTCGATCGACCCTGCCCGGTTGCACCGTGCGGCAGAGGGGCTCGTTGCCCGGCACCCGAACCTGCGCACCGCGTTCCTACTCGACGAGTCGGGTTCGGGGATGCAGATCGTCGTCGACGAGGCGTCCGTGCCTTGGTCCGAAGTGGACCTGCGGTCCCTTTCGGAGACCGAGCGTGACGCGGAGGTCGATCGCCTCGTCGTGAACAACCGCACCGATCGTTTCGACATGACGGCACCACCGTTGCTGCGATTCCTGTTGGTGCGGTTGGGCGAAGACCGGTATCGGCTGGCGATCACCAACCACCACATTCTGCTGGACGGGTGGTCGCTGCCGATCCTCATCCAGGACTTGCTGACGCTGTACGCCACGGCTGGAGATACTCGCGCCCTGCCGCAGCCGCGTCCGTACCGCAGCTACCTCGAGTGGCTCACCACTCTGGACGTGCAGACCTCGGTCGACGCGTGGACCGAGGCGCTCGAGGGTGTGGAAGGCCCGACGCTGCTCGCGGACAGCGTGGAGACACAGGCTGCTCGTGATCCGGAGTCCCACGACAACGAGCCGGGCGACATCACCGTCGATCTCTCCGACGAGCTGCTCGACGCGATGAACGACTGCTCCCGCGAGCTCGGCATCACGGTCAACACGATCGTGCAGGCCGCGTGGGGCATCGTGCTCGGCCGCCTCACCGGTCGTGACGACGTCGTGTTCGGCACCACGGTGTCCGGCAGGCCACCTCAGGTATCCGGTATCGAGGCGATGCTGGGCCTGTTCATCAACACACTTCCTGTCAGGGTGCGTGTCGAGACCACCGACACGATTGCCGTTCTGCTCGAACGCATTCAGACCGAGCAGACCGGACTCCTCGACCACCACTACGTAGGACTGACCGATATCCAGCAGGGGATCGGGCAGGGCACGTTGTTCGACACCCTGATGGTGTACGAGTCCTACCCGCTCGACCGTGAAGCCCTGACGAAGGGCGGTGACATCGAGGGCCTCCGGGTGCTCGACGTCACCTCCAACGACGCCACGCACTACCCGCTGGCAATCGTCGCGATGACCGACCCGCGTCTGCATCTCACGGCGAAGTTCCGCAAGGATCTGTTCACGGACGCCGAGGTGGGGGCCATCATGGCCCGCATCGTGCGTGTGCTCGAGGCGTTCGTCGCGAACCCGCAGGCCCCGGTTGCCGGGATCGACATTCTCGAAGCGACGGAGCGGGACGCGATGACGTCGGTCGTCGGCGTGGAGGATGCGCCCACCGCACTGTTGCCGGAGATTCTTGCCCAGTCCGTGGCGGTCGATCCCGAGCACACGGCGCTCGTCACGAACGGTGTGGAACTGACGTATCGCGAACTCGACGAGCGTTCGAACCAGCTCGCACGCGTTCTGATCGAACGTGGTGTGGGCCCCGAAGTGTTCGTGGCACTGGGTATGAAGCGCTCCCTGTATTCGATCGTCGCGATGTGGGCGATCGCGAAGACGGGCGGCGCGTTCGTGCCCGTCGATCCGCGCTACCCCGCGGACCGCATTGCGCACATGGTCGGCGATTCCCACGCGGTGCTCGGACTGACCGTCGCCGACACGGCGAACGAGCTTCCCGGCGATATCGAGTGGCTCGCCGTCGACGGCGACGAGACCGCCGCGCAGATCGAGGTTCGGTCGACCGCGCCGATCGCCGCGGGAGAGCGCATCGCGGAGCCTTCCATCGACAACACGGCGTACGTCATCTATACGTCCGGCACCACCGGTCTGCCCAAGGGCGTCGTGGTGACCCACACGGGTCTTGCCAACTTCTCCGAAGAACAGCGCACTCATTACGATGTGGAACCCGCGTCGCGAACCTTGCATTTCGCGTCGCCGAGTTTCGACGCGTCGATTCTGGAATATCTGCTGGCGTTCGGTTGTGGCGCAACCATGGTGGTCGCCCCGGCCGACCTGTACGGCGGCGACGAGCTGAGGACGTTCCTGCGGGAGCAGTCTGTCTCGCACGCGTTCGTCACCCCGGCCGCATTGGCGTCGGTGGACCCGGAGGGTCTCGACGAACTCGAGTGCGTCGTTGTCGGCGGTGAGGCGTGCCCACCTGAACTGGTGGAACGTTGGGCGCCGGGCCGTCGCATGTTCAACGGTTACGGCCCCACCGAAGCCACCGTCATGAGCAATGTGAGCAACCCGATGCAGGCGGGCGCTCGAATCGAGATTGGTGGCCCCGTTCGCGGTGTCAGCGTCTACGTGCTCGACGACATGCTCCGTCCTGTCCCGGAAGGCGTGTCGGGCGAGCTGTACATCGCAGGCCCCGGACTCGCCCGCGGATACCACGAGCGGTTGGGTCTCACGTCCGAGCGGTTCGTGGCGAACCCCTTCGCTGACGACGGTAGCCGCATGTACCGCACGGGTGACGTCGTCCGATTCGTGGTCGACCACCACCACACCGCCGGATTCGGTGTTGAATATGTGGGGCGCAGTGACTTCCAGGTGAAGGTGCGTGGTTTCCGTATCGAACTGGGCGAGATCGACGCGGCACTGGTTCGCCACCCGAATCTCGAGTTCGCGGTGACCGTCGGTGCCACGATGCCGTCGGGAGCCACCGCGTTGGTGTCCTATGTGCTCCCGAGTGCCGACACCGACGTGGATGTGGCCGAGCTGCCGGATTTCCTGGGGACGACGCTGCCCTCGCACATGATTCCGAGTGCGATTCTCCTTCTGGACGAGATTCCGCTCACCCGTGTCGGCAAGCTCGATCGCGCGGCGTTGCCGGAACCCGATTTCACCGCGATGCAGGGGCCGATCACGGCACCGCGCACTCGCGACGAAGAACTCGTCGCCGGGGTGTTCGCGGAAGTACTCGGCCTCGAGTCGGTCAGTGTCACGGAATCGTTCTTCGAACTCGGCGGTGACTCGCTGCTCGCAACCAAGGTGATCGCTCGCCTCAACGCTGCGGGCGGCATGCGTTTGGGGGTGCGTGAACTCTTCGAATCGCCCACCGTCCAAGGGTTGGCGCTCGAAGTCGCAGCACGTACCGGCACCGACTCGACCCGTCCGGCTCTCGTGGCGGGTCCGCGTCCCGCGCGGGTGCCGTTGTCGATGGCGCAGCAGAGCATGTGGCTGATGAACCGATTCGACACGGCATCGGCCGCCTACAACATTCCCTTGGCAGTTCGTCTCTCCGGCGAGCTGGACATCGATGCCATGTCGAATGCGGTGTCGGACGTTCTGCGTCGGCACGAGTCGTTGCGCACCGCCTTCCCGGACTCGGAGGACGGCCCGTATCAGGACGTTCTCGAGGCCGATCTGGTGGCGTTCGATCTCAGTCCGGTACGTGTGTCGGAGGATGAACTGCGCGCCCGGCTCGTCGAGTTCGCCACCGAGGGTTTCGATGTCACGGCGGCCCCGCCGCTGCGAATCCGGCTCTTCGCCACCAGCGAGACCGAGTACCTGCTCGTGCTCGTCGTCCATCACATCATCGCCGACGGCGCCTCCCTGGCGCCGCTGGCGCGTGACGTCATGGTGGCGTACAGCGCTCGCAGCGCGGGTACGGCGCCGGCTTGGTCGCCGTTGCCGGTGCAGTACCCGGATTTCGCGCTGTGGCAGCGGGAGGTGCTCGGTGATCCCGTCGATGCAGAATCGCTTTCTGCTCAGCAGGTTTCGTACTGGATGGACAAGCTTGCCGGCCTTCCCGAGCTGCTGGAGTTGCCGACCGACCGGCCGCGCCCTGCTCGTCGATCGATGCGGGGAGACTTCGTCGACTTCGCGATCGACCCGGCTCTCTACGGCCGTCTCGACGAGGTTGCCAAGAAGCACGGCGCGTCGATGTTCATGGTCGCGCACGCCGCGCTCGCCGTGCTGCTGTCGCGCCTGAGTAACTCCGGCGACATCGCGATCGGAACGCCGCTCGCCGCGCGTGGCGATCAGGCGCTGGACGAGTTGGTCGGCATGTTCGTGAACACCCTGGTGCTGCGCACCGAGGTGGATCCCGGCGAGAGATTCGCCGACTTGCTCGGCCGCGTCCGCGAGAGCGATCTTTCGGCATTCGAGAACTCGGACATACCGTTCGAGCGCCTGGTCGAGGCCCGTAATACCCGCAGGTCGTCTGCGTATTCGCCGCTGTTCCAGGTCATGCTGTCGTTTCAGAACAACCGCATCGGTGCACTCGAGCTTCCGGGGTTGACGGTGCAGGTTCTCGAGGACATGGACGAGGGAGCCAAGTACGACCTGACGCTCACCCTGACCGAACAGTTCGACGACTCCGGCCACCCGAACGTGGTGTCGGGCCGAATCACCTATGCGGCCGATCTGTTCGACTCTTCGTCCGTTACCCGGATCGCTGAACGCTTCACCCGAGTCCTCGAGACCGTCGCCGCCGACCCGCAGGTCGCGGCCGGGGATATCGATATTCTCACCGATAGCGAAAGAACGAAGTTGCGTACACCTGAAGTCCGTCGTTCGATGACCGTCCGCGAGTTGCCTGCGCTGCTCGCTGCCGCCGTCCAGGTCGCACCGGAGGCGGTTGCGGTGTCGCACGATGGAATGGCGGTGACCTACCGCGAGTTCGACGAGCGCCTGCGTCTGATGTCGGCACCGATGGCCGAACGCGGAATGAGCCAGGACGCAATCGTTTCCGTGGTGCTGTCCGGCTTGGTGCCCACGATCATGATGGCGCCGCCGTCAGCTGACGGTCAGGACGGATTCGGGGTCATTCTCGACAGGGTCATCGAAGACGCTCACGCTCTCGTGGGCGACATCGACCTGGCGGCATTCGAGCCGGAGGCCCCGGTTGCCGAATCTGCGAACGAGCAGGACGCATCCGCACGACCCCTCGCTCGCGCCGTCACCCTGTGGCAGGAAACGGTCGAAAAGAATCCGAATGCCGCGGTCGTGATCAATGAGGGCGTGACGACCACTCGCCGCGAGCTGAATCGGCGTGCCAACCAGTTGGCCCGAGCGCTCAAGGCTCGAGGAGTCGGGCCGGACGACGTCGTGGCGCTCGTCGTGCCACGTTCCCTCGAGTGGGTCGTGGGCATGCTCGCCACGTGGAAGATCGGCGCGGCGTACAGCCCGTTCGATCAGGCCTGGGCGCTGGACCGAATCACCGGGCTGGTGGACGCGAGCGGGGCTCGCGCCGTGGTGAGTACCAGTGCATGGGGCGATGTCGCCGATGCGCCGTTCGACGTCCTCGTTCTCGACGAACCGAAGACGATCGAGTACCTGGAGTCGTTGGATGCGAACGATTTTGCCGACGATCCGTGGGATGCCCCGGGTGCCGGCGAGCGGTTGGCCTACGTCATCTCCACGTCGGGATCGACCGGCCGGCCGAAGCCGACGATGGTGCCGATGCGGGGCGTGTCCAACACCTTCCAGTGGTACCGCAGCGAACTCGACTTCGCCGAGGGGACAGGTGTCCTCGTTGCCAGCTCTCCGCTGTTCGACCTGACTCAGAAGAACATCTGGGGGTCGATCGCGTACGGCGGAGTGCTGCACCTGGCAACGCCCGGTTTCGATCCGATGCCTATTCTCGAGAAGATCGATACGGGTGACGTTGCCGTCGCGAACATGGCTCCGAGCGCCTTCGAGGTCTTGGCCGACCTCGACGACAAGGGGGTGCTCACCAACCTCGATGTCGTGATCCTCGGTGGTGAGCAGATCCGCCCGGCAGCGTGCGCGCCGCTGATCGGTTCCGAGACCCGCATGCTCAATACGTACGGCCCGACCGAGACGTCGGACACCACATCCTTCCACGAGGTCGATCTGTCGTCCGCCGACGCCGAGCAGGGCCCGATCCCGATCGGCGCAGCTTTCGGTGGCGTCGAGTACGAGGTACTGGACGCTCGTTTGCGTCGGGTGCCGCAGGGCGTCACGGGCGAGTTGTACATCGGCGGAATCGTCGTCGGCCGCGGATACGGCGGTATGACCGGGACGACGGCTTCGCGCTTCGTTGCCAGCCCGTTCGCAGAAGGTGCACGTATCTACCGGACCGGTGACCTCGTCCGGGAACGGGCAGATGGCGAACTGGTCTTTCTGGGTCGCAGCGACTTCCAGGTGAAGATCCGTGGTCTGCGGGTCGAGCTCGGTGAGATCGAGTCCGCGCTGACCGCCGATGCTCGCGTTCTGCAGTCCATCGTCGTCGTGCACGGGGAGAACGAGAAGGCGCGCCTGGCCGCGTACGCGACGGCCGCATCCGACGCCGATCTCGACACGGATGTTCTGCTGTCGAACCTGCGCTCGACGCTCCCGTCGCACATGGTCCCGGACGTGGTGACCGTGCTGGACGAGATGCCGCTGAACGCCAGCGGAAAGATCGACCGCAAGTCGCTGCCCACACCCGTGTTCCCCGAAGACAACGTGGAGTTCGTCGGACCGCGCACACCCCTCGAGGAGATCGTTGCCGGAATCTTCGGCGACGTGATCGGCTCCGAACGGGTCAGTGTCCACTCCTCGTTCTTCGACCTGGGCGGCAACTCGCTCAGTGCCACCCGAGTGGCAGCACGGGTGTCCGCAGCCACCGGTGCGGTGGTCGGCATGCGTGATCTGTTCGAGGCGCCGACGGTGGCCGAACTCGTGACGTTCGTGGAGCGCCTCGGGGGAGAAGGCACGCCACGTCCGCCGCTGGTCCCGCGCACCAGGCCGGCCGAACCCCCGCTGTCGCTCGCCCAGCAGCGAATGTGGTTCCTGAACAGATTCGACCCCACGTCGCCGGCGTACAACATTCCGCTGACGGTGCGGTTGTCCGGCGACCTGGACGTCGATGCACTGGCGGGTGCCCTGTCGGACGTGATCGAGCGCCACGAGGCACTTCGCACCGTGTACCCGGAGGGTAAGGATGGTGCGTACCAGCTGATCCTGCCCGCCTCCTCAGCCGCGATCGACGTCGAGGCAACCGACGTATCCGAAGCGTCCCTGAGACAGGAACTGTTCGCGTTCGCGTCGAACGGTTTCGACGTCACCGACACGATTGCCGTGCGGACGAAGCTCTTCCGGATCAGCCCGACCGAGCATGTCCTCGTGATGGTCATGCACCACATCGCATCCGATGGCGGCTCCACGCTTCCGCTCGCACGCGATGTGATGATGGCGTACACGGCTCGGGTCGAGAAGACGACGCCGCAATGGCCGCAGCTGCCGGTCCAGTACGCGGACTACGCACTCTGGCAGCGCGAGGTCCTCGGCAGCCCCGAGGATGCGGATTCGCTGGCGGCTCGGCAGGTCGGATACTGGAAGGAGACGCTGGCGGGTCTGCCGGACGTCCTGTCGCTTCCCGTCGACCGTCCGCGCCCCACTGTGCGGTCCATGGCCGGTGGATCGGTGACCTTCACGATCGGCGAGTCGTTGCACCGGCAACTCGGTGCACTGGCACGTGATCGCGGTGTGTCGGTGTTCATGGTCCTGCACGGCGCCCTCGCAGTGCTCTTGGCGCGCGTGAGTTCCACAGACGACATCGCGATCGGTACTGCGGTGGCCGGGCGTGGGGACGAGGCCGTCGAGGATCTCGTCGGCATGTTCGTCAACACTCTCGTATTGCGGACGATCGTCGAGTCGTCCACGTCGTTCGGTGACCTGCTCGAGCAGGTTCGCGAAACCGATCTGCAGGCGTTCAGCAACCTCGACATCCCGTTCGAGCAGCTGGTCGAAGAGATCGACCCTGCGCGTTCCACCTCGCACTCACCCCTGTTCCAGGTTGTTCTGTCGCACCAGGTGAACGCTGTCCCGACCCTGGAGTTCTCGGGCCTGGAAGCCACACCCGGCGCAGTGGACGTGGAGCTGAGCAAGTTCGATCTCACCGTGGATCTGAGCGAGACCTGGTCCGACTCGGGCGAGCCGACCGGCGTCGACGGCGTACTCGGTTTCGCCACCGACATCTTCGACGAGAAGACCGTGCAGGGATTCGCCGACCGGTTCGTCCGCATCCTCGAGAGCGTGGCCGAGTCCACCGGTATCGCCGTGGGCGACATCCCGATCCTCGATCCGGAGGAGACTGCTGCGCTCAGCCCGGTTCGTGGAATCGCTGGGGTCGACCCGGTGACACTGCCGACGATTCTGGCGTCCGCCGTGGCTGCGAATCCGGATGGCATCGCGGTCGTCGACGGCGACGCGACGATCACGTACCGGGAACTCGACGAACGCTCGAACCGCATTGCACGCGCCCTCATCGACAGGGGAGTGAGCGCCGAGACGTTCGTTGCCCTGGGCATCACGCGGTCGATCTCGTCGATCCTCGGCATCTGGGCGGTCACCAAGAGTGGCGGCGCCTACGTGCCGATCGACCCGCAGTACCCGAGCGACCGTATCGAGCACATGGTCACCGATTCGGGTGTGGCGCTCGGACTTTCCGTGAGTGGAGAGGTCGGCCGTCTGCCCGGAAGCACATCCGACGGCCAGCAGGTCGAATGGCTCGTTCTCGACAGCGACGACTTCGAGGAGTCGTGCGCCCAGTATCCGGTGACACCCGTTCGGGACGACGAGCGCCGAGCAGCAGTGCAGCCGTCGAACAGTGCCTACGTGATCTACACGTCCGGCACCACGGGTAAGCCGAAGGGCGTGGTGGTCACCCATCGCGGTCTCGCGAACTTCGCGGCCGAGCAGCGTGACCGCTACGACGTGAGCACCGCATCCCGCACCCTGCACTTCGCATCACCGAGTTTCGATGCTTCGGTGCTCGAGTTGCTGCTGGCGTTCGGCGCAGGCGCCACCATGGTGATCGCACCGACCGATGTGTACGGCGGACCGGAGTTCGCCCAGTTCCTGCGGGAAAAGCGCGTCACCCACGGCTTCGTCACTCCGTCTGCGCTGGCCTCGGTGGATCCTACGGGGCTCGAGGACTTTCAGTACGTCGTCGCCGGCGGCGAGGCCGTGCCCGGCGAGCTCGCGGCCCGCTGGGCACCGAACCGCAAGCTGTTCAACGGTTACGGTCCCACCGAGACCACGATCATGACCAACATCAGCGATCCGATGGACGCTGCCGGGCCCGTCACCATCGGTGGGCCGATTCGCGGCACCAGCGCGCTGGTTCTCGACGACCGTCTGCGCCCGGTTCCTGTCGGTATCGCAGGTGAGCTGTATCTTTCGGGCCTCGGTCTGTCCCGCGGATACCATCGCCGTACCGCGTTGACCGCGGACCGTTTCGTCGCCAACCCGCACGGCGACGAGGGCTCGCGCATGTACCGCACCGGCGACGTGGTGCGCTGGCGTAAGGACGAGAGCGGCCAGTTGACGGTCGAATACGTGGGCCGTTCCGATCAGCAGGTGAAGGTCCGCGGCTTCCGTATCGAGCTCGGTGAAATCGACGCCGTTCTCGCCCGGCATCCCGACGTCGACTTCGCCACGACTTCGGTCGTGGACGGGCCGGCGGGCGACTCGGTGCTGGTGTCCTACGTTCTTCCCACCGAGGGCGCCACTTTCGAGGTGAATGCCCTCCTCGACCACGTCGGCGAGTTCGTGCCGAATTACATGGTCCCGGCGACGGTCGTGGCGCTCGACTCGATTCCGCTCACCCCGGTAGGCAAGCTGGATCGGCGTAGGCTGCCCGAACCCGAGTTCGTTTCGCAGGAGCGTGAGTACCGGGCGCCGGAGACCGACACCGAGCGTGTGGTCGCGGCGACGTTCGCCGAGGTTCTCGGAGTCGAGCGCGTCGGCCGTGACGATGCGTTCTTCGATCTCGGTGGCAACTCGCTCGTCGCCACCCGTGTGATCTCACGACTCAACGCTGCGCTGGGAAGCGAGATCGGCGTCCGAGAACTGTTCGAGGCGCCGACCGTGGCAGGTCTTGCGCGCCGTGTCGACGAACTCGGAACCGGCATGGCGGCCCGCCCGGCGTTGGTGGCGCGTCCGCGCCCGGACCGGATTCCGCTCTCGCTGGCGCAGCAGCGTATGTGGTTCGCCAACCGTTTCGACCCGGCATCCGCGTCGTACAACATTCCGTTGGCTCTGCGCCTCGAAGGTGCGTTGGACGTCGCCGCGTTGCAGGCCGCGTTGGCGGACGTGCTGGAACGGCACGAGGTGCTGCGCACCACCTTCCCGAGTTCACCGGACGGCGCATTCCAGGTCGTCCACGGTGTCGAAGAGGCCGGCGTCGACTTGGCCGTCGTACCGGTCGACGGTGAAGAGGAACTGAAGCGTCGAATCTTCGAGTTCGCCACGACCGGTTTCGACGTGACCAAGACCGTGCCGGTGCGTGCCGCGCTGTTCGGTGCGGACCGCACCGACCACGTGCTCGTCATCGTCATTCACCACATCAGCGCCGACGGCGGCTCGATGGCGCCGCTCGCACGCGACCTGATCGTGGCGTACAGCGCCAGGACAGCCGGCGCTGCTCCGGCTTGGGAGCCGTTGCCGGTCCAGTTCGCCGACTTCGCGCTGTGGGAACGAGAGGTGATCGGTTCCGACGAGGATCCCGAGTCGCTGGCGTCTCGTCAGATGGACTACTGGAAGGAGACGCTCGACGGTCTCCCGGATGTCTTGGACCTCCCGCTCGATCGGCAAAGAACACCCGGCCGTGTACCGGACGGCGCGCGGGTCGAGTTCGAGTTGTCGCCGGAGCTGAAGAACTCCCTGAACGCGATCGCACAGGAGAACAACTCGACCCTGTACATGGTTGTCCACGCGGCGTTCGCTGTACTTCTCTCGCGGCTCAGTGGAACCGAAGACATTGCCGTGGGGACACCGGTCGGTGGCCGCGGGGATGCGGCTCTCGACAATCTCGTCGGCATGTTCGTGAACACGCTGGTGCTGCGAACCGGCGTCCCACAGTCGTCGAGCTTCCGCGACCTACTGGCCGGCGCACGCGATACGGACCTGGGCGCATTCGGCAATGCCGATGTGCCGTTCGAGCGCATCGTCGAGGTTGTGGCGCCTTCGCGCTCGACCACGGCGGCACCACTGGTGCAGGTGATGTTCGCATTCCAGAACAACGAGGAAGCGCGCGTCGAACTGCCGGGTCTGGTGGTCACCGCGCTGGACGAGGAGTTCACCCTCGCCAAGTTCGATCTGACGCTGGCGATCGACGAGCAGGGCGCGGCCGAATCGGGGCCCACTCGTGCCGTGTTCACCTACGCGACGGACATTTTCGACGAGACGACGGTCCGTGCCTTCGCCAACCGCTTCCTGCTCATTCTCGAAGCGGTGGTGGCCGACACTTCGGTACCTGTGGGAGACATCGACATCCTCTCCGACACCGAACGAATGGAGCTCGAAGGGAATGCGGCGACGGCACCGGCATCGCTGACATCGCACGCGCGAACCGAGGAGTTGGCGGCCAAGCCGTTGCCAGACCTTCTGGACACTGCTGCTTCTCTCAATCCGGACGGAATTGCGCTTTCGCACAACGGCAACGACGTCACATACCTGCAGCTGCATGAGAAGTCGACCGAGTTGGCGAAGACCCTTGCCGGTGTGGGTGTCGGTCCGGAGGCTGCGATCACCGTCGCGCTGTCGACTCTGCTGCCAGGGCTGCTGGACGGCGGCACGGGTGATGGCTTCGCGGATCAGTTCGCGGAGATGCTGTCCGGCGTCATCGCGGGCGCAAGCTCCACCTCCGGTTCAACCTCGCTGGATCCGGGAACGCTCCGGGTCGATCTTCTGGGGTGCTGGGCCGAGTACGTCGATGGTGAACCTGACGTGCTCGCCCTCGAAGGCGAGGGCATCAGTCTGTCACGAGGTGAACTGGACAGGCGAGCCAATCAGCTGGCCCACGAACTGATCGCCCGCGGCGTGCGTCCCGATGATGTGGTGGCGCTTGTCGTTCCGCGGTCTGTTGCATGGATCGTCGGCATGCTGGCGACCTGGAAGGCCGGGGCCGGATACGCACCGATCGATCCTGAGTACCCGGTCGAGCGCATCGAGGCCATGCTCGAAGACTCTGCTGCGCGGGCAGTGGTGGCCACGAGCAGTTGGACCGGAGCAGCCGAGATCAGCGCTGACGTTCTCGTTGTCGACGAACCGGACACGGCTGATCGAATCGCGGGCCGGGATGATTCACAACCGGACAACCGCTGGGCCGATCCGGGCGCGGGGGCGCGACTGGCGTACGTCATCACCACGTCCGGATCCACCGGACGTCCGAAGCCTGCCTTCGTTCCGATGGCCGGTTTCTCCAACATGATGGCGTGGTACCGGAACGAGATGGAACTCGGTAGTGACTGCCGCGTGCTGGTCTCCTCGGCACCTGGCTTCGACCTCACTCAGAAGAATGTCTGGGGGCCGCTCTCGTGCGGCGCGGCGATCTACCTGACGGTGCCCGGATTCGAGCCCCAGTCGATTCTGCGTCAAGTCGCCGAGCACAAGGTGACCATGATGAACATGGCTCCGGGTGCCTTCGAGATGTTGGCCGAACTCGAGACTGCCGAAGAACTCGCCACAGTACGTACCATCGCCCTCGGCGGTGAGGCAGTCAAGGCCGCCCCGCTGAAGAAGTTCTTGGATCGGGGGGTGCGCTGCTACAACAGTTACGGACCTACCGAAGCGTCGGACATCGTCACGACCTACATGATCGCGCCGGAAGACGCCGTGTCCGATCAGCTGCGACTGCCGATCGGTCCGGCCGTGGCGGACGTGCAGTTGTATGTGCTCGACGCGCGCCTGCGCCGCGTTCCGGACGGCATGACAGGTGAGCTCTACGTCGGTGGTATCGCGGTCGGTCGCGGCTACGGAAACATGTTCGGGGTCACGTCCACCCGGTTCATTGCCGATCCGTTCGGCGAATCGGGAACCCGCATGTACCGCACAGGTGACTTGGTGCGGCGGCGCTCCGACAAGAACTACGACTTCCTCGGGCGCACCGACTTCCAGGTGAAGCTGCGTGGCCTGCGCATCGAACTCGGCGAGATCGAATTCGCGCTGCTCGGGTATTCCGGCATCGCCAAAACGGTGGTGGTGGTGCACGAGGGCGAACGTGGGCAGCATCTCGTCGCCTACGCCGTGCCGGCCGCAGAGGCCGGCGCTGCAGCCGACTTCGACACACAGACGGTGTTCGAATCCCTGCATCGCACGCTGCCGGATTACATGGTGCCGGACCGGATAGTCATGCTCGACGAGATGCCGCTGAACAACAACGGCAAGGTGGACCGTAAGCGTCTGCCCGAGCCCAACTTCGACGAGGCGGCTCACGCATACGTCGCACCGCGTACGCCTGTCGAAGAGATCGTTGCGGGAGTGTTCGCGGAAGTACTGGGCGTCGACCGCGTCGGCGTCGACGACTCGTTCTTCGATCTCGGCGGAAACTCGCTGAACGCCACTCGTGTCGTCGCACGGCTCGACTTGGCGCTGGGTACCGAACTCACGGTACGAAGCGTCTTCGAGAATCCGACCGTCGAGGGCGTTGCCACTCTCGTGGAGCAGTCTGACACCAGCGGTCGCGAGCGCATTCCGCTCGTGGCCGGTGAGCGTCCGGACCGTATCCCGCTGTCATTGGCGCAGTCTCGGATGTGGTTCATCAACCAATTCGACACCGAGTCCGCGGCATACAACCTGCCGATGGCGGTCCGTTTGCGCGGTGAGCTGGACGTCGCCGCCATGCACTCGGCGCTCGCCGACGTGATGGAACGCCACGAATCCTTGCGTACCGTGTTCCCCGAATCGCCGGACGGCCCGTATCAGGACGTGCAGGCGACGTCGGACGTCGTCCCGGACCTGGTTGCAGAGCCGGTTTCGGAGGACGAGTTGTTCAGCAGGGCGTACGGGTTGGCGAACAGCGGCTTCGACGTCAGCGTGAGCGTTCCGATCCGGGTCGCGTTGCTCCGAGCGGGTGCAGACGATCACGTCCTCGTGCTCGTGGTGCATCACATCAGTGCCGACGGTGGATCGATGGCTCCGTTGTTCCGCGACATGATGTCCGCCTACCTCTCTCGTATCGGCGGCGCTGCTCCGCACTGGGAACCGATGTCGGTGCAATACGCAGACTTTGCGATCTGGCAGCGGCAGGTGCTCGGTGACGAGTCCGATCCGGATTCGCTGGCCGCAGAGCAGATCTCCCATTGGAAGCAGGCTCTGGACGGGGTGCCCGAGCTGCTCGAACTGCCGACTGACTTCACAAGGCCTGCGGTGCAGTCCATGCGCGGCGCGACCATCGACTTCGACATCGACGCCGAAACGCACCGTGACCTTGCTGCGGTCGCCCGCCGCAACAACGCCAGCATGTTCATGGTCGTGCACGCTGCGTTCGCTGTGTTGCTCGAGCGCCTGAGCTCGAGTTCCGACGTGACGATCGGTACGCCGATCGCGGGCCGCGGTATGCGCGAGGTCGACGAGATGGTCGGCATGTTCGTCAACACGCTCGTGCTGCGGAGCAAAGTCACGCCGGACGAGTCGTTCACCGATCTTCTCGCGGCCGTCCGCGAGAGCGATCTCGGTGCCTTCGCGCACGGCGAGGTGCCGTTCGAGCGTCTGGTCGAGGTCCTGGACGTTCCGCGGTCGACGGCGCATCAGCCGTTGTTCCAGGTGGCGCTCGCCTTCAACGACACGGGCAGCACCAGCTTGGAGCTGCCGGGTCTCGACGTATCCGTTCTCGAAACACCATTGGATGTCGCGAAATTCGACCTTCAGCTCAGCCTGGGGGAGCGCAGAGAAGACGGCGCTGCGGCCGGAATCTCCGCGTCGTTCAACTACTCCACAGATCTGTTCGCCGAGGACTCGGTCCGCACCTTTGCCGAGCGGTTCGTCCGCATCCTCCGCGCCATCGTCGCGGATCCGACACGCATCGTCGGCGACATCGAGATCCTCGAGGCGTCGGAGAAGTCCGCACTGGCACCGGTCCGCGGCCGCGAATCGGTGGACCCGCAGACGTTGCCGGTGTTGCTGCGTTCGGGCGTCGACATCGAGCCCGAGGCCGTTGCTGTGTCCTTCGAAGGACGTGAGCTCAGCTACCGTGAACTCGATGAGCAGTCGAATCGGTTGGCACGCAAGCTGATCAGTCATGGTGTCGGGCCGGAGAACTACGTCGCTTTGGCGATCACCCGATCCACCGAGTCGATCGTCGGTATCTGGGCGATCGCCAAGTCCGGCGCCGCCTACATGCCGATCGATCCGAAACTGCCGTTCGAGCGCGTCACCGAGATGCTCGAGGACTCCGGAACGGTTCTCGGCCTGACGGTGCCGTCCATCGAATCCAAGATGCCCACCACTGTTCCGTGGTTGGTGCTCGGTGGTGACGACCTCGACGCCGAGGTTGCGAAGCAGGCGTCCACGGAGATCACCGACGACGACCGAGTGGCGACGTTGTCCGTCGATCATCCGGCCTACCTCATCTACACGTCGGGCTCGACGGGCAAGCCCAAGGGTGTCGTCGTGACTCACCGTGGTCTCGCGAATCTGACCGGTGAGGTCCGCGAGCAGTACGTGGCGACGGACCGGTCTCGGTTCCTGCACGTGGCTTCTCCGAGCTTCGACACCTCCGTCGGTGAGTTGCTCGCGGCCTTCAGCGCCGGTGCCACTTTGGTGATCGCGCCGGCGGACGTGTTCGGCGGCGACGAACTGGCTGACCTCATCCGCCGTGAGCGTGTGGAAAACATCGTCATCACGCCCACTGCGCTCATGACCGTCGACCCCGAGGGGCTCGACTCCGTGAAGTCCGTGGTCGTCGGCGGCGACGTCTGCAAGCCGGAACTGGTCGCCAAGTGGGCACCGGGCAGGCAGATGCGCAACGCATACGGCCCGACCGAGACCACTGTGATCGTCACGATCACCGATCCACTCGCAGTGGGTGAGCGCATCACCATCGGTTCGCCGCTGCGTGGTGTCGAGACCCTCGTGCTCGACGCACGCCTGCGTCCGGTACCGAAGGGTGTTCCGGGAGAGCTCTACATCGGCGGTCCCGCGGTCACCCGTGGCTACCACGACCGCCCTGTCGTCACCGCGGAGCGTTTCGTCGCCAACCCGTACGGCGATCCGGGTGCCCGCATGTACCGCACCGGTGACGTGGTCCGCTGGACCGACGGGCACCAGGTCGAGTACGTGGGTCGCTCCGACTTCCAGGTGAAGGTACGTGGTTTCCGTGTCGAGCTCGGCGAGATCGACGCAGCTCTCACGGCACGGCCGGAGGTCGAGTTCGCGGTCACCGTGGGTCTGCCGGACCCGGCAGGCCAGACCGCACTGGTCGCCTACGTGGTGCCGACCACCGGTTCGGTTGTCGACGGGGATGCGCTCACGGACGTGGTGGCGCAGTCGCTGCCGCCGTACATGGTTCCCTCGGTGATCGTCGAGCTGGACGAGATTCCGCTGACGTCCATCGGCAAGCTCGATCGAAAGCGTCTGCCGGAACCCGAGTTCGTCACGGCCACCACCGAATTCCGTGCGGCCTCGTCGAGCACCGAACACGCGATTGCCGGCATCTTCGCCGAGGTTCTCGCAGTGGATTCGGTCAGTGTCGACGACAGCTTCTTCGACCTGGGGGGAAACTCGCTCAGTGCGACCCGTGTGGTGTCTCGCATCGGTCAGATCGTCGGTACCCGCATCGGGGTTCGTGAGCTGTTCGAGGCACCCACCGTCGCCGAAATGGCGCTTCGGGTGGCAGCTCTTACCGGCAGCGCCGACGCGCGCCCGGTGCTGAAGGCAGGTCCGCGGCCGGAGCACATCCCGCTGTCGTTGGCGCAGTCCCGGATGTGGTTCATCAACCGTTTCGACCCCGACTCGGCGGCGTACAACATCCCGCTGGCCGTGCGCCTGACCGGGAAACTGGACCCGGAGGCCTTGCAGGCTGCGGTGTTCGACGTCGTCGAACGCCACGAGACTCTGCGCACCGTGTACCCGGATTCGCCGGAGGGCGCGCACCAGGTGATCCTGCCGATGGACCAGGTGCCGCTCGATGTCACACCCGTACGGGTGGACGAGAACGAGCTTCGTGAGGAACTCGTCGCCATGGCCACGACCGGCTTCGACGTCACGGCAGATGTGCCGCCGGTGCGTCTGCGCCTGTTCGAGGCCGGATCCGACGACTTCGTCCTCGCACTGGTCATTCACCATGTGTCGACGGACGGCGAGTCGCTTGCTCCGTTCGTGCGTGACGTCATGACGGCGTACATGGCCCGGGTTTCCGGGAAGGTTCCGGAATTCGAGCCGTTGGCGGTGCAGTACGCCGATTATGCGATCTGGCAGCGCGAACTGCTCGGCAGCGAGGACGACGAGAACAGCCTGCTCACACAGCAGGTGAACTTCTGGCGCAAGACCCTTGCAGGCGCGCCCGACCTCCTCGAGCTCCCGCTGGATCATCCGCGTCCGCCGCAGCAAACGCTGCGTGGGTCACGGGTCGAATTCACTGTGGCGGGTGAACTTCACGACCGCCTGGCAGCGATTGCGAAGCAGCACAACGCCAGCGTGTTCATGGTCGTGCATGCCGCGTTCGCGACGCTGCTCAGCCGGTTGTCCGGTTCCGACGACATCGCGGTCGGCACCCCGATCGCGGGTCGCGGTGAACGCGAACTCGACGGCGTGGTCGGCATGTTCGTCAACACTCTTGCTCTGCGTGTGCAGGTGGACGGCGAGCGCACCTTCTCGGACGTCGTGGAAGGTGCCCGCGAAAGCGACCTTGCTGCGTTCTCGCACGCGGACGTCCCGTTCGAGCGGCTCGTCGAGGTGCTGAACCCCGCCCGCTCGATGGCGTACCACCCGATATTCCAGGTGGGGTACTCGTTCCAGAACACCACCAAGGCCACGCTCGAATTGCCGGATCTGACGGTCGCACCACTCGAGGTGGGCAACGACACCGCTCAATTCGATCTGCACCTGATCCTCAGTGACAGCGCCGAGGGCGAGGACATGGCCGGCGTGTTCACCTACGCGACGGACCTGTTCGAGGCGAAGACGGTGCAGCGATTCGCGGATTCGTTCGTGCGGGTGCTGTCGGCGGCGACGGCCAACCCGGATCTGCCGGTGGGTGATCTGCCCATCCTGGACCGGTCCGAGCGCCGGCTCGTCGTGAGCTCCCTGAATGCCACCGATCACGAGTTGTCGGCATCCACACTGCCGGATCTGTTCGACACCGCGGTATCGGCCGCGCCGAACGCACCCGCCATCGTGTTCGAAGGTGAGCGTCTTACCTACCGCGAGTTCGATCAGCGTGCCAATCGTCTGGCGCGGCATCTGATGTCGCTGGGTGTGGGACCCGAGTCCATCGTCGGACTCGCGCTCCACCGCTCGGTGAATCTGCTGGTCGCGATGTACGCGGTCGCGAAGTCCGGCGGCGCCTACCTGCCGATCGACCCGGATCATCCGGCGGAGCGAACGGCCTACGTGCTGGCGAGCGCGCAGCCGGTGTGTGTGCTCACCACCTCGGTGATCGCACTCGACCTGCCGGGCGACGCACAGAACGTCGCGCTCGACGAACTCGACCTGGGCGCCGTCGACGACGTGCCTGTCTCGGACAGCGAGCGCATCGCTGCGTTGCACCCGGACAACACGGCGTACGTCATCTACACCTCCGGATCGACCGGGCGGCCCAAGGGGGTCGCGGTGCCGCATTCCGCGATCGCGAATCAGCTGCGCTGGAAGCAGGCGCAGTACCCGCTCGGCGGCGACGACGCAGTGCTCCTCAAGACCCCTGCGACGTTCGACCTTTCGGTGTGGGAGTTCTGGTGGGCGCTCACCGCCGGTGCGCGTCTCGTGGTTGCGGCGCCCGACGGTCACAAGGACCCGGCCTACCTCGCGGATCTGATCGAGACGGAGTCGGTCACCACCTTGCACTTCGTGCCCTCGCTGCTTTCGGCGTTCCTGGCTGTGGCGCGCCCGCAGCAGATCGCGTGTGTGCGCCGCGTCCTGTGCATCGGTGAGGCGTTGCCGGCAGATGTGGTGACCCGATTCCGCGGGGTCAGCGACGCCGAAATCCACAACCTCTACGGTCCGACCGAGGCAGCAGTCAGCGTCACGTACTACGAGTGCGGTGACGAGACGTCCGGTTCGGTGCCCATCGGTCGACCGGAATGGAACACGCAGGTCTACGTTCTCGACACCCGACTGAATCCCGTTCCGGTCGGTGTGACAGGTGAGCTGTATCTCGCGGGCGATCAGCTCGCCCGGGGCTACTTCGGCCGATACGATCTCACCTCGGATCGTTTCGTCGCCAATCCGTTCGGCGGCGGCACCCGTATGTACCGCACCGGTGACCTGGTGCGCTGGAACCGTGACGGCAACCTCGACTACATCGGGCGAAGCGACTTCCAGGTGAAGGTGCGCGGCTTCCGCATCGAGTTGGGCGAAGTCGAACGCGCACTGGTGACGCATCCCTCCGTCGCGCAGGCGGTGGCGGTCGTGCACAGTGACCGCCACACCGGAGACCAGCTGGTTGCGTACGTGGTGGCCGAATCCGGCATGACCCTCGATCTGTTGGACATCTCGAGTTTCGCCGGCAAGTCGGTACCCGGCTACATGGTTCCCGCTGCGTTGATTCCGCTCGACGAACTGCCGCTGTCCATCAACGGCAAGCTTGACCGCAAGGCGCTGCCGGAGCCGGAGCTCGGTTCCACCGGTGAGCACTACCGGGCACCGCGTACGCCCGTCGAGGAGATCGTCGCGTCCATCTTCGAGGACGTCCTCGGCCGCGATCGCATCAGTGTCGACGACAGCTTCTTCGATCTCGGCGGCAACTCGCTGATCGCCACCCGCGTCGTTGCCCGCGTCAACGCGGCGCTCGACGCCACCATCGGTGTACGCGAGCTGTTCGAAGCACCGTCGGTCGCCGCCCTGGCCACCCGTGCAGAACACTCCGCCACCGAGGCGAGCACACGTCCGCCGCTGGTGACGCAGCAGCGACCTGCACGGATCCCGTTGTCACCGGCGCAGTCCCGAATGTGGTTCATCAACCAGTTCGACACCGCGTCGGCTGCGTACAACATTCCGCTGGCGATTCGCCTGAGCGGCGAACTCGACGTGCAAGCAGTACGCAACGCGCTGGCCGACGTCGTGGAACGCCACGAAACGCTGCGCACCAGGTACCCGGACGACGGACAAGGGCCCGTACAGGTCGTTGTGCCTCGTGACGAAGCGCAGGTGGACCTCGTCACCGAGACGGTTGCGGACGAGCAGGAAATGCGCGTGCGCGTGATCGACCTCGTGACACGCGGATTCGACGTCTCCGCCGGCGTACCGGTTCGAGCGAACCTGCTGCGGTTGAACGAGACGGAGCACGTGCTGGCCATCGTGATCCACCACATCTCTGCAGACGGTGCCTCGACCGCGCCGTTGGCTCGGGACGTGGTGATCGCCTACAGCGCTCACGTGGCCGGGACCGAACCGGGCTGGGCGCCACTCGACGTCCAGTACGCGGATTTCTCGCTGTGGCAGCACGAGCTTCTCGGTGACGAGAACGACCCGGAGTCGCTGTCTGCGAAGCAGATCGGTTACTGGCAGGAAGCTCTTGCGGGACTTCCCGACGTGCTGCCGTTGCCTACCGATCGCCCGCGGCCGCAGTCGCAGTCGCTGCGCGGCGCGAACGTCGAATTCGAGATCGATTCCGACCTGCGTGCCCGGCTCACAGGGCTGGCGCGCGAGAACAACGCCTCGTTGTTCATGGTCGCGCACGCAGCACTCGCGGTGCTGCTCGCTCGCCTGAGCGCCACCGACGACATCGCTGTCGGTACCGCGATCGAGGGTCGCGGGGAGTCCGCCCTCGACGACATCGTGGGAATGTTCGTCAACACCCTGGTGCTGCGGACTCAGGTCGATTCGCAGGCACGGTTCGCCGATCTGCTGGCCGCTGTCCGTCACGACGATCTCGGTGCGTTCACGCACAAGGACGTTCCGTTCGAGCGTCTCGTGGAGATCCTGCAGCCGGAGCGTTCGACAGCATTCACCCCGCTCTTCCAGGTGGCGTTGGCGTTCCAGAACATCGAGCAGGCGCACATCGAACTTCCCGGCCTCACCATTCAGGGGCTCGACGGCGGAATGAGTTCGTCGAAGTTCGACCTGCAGCTCACGCTTGCCGACGAGGACGACGCGATGCGAGGCGTGTTCACCTACGCCACGGATCTGTTCGACGAGAGCACCATTCGCGGGTTCGCGGACCGATTCCGGTGGATTCTGGACGCGGTCACCACCGATTCCATGGTGCGAGTCGGCGACATCGACATCCTGGGTGAGACCGAACGCGGTGCGCTGACGCCGGTTCGTGGCAAGGAGTCCGCCGAAGCGCTCACCATGGTGGAGATTCTCGGCGAGGCTGCGTCACAGGACCCTGCTGCCGTGGCCATCGTGTGTGGCGACGAGACGGTCACTTACCAGGAGCTCGACGAGCGGTCCAACCGTTTGGCACGAGTTCTGATCGACCGGGGTGTGGGCGCAGAGGACTTCGTTGCTCTGGCTCTGACCCGTTCCGTCGAATCCGTGCTGTCGGTATGGGCGGTCGCGAAGACCGGCGCCGCGTTCGTTCCGGTGGACCCGAGCTACCCGTACGAGCGCATCCTGCACATGGTCACCGATTCGGCGGCATCCGTCGGGCTCGTCACGACGACGCACGTCGCGGATCTGCCAGGCACCGTCGATTGGCTCGTTCTCGACGACCCGGGATTCGCCGAAGTCTGTGGCGCGGCATCCGCCGCCCCGATCACCGACGATGAGCGCGTGCGGTCGATCAGGATCGCGGACGCGGCATATGTCATCTACACCTCCGGTTCGACAGGGCTGCCCAAGGGTGTCGTCGTGACGCATGCGGGACTGGCGAACGTGACGTCAGACCATCGCGAACATCTGGGTGTCACAGCGCAGTCGCGCGTGTTGCACTTCGCTTCGCCCAGCTTCGACGCGTCGGTGTTCGAGCTGCTGTACCCGGTTGCGGCCGGTGCCACCATGGTGATCGCCCCCGGCGTCATCTACGGCGGCGAGGAGTTGGCGCGGCTGCTCAAGGACCAGCGGGTGACCCATGCGTTCGTCACGCCGGCCGCGCTGACCACCGTGGACCCGGCGGGCCTCGACACCGTCGAGGTCATCTGTGTTGCCGGTGAAGCATGCCCGCCGGAACTGATGGCGCGGTGGGCACCGGGCCGCAAGATGTTCAACCTGTACGGCCCGTCGGAGGCGACCATCTGGAGCACGTCCAGTGAGGCGATGCAGCCAGGGGAGCCGGTCACCATCGGTGGTCCGACCCGTGGTGTGGATCTGGTCGTACTCGACTCACGTCTGGCTCCGGTGCCGGTCGGTGTCCCGGGTGAGCTGTACGTGTCCGGGCCGAGCGTGGCACGCGGATACAACAACAGGTTCGGTCTCACCGCGGAGCGATTCGTCGCGAACCCGTTCGGTGGGCCCGGTGAGCGGCTGTACCGCACCGGTGACGTCGTGCGTTGGGTGCCCTCGGACGACGGCTACGTGCTCGACTATGTCGGCCGCAGCGACTTCCAGGTCAAGGTTCGTGGCTTCCGTATCGAACTGGGTGAGATCGACGCAGAGCTCGGTCGGTATCCGTCGGTCGACTTCGCGATCACGATGGGCCACCACCGCGAGCAGACCGGTCAGACGGTCCTCGTCTCGTATGTGATGCCCGCACCGGGACGCACGATCGACGTGGCAGAACTGTCGTCGTTCGTGTCGGAAACGTTGCCGGGCTACATGGTTCCCTCGTCGATCATGGCGATCTCCGAGGTGCCGTTGACTCCTGCGGGCAAGCTCGACCGCAAGGCGCTTCCGGAACCACAGTTCGTCTCGGTGTCGTCCGACTTCCGCGCGCCGTCGGGCGTCATGGAAGAGACGATTGCGTCGGTCTTCACCGAGGTGCTCGGTGTGGAGCGGGTGAGCGTCGACGATTCGTTCTTCGAACTCGGCGGAGACAGCATCGTGTCCATTCAGTTGACCACCCGAGCCAAGGCCGCAGGCGTGCTCTTCGCCGCCCGTGACGTGTTCGAGCGCAAGACCGTTGCCGGTATAGCCGAAGTCGCGGTGTTCAGTTCCGAGACCGAGGTCGTCACGCTCGAGGAACTGCCCGGTGGCGGTGTGGGTGAGGTCGCTCTGACCCCGATCACACACTGGCTGCTCGACACCGCGGGTAGCTTCGATCGCTTCTCACAGGCGGTATTGCTGAAGTTGCCGGTCGGTGTGACCCGCGAAGACGTGGTCACAACGGTCGACGCTGTGCTGGCTCGGCACGACGTACTGCGCTCGCGGCTGACCGGAACCGGTGCCGACCGCACTTTCGAAACCCTGTCTGTCGACGACGCTTTCGGCGCCGACGAACTGATCGAGCGTCTCGAGATCGCAGCCGCTCCGGGAACGTCCGAGTTCGCCGAGTTCGGCAAGAGTGCGATGAACCGAGCAGCGGACCGGCTCGATCCGGCGGCAGGCCGGATGGTGCAGTTCGTCTGGTTCGATCCGGCTCCTGACCTGGGCGAGACCGGCGGACGACTGCTGGTGCTCGCGCACCACCTGGTGGTCGACGGTGTGTCGTGGCGAATCCTGGTGCCCGACTTCGTTGCCGCAGGTTCACAGGTCGCGCAGGGTGAGCAGCCACAGTTGCCGCCGACGGGTTCGTCCATGCGAGCCTGGGCCAACGGCCTCGTGGAGGAGGCACACTCGCCGCATCGCAGTGCGGAACTCGACTTCTGGCAGCGCACGCTGGCCGGAGACGATCCGCTGCTCGGTGCGCGAGCTCTCGACCCGAAGCGGGACGTGATCTCGTCGACGTCACGCACAAGCATCACGTTCTCGACGGAACTGACCGAGGCACTGCTGACGAAGGTTCCCGAGGCCGTGCAGGGCGGTGTGAACGACGGACTGCTCACCGCACTCGCTCTCGCCGTGTCGTGGTGGCGGGCAGGCCGTGGCATCGCGGACAGTTCGGTCCTCATCAACCTCGAGGGCCACGGCCGCGAGGAGGAGACCGTTCCCGGTGCAGACCTCGCACGGACCGTCGGCTGGTTCACCACCTTGTTCCCGGTGCGTCTGGACATCGGTCGTGCCGACCTCGACGACGCCTTCAGTGGTGGGCCGGGCGCCGGTATCGCGCTGAAGGCCGTCAAGGAACAGCTGCTGGCCGTTCCGGACCACGGCATCGGCTACGGGCTACTTCGGTACCTCAACGAGGAGACCGGGGAAGCTCTGGCAGGCTCGCCGACCCCGCAGATCGGGTTCAACTACCTCGGCAAGGCCGGGGCCGTCGAACTGCCCGAGGAACTGCGCGAACTCGGCTGGATTCCGGATTCGGACAGCGGTGAATTCGGCGGTGCCATGGACGACGACATGGTCGCGCCGGCAGTGCTGAGTATCAATGCCGTGACATCGGAAACCGCGTCGGGGCCGGAGTTGGCGGCGAGCTTCGCCTTCGCCACCGGCATCCTCGATGCGGAGGAAGTGGGCGAACTCGCCTCGCTGTGGCACACGGCCGCAGCAGCACTCGCGGAGTACGCGACGAAGCCGGGCAGCGGTGGACTCACCCCATCCGACGTCCCGCTCGTCTCGATCGGTCAGGGCGAGATCGAGGTCCTGGAACGCAATTACCGGGGCGTTCGCGATGTGTGGCCGTTGGCTCCATTGCAGTCGGGTCTGTACTTCCACTCGGTGCTCGCGGAGGAGACGGTCGACGTCTACACCGCACAGGTCGTACTGGACCTGGCAGGCACGGTCGACGCCGATCGACTCAGGGCTGCGGCGAATGCGCTGATCGCCCGGCATTCGAACCTGCGGACCGCATTCGTGCAGAACGACGCGGGTGCGCCCGTTCAGGTTGTTCTCGACGATGTCGAGATGCCGTGGCGTCAGATCGATCTCCGCTCGTTGTCGGGCTCCGAGCAGGACGACGAGGTCGCACGTCTGGTCACCGAACACCGGTCCGGGCGTTTCGACATGACGCGGCCGCCACTGATGCGGTGCCTGCTGATCCGTACCGGGACGGACACGTACCGCTTCTCGATCAGCAACCACCACATCCTCCTCGACGGATGGTCGATGCCGCTGCTGATGAAGGACCTGCTGGTTCTCTACGCCACACGGGGCGACGCCACGCATCTGCCTCGGGTTCGCGGCTACCGTGACTTCCTGAGCTGGCTGTCGGAACGGGACGCGCAGGTGTCGCGAAACGCATGGGCACACGCCCTCACCGGTCTCGACGCACCGACAGTGGTTGCGCCGGCACCCGCGCACAGCAGTGCAGACCGGCCGGGGCCTGTGAAGTACCCCGTCAAGGTTGGTACGGCGGTCAGTGAAGAGCTCGCCCGTGTCGCCCGTGACCGCGGCGTCACCATGAACACCATCGTGCAGGCCGCCTGGGGTCTGTTGCTGGCTCGGATGACCGGGTCGGAAGACGTCGTGTTCGGGGCCACCGTGTCGGGTCGCCCGCCCGAGGTGTCCGGAGTCGAGTCGATGATCGGCCTGTTCATCAACACGATCCCGATCCGCGTTCGGATCGACCCGAACGAGTCCCTCGTCGGTCTGTTGGAGAGGTTGCAGGCCGAGCAGTCGGCGCTGCTCGATCACCATCACGTCGGTCTGCCGGAGATTCAGCAGATCGCCGGAGTCGGTGGTCTCTTCGACACCTTGACGATCTTCGAGTCGTACCCGGTCGACCGGGCGGGGCTGACTGCGAGCAGCGACATCGACGGGCTGCGGGTGGAAGGTGTGAACATCGCCGACGCCTCGCATTACCCGCTGACCCTGCTGGCACAGTCGGATTCGGAGGTTTCGCTGGTCCTCGAGTACCTGCCGGACGTGTTCGATCGCGAGTCGATCGAGCGACTGGGGGCGAGGCTCGACACGATCCTGCACACGGTCGCCAACCGAAACTCCACTCTCGTCGGCGACATCGATCTCCTCACCGCGCAGGAGCGCGCGCTTGTCGTGGACGGCTGGAACGACACTCGCCATCCGGTGGTCGCGTCATCGGTCGTCGACATGTTCGACGAGCAAGTGGCGCTCACGCCGGAGGCCACGGCCGTCGTTGCAGAGGGTCGGAGACTGACGTACGCGCAGTTCGCGGACCGAGTGAATCGTCTGGCACGGCATCTGATCTCGATCGGTGTCGGACCGGATCTGGTCGTCGGTGTGGCATTGGACCGCTCGCTCGACATGATGGTGAGCCTGTATGCGATCTTGAAGGCGGGTGGCGCATACGTGCCGATCGACCCGCAACACCCGAAGCAGCGCATCGAGTACGTGGTCGCCAGCGCGAAGCCTGCATGCATCGTCACCGCAGGCGGAGAGTTCGCGGCAGGGGATACGCCGGTCGTCCGGATGGACCAGTTCGATCCGGCTGCGTTCGACGGCGGGCCTATCCGTGCAGACGAACGGTTGGCCGAGGTGGGGCCGGAGAACCTGGCTTACACGCTGTACACGTCGGGTTCGACGGGCCGGCCGAAGGGCGTCCAGATTTCCCACCGCGCACTCGCGAACCAGCTGAACTGGCTGCGCGACGAGTACGCGATCGGCGGCGACGACGTGGTGCTGCAGAAGACACCGTTCACGTTCGATGCCTCGGTGTGGGAGCTGTTCCTGCCGCTGGTGGTCGGTGGACGGCTCGTGGTTGCGGGTCCGGACGGACACCGCGACCCCGGATACATGGCTGACGCCGTTGCCGCCGAGAAGGTCACCGTTCTCCAGTTCGTGCCGACGGTGCTCGACATGTTCCTCGACGTTGCCGATGCGCAGCGTTGCGGTTCACTGCGCTATGTCTTCGCCGGTGGTGAGGCACTGCCACAGGCGACGGCGGCACGTGTCGAGTCGCTCGGTGGCGCACGGTTGGTCAACCTGTACGGTCCGACCGAGGCGACCATCAACTCCACTGCGTACACCGTGAACTCGGACGAGGCGCACACCACGGCACCCATCGGTTCGCCCGCGTGGAACACCCAGGCGTACGTGCTCGATGCCCGGTTGATTCCGACGCCGATCGGTGTGGCCGGCGAGCTGTATCTCGCGGGCGCTCAGCTGGCGCGTGGTTACGTCGGTGGGCCGGGCGTCAGCTCGGACCGGTTCGTGGCGAATCCCTTCGCCGGCGACGGATCGCGTATGTACCGCACCGGCGACCTCGTGTCCTGGAACGAACAGGGGGCGATCGAGTTCGTGGGCCGCACCGACTTCCAGGTGAAGATCCGCGGTCTGCGTATCGAGCTCGGTGAGATCGAGAACGCTCTGACACGGCACGAGAACGTCTCCAAAGCAGCCGTCATCGTGCACGAAAGCGAGGTCGGTGCCCGTCTTGCGGCCTACGTCGTGCCGCAATCCGGATGTTCGGTGGACACGGTGGAACTGAACGGTTTCGCCGCACAGTCGTTGCCGGAATACATGGTGCCGGACGCGTTCGTGGTGCTGGACGAGCTCCCGATGGGTACCAGCGGCAAGCTCGATCGCCGTGCTCTCCCGGTCCCCGAGTTCGCGGCAACCGCAGAGTTCCGTGCTCCACGAACGGAGATGGAATCGACGCTCGCGAACCTCTTCGGAGAGCTGCTCGGACGTGACCGGATCGGTATCGACGATTCGTTCTTCGAACTCGGCGGCGACAGCATCGGGTCGATTCAATTGGTCTCGCGTGCTCGCGTGGAGGGCATTCACTTCACCGCTCGTGACGTGTTCGAGTGCCGCACGGTCGCGCAGTTGGCCGCGACGGTGGAATCCGGCGGTGTCGTCACGCTCGAGGAGTACGAGGGTGGTGGCTCCGGCAGGGTACCGCTCACCCCGATCGCCGCGAAGATGGTCGAACGAGGCGGCGACTACAACCAGTTCGTGATGCCGATGACGTTGTCGCTGCCCGAGGGCATCGACCGGCGCCAGGTGGTCGAGACGGTGACGGCCGTTGTCGACGCACACGACGTGCTTCGGTCGAAGCTGGTGGACACCGAGGCGGGCCCGCAGCTCGAAATCGCTCCCGCGGGTGAAACGAATGTCAACGACTGGATTCATTGCGCAGAGTTCGATCCTGCGGAGTCCACTGGGCCGATGTCGCTCGCCGAGGTGCTCGGCGCGGAGTCCGGCGATGCGCTCGACCGCCTCGACCCGAAGGCGGGGGCCATGATCGAACTGGTCTGGTTGGCTCCCATCGATCCGTCGGCACGCGGTGTGCTCGTCATAGTCGCGCATCACCTGGTCGTCGATTCGGTGTCGTGGCGCATTCTGGTTCCCGACTTCGCGATTGCGGGCGCCCAGGTTGCCGAGGGAAGTACGCCGGCGCTGCAACCGGTGGGTACTTCTCTGCGCCGCTGGACGGACGGGCTGATCGACGCGGCACGGCAGCCGGAGCGGGCAGCCGAGCTCGATGTGTGGCGCGACATCGTGGACGGACACGATCCGCTCCTGGGTGCGCGGGCACTGGACCTCGACGTGGACGTGTTCCGAACGGTCACACGAACTCGGGTCGACGTTCCGGTCGCAGTGACCGAGGCACTTCTGGACGCGGCACCGGACGAGTTGGGTGGCGATCTCAGCGATGTTCTCGCCACTGCACTCGCAATGGCAGTTACCGAATGGCGGCGGGCACGCGGGGTGGATCACCCGGCGACACTGGTGACCCTCGAGGGTCACGGTCGTGAGGAGTCCGTGGTGCCAGGTGCCGACCTGTCACGAACGGTCGGCTGGTTCACGACGATGTATCCGGCACGGCTCGATCTGTCCGGCATCGACGTCGCGGATGCGCTCATGGGTGGGTCTTCGGCGGTGGACGCGGTGCACGCGGTTCGTGACCAGTTGGCTGGGATTCCGGAAAAGGGCATCGGTTACGGCATGTTGCGGTATCTCAACGAGGACACCGCCGCGATCATGCGTGAATGGCCCGAACCGCAGATCGTCTTCAACTACATCGGTCGTGTCAGCACAGCCGAGATTCCGGAGGCGGTTCGCGGGTTGGGCTGGCTCCCGGACGCCGACGCCCCTGAGCTCGGTGGTGCGGACAGGAGTGTCCTACCGGCCCAGGCAGTCCTCGACATCCAGTCGGTGGTCACCGACACAGATGACGGTCTGCAGTTGACGGCCTACATGGGATTCCCGTCGGCGATCCTCGCCAAGACCGAGGTGGACGAGTTCGCTGCCCTGTGGATCACGGCACTGACGGCACTCGTGGCGTGCGGGGAAGACATCCGGTAGTCGAAGCGCTGAGGTCGGCGCCGCGGATCAGGTCCAGTCGAATTGGATCCGGTCTGCGGCGCCGACGTGATTGCACAGTTTCCGGATCCCGGTGAAGTCCTGAACGAGATTCCGGTGCTCGCCGTCGTGCGCCGCGTCGTCGATCATCGCGCGGCCACCGGGCACCCGTTCCATTTCGACGATGCGGTGCCACGCAGCGAAATCGTTGCCGGCGAACGCCGTCATGGCGTCGACGAGTCCGGTGAGGTACAGGTCCCGCTCAGTCGCGCTCAAGGTGTCGTAGACGACACCCGCGATGTCGTCTGCGATGGTGGCGTGTGCGCGTTCGTCACGATTGTGCAGGGCGACAGTGGCCCGGTTGACGGGCTGTATTTCCTCGTCCTCGGAGATCAGATCGAGGTAGGCGCTGATCGAGATTTCGGCAACCGTCATGTAGGCCAGCGTGCCGATCGCGCGGCGTCGCGGGTCCGGCTCGGACGAGGTGACCTCGCGACGCCGACGGACCGTGCGCACATCCGGTAGGGCCTTGTTCGGCATCGACCAGCCCCTTCGGCGACGCATGACGGCGCTCGCGTTCAGATGCATCAACGTGTGGTACTGCTCGTCGACCATTGCCTGGTGCACGGCCAAGGCCATAGTTTCGCCGATCCCGGAATCGAGACCGTCGTGGGCAACAAGATCGAAGCCCGGATTGACCACGTACTCCTCGACGTCCATCACGTTCTTGTTGAACGCGATCCACGCCCACGAACGAAGCCGGTCCTGTTGGTCGGTGTCCAAGCTGCGGAAGGTGTCGTGGTCGGCGAACGGGAGCAGCGCGTCCGGGTAGTCACGCTTGCGGAGGTCGAACAGGTCGTCGAGATCGGGTTCGGGCCTTTTCACCGTCGCACGACGGCTCCACGATCGACTGAGGCCGCGGACGACAGCTGATTCCACCCGATCGTGTGGATCCACGAGCGTCATCAGTGTCTCCGTCCCAGTTCGGTGAACACCTCCGCGCAGGTTGTCCGCAACGCGTCGGACTCGGCGCCCAGTGCGGATTCCGCACGTTCCATCATCCTCGCGAACCCGGCTTCGTCACCATTGTCGACCACCTCACTCAGTGCGGTGACGGCATCGGCGAGTTCACGCCGGGCCTGCTTTGCGTACGGGTTACCCGCCTGTACATCCCAGTACACCTCCGGGGTGCCACCGGAGAGTCGCGCCAGCAGGGCAAGCGACAGCAGGTGAGGCGGGGTGCCGATGGCGACGAGGTCGGCAGGGTCGAGGTCTTCGTCGGCCAGCGCAAGCCCGAACGACAGAATGCTCGCGTGAGTCAACGCCTGCGTGAGCGCGGTGAGTCGGTCGTGCCGCTCGGCTTCGAGCCGGACCACCGTGGCTCCCGATCCGGCGAAGGTGGTCAGCACGCGATCCACGCCGGTTCCGGGACGGTACGTGACCGCTGCGACTGGCCGCCCGTTCGGGTCGAGACCGGGCGCGAACATGGGGTTGACGCCCACGGCGGCGCACTCGAGTGCGCTGGTGTGGAAGGCGTCGGCAAAGCGTGATTTCACCGACAGCGTGTCCACCAGAACCGCCTCGGCCGACAGTGATCCGGCAAGTTCGGGCAAGGCATCGAGTGCCACCTGCTCGGATACCGCAAGGACGACGACGCGGGCATCTCGGAGAATCCTCTTCAATGGCGTGCCGGGAGCGGTGATGTCACCGCATACGTAGGTGCCGTCGGCGACGGGCGCCCGCGCAGTCTTGTCGACGACGGTGACGTCCGTACCGGCCTTCCGGAGCACGTCACCGATCATGAACCCGACGGCCCCCGCTCCGCCGACGACGACGGCCGAATCCGGGTGCCCACCGGGCGTCACGACTACGCCTCACCTGGGTGATCCACCGCCACGGATATGGCACGTGACATCGCGGATGCCTTCACGATGGCCTCGTCGAATTCCTCTTCCGGATCGGACAGGGCGGTGATGGCACCGCCGATGCCGAACGTGACCTCGTCCTCGGTTGCCACGATCGTGCGGATCACGATCGACAGGTCTGCGGTGCCGGTGAGGGAAAAGTAGCCGATCGCTCCGGAGTAGACTCCCCGTGGGCCCTCCTCGAGTCGGTCGATGATCTCCATCGTCCGGATTTTCGGCGCTCCGGTCATGGAGCCACCGGGGAAGGCAGCACGCACGCAGTCCATCACAGAATGGTCGGGGCTCAGAGTGCCGCGCACGGTCGACACGAGTTGATGCACCGTCGAATACGTTTCGACGTCGAACAGTGAGGGAACGTGTACTGACCCGGGCACGCATACGTGCGTCAAGTCGTTGCGCGTGAGATCCACGATCATCAGGTTCTCGGCACGGTCCTTCTCGCTGTCGAGCAGATCCTGACGTAGGCGCGCGTCCTGTTCGGGTGTGGCCCCACGCGGTCGGGTGCCCTTGATGGGTTTCGATTCGACGACACGGTCGGCGCCGATCCGCAGGAACCGTTCGGGTGAGGCACTCAGCACCGACAGGCCGGAGAAGCCGAGGAACGCACTGTAGGGCACCGGACTGATACTGCGCAGATGCTCGAACGTAGGCAGTGGATCGATTGTTCGTCCCACCCGCGCCATGTTGGTCAGGCACACCTCGTACGACTCGCCGACACGGATCTCCTCGAGAGCCTGGCCGATTCGTAGCAGGTACTCGTCGTGATCGTGACGCAGTTCGAGTTCCGCGTGTTCCACGTTTCGAATGACAGGGGCGGTCAGTGGTTCGTGGTCCGGTTCCGCCAGCCGGCGCAAGGCCGACTCGGTCTCGGCGAGCCAGCGCCGCATCTCCGGGTCGTCACCGCGATCGCTCAGGCACAACGCGTAGGTGCGGTCGTTGGAGTGATCGATGACCACGGCGCGATCGGCGAACACGAAAGCGGCGTCGGGGGTCCGAGCAGAATGTGTGCGTCGGCCTCCTGTCTCGGCTTTCAGTTCGTAGCCGAGGAAGCCGACATACCCCAGTCCGAACGGCAACCCCGGCATGCCCGGCACGGCGCGGGCGCGCAGTTGACGTTCGAGGTAGTCGAAGATCGAGGTGTGCACCTGTTCCGCCGGCAGACCCTCGCGAACTATCTGCACGATCTGTGCGTCGACGTCGTAGGTGATGTACTCCGCCCGCGGCCCTGACGAGTTCCCCAGAATGCTGAACCGAGATTGCGGTTCGGACGCCGACGTGCCATCGAGCCAGAACGCGTTCGGGCCGTCTGCGAACAGCCTTTCGAACGTGGCGGTCGGGTCGGCTTCGTGCTCGACGCATACTCTCGCCACAACGTAGGGCGCGTGCCGTAGTGGAACTCGGATCGGGTTGGGGCGAGATTCGGTGCCCCGACGTGTAGGCGTCAGATCGCGGAAGTTCGCGAGCAGTTCCCGGCCGTATGAGGTGCTGATCGACTCCGGATGGAACTGCACGCCCCAGAATGGCCGGCGCCGGTGCCGCACTGCCATGGGGATCCTGTCCAAGGTCCAGGCGGTCGGTTCGATGTCGTCCGGCAGTTCGTCGGCGATCAGAGAGTGATAACGCACCACAGGCAACGGCGACGGAATGTTCTCGAACAGCTCGGCACCGTTGTGTTCGACCATCGACACCCGTCCGTGCATGGGTTCCGGGGCCAAACCGACCCGTGCCCCGAACAACTGACAGAGGCCCTGGTGACCGAGGCACACGCCCAACACCGGCAGCTGTGTCTCCTCGAGCACCCGTCTGCTGATGCCGAAGTCACGAAGCCGGTCCGGCCGTCCGGGACCGGGGGAGATGACGACGTTGTCGTAGCGTTCCCAGTCGATCGACTCCCACGGAACGTCGTTGTGCACGACCGTCGGTGGTTCACCGTTCACCTCGACCAACAACGTGAACAGGTTGTAGGTGAACGAGTCGTAATTGTCGATCAGGAGGGTGCGGGTGTTCATTCTGGATCGCTCGCAAAGTCGGCGTTGATGATCTGTTCCTCCAAGCGGCATGTTTCTGCGATCAGAACTTCGTAGAGGATATTGAAGAAATCGGGCGAGAGACCGTGAGTGTTAGCGAAATCGCGGGCGCGGTCGTGCACCAGCCCCATCCGGGCCGGCTGCATCACACTGATATCGGCTTCTTTCTTGAGATATCCGATCCGCAGGCACACCTCGAGGCGTGCGCGCACCGTCTCGAGAAGCGTCGCGTCGACCTCGTCGAGTTCGGCGCGCAGACTCTCGAGCTTCAGCAATGCCGATTCCGCTGGAGTGGCAGGGCCTGAATTGCCGTTTCGGTCGTCATTGCCGTTCGGATCTTCCACGGAAAAGTACATCATCGACCCCACTGTTCGACTTGGCTCGCACTGTGTTCGAAGAGCTTTCCGAACCCTTCCTGTAATCTCGATGTCAGGTTGAGACTTTCTTTCCCGATGGGTGTGCAATGCAGTAGCCTGCTCGTCGGCCCCATGGATTTCCAGGGACGCGAGTTCTCCAAGAATACGAGCAGGGTCTTTCCAAGGATACGAGGGAGATGGGTATGTCGTTGGGCAAAAGAGCCCTGGCAGTTTCGTTGGGTGTTGTCGCTTCACTTGGGTTCGCTGCGCCGGTAGCGGCCGAGTCTGCGCCGAATCCACCGGAGGTCTCCACCCTCGAGGGTGTCAACGATTGGTCCTGCAAACCCACCGCAGAGCACCCACGACCAGTGGTGTTGGTGCACGGCACCTGGGTCGGCATGGTCGAGACATGGAAAGAACTCGCTCCCGAACTCGTTGGCGAGGGCTACTGCGTATTCGCGCTCGAGTACGGCAACAACGCCGATCTGGCAGACGGCAACGTACTGGAGATGCTCGGCGGTGCGGACATCAGAGAATCGTCGGTGCAGCTGGCGGGATTCGTGGACAAGGTCCGGGAGGTAACCGGTTCCCCGCAGGTGGACATCGTTGGGCATTCACAGGGTGGCACCATGGCGCGCCAATACCTCCGTTTCGACGGTGGCGCGAACCTCCTCGATCCGTCTCGGAACAAGGTCAACAGGTTGGTGACTCTCGGCGCCACCAACCATGGAACGAGTTTCGGTGATGTACAGGCACTCGGCGCCCTCGCAGAGGCATTGGGTGTGCCGGTGCAGCCCTTGGCCGATATGGCAGTCGGACCCTCGTATATTCAGCAGATGGTCGGGTCACCGTTCTTGCAGATCCTCAACGCCGGCGGCGACACCGACCGGGGCATCCACTACACGGTGGTCGCCAGCCGCAACGACAAGATATCGACGCCGCCCGAGAACACGTTCCTCACCGCCGGCCCGGACGCGACCGTGGACAACATCTGGGTTCAGGACGGGTGCGAGTCGAACACGACGACACACGCCGAGCTCACGAGCAACCCACGCGCGATGTACATCGTGCAGGCCGCACTCGATCCGACCTATGCGCAACGCGTCGAGGCTCCCTGCGAAGAGGGCTGAGACCGCACTCCTCCAAGTGGCGGGACATCCATGGAGATCGTGATGGATGTCCCGCTGCGTCTCTGGATCAGGGGGGAGTACCGGCAGCGCGGCGGTATCCGCGGATCGCCGGATAGGTGAAGATCAGAAGAGCCGCGCCACACCAGATGAAGGTTTTGACGAGTGGTTCAGCAACGGGACCACCTGCGGACAGTCCCCGCATTGCTTCGATCACGCAGGACATCGGCTGGTTCTCGACCACCGGCTGAAGCCACTTCGGGTACGCCATCGTGGGTACGAATCCCGAATTGAAGAACATCATCAGGGTGCACAGCAGTGACAGCAGTTCCACGAGCGGCGCTTTCGCGGCGTTGACTGCGAGCGCGGTCACCAGCGTGGCGAACGCCATTCCGAACAACAACGGCAGCAAGAGCATCAACAGGCCCGGCAGCAGTCCCTGATCGAAGCGGAAGCCGAGCGCAAAGCCCACCGCGACGATCAACACCGTCGTGACGAGGATTCGCACGCCTTCTGCGAGCAACCGGCTGACCAAGCCGGACGCGCGGTGTACCGGAAGCACCCAGAAGCGGCTCAGGAGTCCGTCGGCCCACTCCTTCTTCAGTGACAGCCCGCTCGCGATCGACCCGAACATCGCACCCACGAGGGTGATCATCGCGACCTGGCCGTAGATGGCTTCGACGTTCGTGCCCTCGGTGATCGTGACGCCGAGAACGATCCAGAACATCACCAGCATGAGTGCCGGATAGATCACGGCCTGCAGCATCGTGAACGGATCGCGGGTCCACCGAAGTAGCAGCCTTCCGGTCTGAAGGAGGCTGTGTGAGTACAAGGCACCGGCCGACTTCTCGGATTGTGATTCCGTTGCCGGCGGGAAGGTGAGAGCCAGGTTCGGGGCTTGCTGTGCTTGCTGTTCTTGGGTCATCCGCGCCTCACGTTCGCCCAGATGGACAGTGGAATGAATACGAGTGCCAGTCCCGCGCACCACAGGAGTGACGGCATGATTCCGTGCAGAGTGATCGTCCCGTCGGTCATGCCCCGCAGCGAGTTGGCGAAGTGCGAGATCGGCTGATTACGTACGAAACCCTGCGCCCACTCCGGAAAGTTGGACACCGGAACGAAGCCGGACGAGAACATGCCCAGAATCAGCTGAGGGATGGTGAGTGCCTGACTGGTGATCGTCGGGCTCTTCGTCAGAGTGCCGAGCGCGTCGGCACCGGCCGTCAATGTGAATCCGACCAACATGGCGAATGCGCAGAACCCGATGGTGAAGTCGACACCCGCCTGGAATCGGAATCCGATCAGATATCCGTAACCGATGGCCGCGATCAGTGACACCGCCGAGTGCACGAAGCAGGAGGTCATTCGCGCAGCGAGGGGGACACCCGCCGCGATCGGCATCGTCTGGAAGCGCGAGTTCATGCCGTTCGACGCCTCGGTCGCGGCGCGGTGAGCCGCGGACACCGCGGTGAAAGCCATGGCCTGCAACACGATGATCGGCATCACGAACTGCGCATAGTCCACGCCCGCCGTCAGCTGCATCACCAGCTTCAGTGGCAGATAGAAGCCGATCGTGAAGATCAGTGGTGCAAGGACGGCGACGAAGAACTGGCCGTACACCCACATCGTGTGCATGTTGCGGCCGGACAGTGCGAGCCACTGTCCGAAGACTGTCGGTTTCGGGCGCGCGTGCCGGCCAGCGATCGACGCGGACCCGGCGCGTGCCGAGGTCCGCGGCTTGGTGGTCGAGGTCACAGCGGCAGTCCCTCTCGTTGCGGTGCGCCGTCGGACACAGCGGCGGCACCGGGGTCGGCGGCGTCGTTGCGGCCCGTGATCGAGAGGAACACATCGTCGAGGGAGGGGCGGCGCAGGGCGATGTCCGCCAGTTCCACCCGGGCCAAGTCGAGTCGGCGCAATGCTTCCGCGAGGGTCTGTGCACCGTACTCCGCCGGAATCGACAGCCGGTCGGAGCCGGTTTCGGACACCTTGTCGGGTGAGGTGAGCGAAGCGAGAATGTCGCGAACGAGCGGGAGGTCGGATAGACGAGCCGGAACGACCTCGCAGTAGTTGCCGCCCGTGCGAGCCTTCAGTTCGTCAGCCGTACCCTCGGCGATCACCGTGCCCTTGTCGATGACGACGATGTTGTCGCTCAGCAAGTCTGCTTCTTCGAGGTACTGGGTGGTGAGCAGGATCGTGATGCCCTGCTCCTTGAGTGCGGACACCAACGACCACACGCTCTGGCGGCTTCGGGGATCGAGACCGGTCGTGGGCTCGTCGAGGAACACGACTTCCGGGCGGGTCACGAGGCCGCACGCGATGTCCACGCGCCGGCGCATACCGCCCGAATACTCGATCACCTTTCGGTCTCCGGCGCCGACGAGGTCGAACTCTTCGAGCAGTTCGGCCGCGCGTGCTTTCGAGGCTCCCTTGCGCAGACCCATCAACCGTCCGAAGAGGACCAGATTCTCCCGACCGGAAAGCGACTCGTCGAGAGCCGCGTACTGACCGGTCATCATCACCGAGCGACGCACGCCGGCCGCATCGGAGACGATGTCGTGTCCGGCGATGACGGCCCGCCCCTTGTCGGGGCGCAGCAAGGTGGACAGCACATTGACCGTGGTGGTCTTACCGGCACCATTGGGACCGAGAATGCCGAGCACGGTCCCGCGGGGGACTTCGAAACTGACACCCCGGAGGGCTTTCACCGATCCGAAGGACTTTTCGATTCCCTCGACCAGAACAGCAGGTTGGGGTGCAGTCATACCCTCGAGTATGTCACGAGCGATCCGACACGAAAGTCGACGGTGGTGCTCCGTCGCCGTACCTCCTGGAACAGCAGTTTGAAGTCTTGGTCGGTGTGCGGCATACTGGTGCGGTTGCCTTGCACGGGACGCGATTGTTTGCGGCCCGAACCCGGCGAGGCGAAGTGAGTCGAAACGAGGTCGTAGACTTCGTTGCGATCATGCAAGACGGAAGCAGTGCCTACCGAGTACCCGAATTCGGGTACGTCCGGTACGAGTTCACCGCCGATGCAGCTGAAAAGTCCAGCGGCGGAGAATGAGCGAAAGGGCGACACGCCCGACCGCGTGTACCGGAGGAACCATGACAGATGAACAGCGGCAGCGGATCGGGGCAGCCCCGATCGCCTAGGCGTTCTGGTTGCGGTCGGCAAGGACTGTGCAGACGAGATGGTTCGGCCCGGCTCGGGTCGAACTGTGAAACGCGGCAAGAAAAGGACACCAAGCGTGGCGGGACAAAAGATCCGCATCAGGCTCAAGGCCTACGACCATGAGGCGATCGATGCGTCAGCGCGCAAGATCGTCGAGACGGTGACCCGTACCGGGGCCCGTGTCGTCGGACCCGTGCCGTTGCCGACAGAAAAGAACGTGTACTGCGTCATCCGCTCGCCGCACAAGTACAAGGACTCGCGCGAGCACTTCGAGATGCGTACTCACAAGCGGCTTATCGACATCCTCGACCCGACGCCCAAGACGGTTGACGCTCTCATGCGCATCGACCTTCCGGCCAGCGTCGATGTCAACATTCAGTGAGCGCGGCGGAGACAAAAACAATGACTGATACCAAGATCAAGGGAATTCTGGGCACCAAGCTCGGCATGACCCAGGTCTTCGACGAGAACAACCGGGTCGTCCCGGTCACCGTCGTCAAGGCCGGTCCGAATGTCGTGACCCAGGTCCGTACCGAAGAGCGTGACGGCTACAGCGCCGTGCAGATCGCGTTCGGCGCCATCGACCCGCGCAAGGTGAACAAGCCGGTTTCCGGCCAGTTCGCCAAGGCCGGTGTCACCCCGCGCCGCCACGTGGTCGAGCTCCGTGTCGCCGACACCTCCGAGTACGAGGTCGGCCAGGAACTCACCGCAGAGGTGTTCGAGGACGGCGCTTACGTCGACGTCACCGGAACCAGCAAGGGCAAGGGCTTCGCCGGAACCATGAAGCGCCACGGCTTCGCCGGTCAGGGCGCCTCGCACGGCGCACAGGCTGTGCACCGTCGCCCCGGTTCCATCGGCGGCTGCGCCACCCCGGGCCGCGTGTTCAAGGGAATGCGCATGTCCGGACGCATGGGTAGCGACCGCATCACCACGCAGAACCTCTCGGTCCACAAGGTGGACGCCGAGAACGGCCTGCTGCTGATCAAGGGCGCGATCCCCGGCCGCAAGGGTGGCCTCGTGATCGTCAAGAGCGCAGTGAAGGGTGGTGCGCACGCATGACCAGCACCGAATCGGCAACCAAGTTGACGCTCGACGTCAAGGCCGCAGGCGGCAAGATCAACGGCACCGTCGATCTCCCCGCCGAGATCTTCGACGCACCGGCCAGCGTTGCGCTCATGCACCAGGTCGTCGTCGCGCAGCTCGCCGCTGCACGTCAGGGCACGCACGCCACCAAGACCCGCGGCGACGTCCGCGGCGGTGGCAAGAAGCCGTACCGCCAGAAGGGCACCGGCCGCGCACGTCAGGGCTCGACTCGTGCACCGCAGTTCGCCGGCGGTGGCACCGTCCACGGCCCGCAGCCGCGCGACTACAGCCAGCGCACGCCCAAGAAGATGAAGGCAGCCGCCCTGCGCGGAGCCCTCACCGACCGGGCACGCAACGAGCGCATCCACGTGATCACCGAACTCGTTGCCGGACAGGCTCCGTCCACGAAGTCGGCCCGCACCTTCCTCGGCGAGCTTTCGGACCGTAAGAAGCTGCTGCTCGTCGTAGGCCGCGAGGACATCGCAGCATGGAAGAGCGTGCAGAACCTGGACGGCGTGCACCCCATCGCACCCGACCAGCTCAACACCTATGACGTGCTGGGAAGCGATGACGTCGTCTTCAGCGTCGAGGCGTTGAACACGTTCATCCACGGGCCCGCCGAGAGCGCCCAGGCACAGGAAAAGGAGGAGGGTAAGTGAGCACCATCGCCGACCCCCGCGACATTTTGCTGGCCCCGGTCATCTCCGAGAAGTCCTACGGACTGATCGAGGAAGGCACCTACACCTTCCTGGTGCACCCGGACTCGAACAAGACGCAGATCAAGATTGCTGTCGAGAAGATCTTCGGCGTGACCGTGACCAGCGTCAATACCGCCAACCGTCAGGGCAAGCGCAAGCGGACCCGCTTCGGTTACGGCAAGCGCAAGGACACCAAGCGCGCGCTCGTGACCCTCTCGGCCGACAGCAAGCCCATCGAGATCTTCGGAGGACCGGTCGCGTAAGCGCCCGGGACTTGACGAGATATAGAGGACGAGAAGACTCATGGCAATCCGTAAGTACAAGCCGACTACCCCGGGCCGTCGTGGCTCGAGTGTCTCGGACTTCGCCGAGATCACTCGGTCGACCCCCGAGAAGTCGCTCATTCGCCCGCTGCACGGACGCGGTGGTCGTAACGCACACGGACGTATCACCACTCGGCACAAGGGTGGCGGACACAAGCGTGCCTACCGACTGATCGATTTCCGTCGCAACGACAAGGACGGCGTGCCGGCCAAGGTCGCTCACATCGAGTACGACCCCAACCGCACCGCACGCATCGCGCTGCTGCACTACGCAGATGGCGAGAAGCGCTACATCATCGCACCCAAGGGCCTGACCCAGGGCGCGCCGATCGAGTCCGGCGTGGGCGCAGACATCAAGCCCGGCAACAACCTGCCGTTGCGCAACATCCCGACCGGTACCACCATCCACGCCGTGGAGCTGCGTCCCGGCGGCGGAGCCAAGATGGCTCGTTCCGCCGGATCCAGCATTCAGCTGCTCGGTAAGGAAGGCGTCTACGCCACGCTGCGTATGCCTTCCGGCGAGATCCGTCGCGTCGACGTGCGCTGCCGCGCAACCGTCGGCGAGGTCGGCAACGCCGAGCAGTCGAACATCAACTGGGGCAAGGCCGGCCGCATGCGCTGGAAAGGCAAGCGCCCGACCGTCCGTGGTGTCGTGATGAACCCGGTCGACCACCCGCACGGTGGTGGTGAGGGCAAGACCTCCGGTGGTCGCCACCCGGTCAGCCCGTGGGGTACGCCCGAGGGCCGTACTCGCAAGAACAAGGCCAGCGACAAGCTGATCGTCCGCCGCCGGCGTACCGGCAAGAAGCGCTAGGAGGGAGTTGTAAATGCCACGCAGCCTCAAGAAAGGCCCGTTCGTCGACGACCACCTCCTCGCGAAGGTGGACGTTCAGAACGAGAAGGGCACCAAGCAGGTCATCAAGACCTGGTCTCGCCGTTCGACGGTCCTTCCGGATTTCATCGGACACACGTTTGCGGTCCACGACGGCCGTAAGCACGTGCCGGTGTTCATCTCGGATTCGATGGTCGGGCACAAGCTCGGCGAATTCGCACCGACCCGCACGTTCAAGGGTCACATCAAGGACGACCGGAAGAGCAAGCGTCGATGAGCACAGCGAAGAGCTCAGCCCAGTTGAGCACAGAAACGAAGAACCCGACAGCAAAGGCTGTTGCGCGCCACGTGCGTGTGACGCCGATGAAGGCACGTCGCGTCGTGGACCTCGTTCGTGGGCGCTCGGTCGAAGATGCCCTGAACATCCTGAAGTTCGCGCCGCAGTCGGCTAGCGAGCCGGTCGCCAAGGTTATCGCCTCGGCAGCCGCCAACGCCGAGAACAACCTCGACTTGGACCCGAGCACGCTCGTCGTGGCTACGGCGTTCGTGGACGAGGGTGCGACCATGAAGCGGTTCCAGCCGCGTGCGCAGGGACGTGCGTTCCGGATCCGCAAGCGGTCCAGCCACATCACCGTGATCGTGGAAAGCCTGCCGAAGGCCGGAACTTCGACCCGTAATCGCCGGAAGGGAAGTGCTCAGTAGTGGGCCAGAAAATCAACCCGCACGGCTTCCGACTCGGCATCACCACCGACTGGAAGTCCCGCTGGTACGCAGACAAGCAGTACTCGGAGTACGTCAAGGAAGACGTCGCGATCCGTCGCCTCCTCGCCACCGGCATGGAGCGCGCAGGTATCGCGAAGGTCGAGATCGAGCGCACCCGTGACCGTGTACGTGTGGACATCCACACCGCACGCCCGGGAATCGTCATCGGTCGTCGTGGCGCCGAGGCAGACCGTATCCGTTCGCAGCTCGAGAAGCTGACCGGCAAGCAGGTCCAGCTCAACATCCTCGAGGTCAAGAACTCCGAGGCCGAGGCACAGCTCGTCGCGCAGGGTGTGGCCGAGCAGCTCTCGAACCGTGTTGCTTTCCGTCGCGCCATGCGCAAGGCCATCCAGTCGGCCATGCGTCAGCCGAACGTGAAGGGAATCCGCGTTCAGTGCTCCGGTCGTCTCGGCGGCGCCGAGATGTCCCGGTCGGAGTTCTACCGCGAAGGCCGTGTTCCGCTGCACACGCTTCGTGCAGACATCGACTACGGCCTCTACGAGGCCAAGACCACCTTCGGCCGCATCGGCGTCAAGGTGTGGATCTACAAGGGCGACATCGTCGGGGGCAAGCGTGAGCTCGCCGCCAACGTGGCCGCACCGGCAGGGGATCGCCCCCGCCGTGAGCGTCCGAGCCGCCCGCGTCGCAGTGGTGCCACCGGTACCACCGCGACCAGCACCGAGGCTGGCCGCGCCGCGACCAGCACCGCCGATGCACCCGCTACGACGCAGCAGAAGGAGGGCTGACGCATGTTGATCCCGAAGCGGGTCAAGCACCGCAAGCAGCACCATCCGAGCCGTTCGGGTGCCGCCAAGGGTGGAACCCAGGTGACATTCGGTGAATGGGGCATCCAGGCTCTCGAGCCCGCCTACATCACCAACCGGCAGATCGAGTCCGCTCGTATTGCCATGACCCGACACATCAAGCGTGGCGGCAAGATCTGGATCAACATCTTCCCGGATCGCCCGCTCACCAAGAAGCCGGCCGAAACCCGCATGGGTTCCGGTAAGGGTTCGCCCGAGTGGTGGGTCGCGAACGTCAAGCCTGGTCGCGTGATGTTCGAGATGACCTACCCCAACGAGGAGATTGCCCGTGAGGCCCTGCGCCGCGCGATGCACAAGCTCCCGTGCAAGTGCCGGATCGTGACAAGGGAGGAGCAGTTCTGATGGCTACTGGAACCCCAGCAGCAGAGCTCCGCGAGCTCGCCGAAGAAGAGCTGGTCAACCGGCTTCGTGAGTCGAAGGAAGAGCTGTTCAACCTTCGTTTCCAGATGGCCACCGGTCAGATGGACAACAACCGCCGACTTCGGACGGTTCGTCACGAGATCGCGCGCATCTACACCGTCCTGCGCGAGCGTGAGCTCGGGCTGGCCGTCGGCCCGGACGCAGGTGACGCGGCATGAGTGAGGAAAAAGCATTGAGCACGCAAGAGCGCAACAGCCGGAAGGTTCGTACCGGGTACGTCGTCTCCGACAAGATGGAGAAGACCATCGTGGTCGAGCTCGAAGACCGGGTCAAGCACCCGCTCTACGGCAAGATCATCCGGCGCACCAGCAAGGTCAAGGCGCACGACGAGAACGGTGTCGCCGGTGTCGGTGACCGCGTTCAGCTGATGGAGACCCGTCCGCTGTCCGCGACCAAGCACTGGCGTCTCGTCGAGGTTCTCGAGAAGGCCAAGTAAGACCGGGCTGAGTACGACCTCGAGCGGCAACGCATCACTCTGCGGCCCGTTCCCTCGTCGGGGGAGCGGGCCGCAGCTGTGTGTAGACACGGATTTGTAGTTGACCTGCGCTTTCGCCTACACTGGTGCGGTTGCTTGTGGGTATATCCCGCAGCTCGGCCGCGAACCCACTGTGATTTCGAGAGTTTTCGCAGGCAGGCGCGCGCCCGCGAACATGTGGAGCCGGGTCATCGACTCGGCTCGGGCAGCAACACGACCACGCTCGTCGGGTCGGTAATCCGGCGTGCACCTTTATCCAGGTCAAGGAGAAGTAAGTGATTCAGCAGGAGTCGCGACTGCGCGTCGCCGACAACACGGGTGCCAAGGAGATTCTCTGCATCCGCGTTCTCGGTGGTTCGTCTCGTCGCTACGCCGGGGTGGGCGACACCATCGTCGCCACCGTCAAGGACGCCATCCCGGGCGGCAACATCAAGAAGGGCGAGGTCGTCAAGGCCGTCATCGTCCGCACCACGAAGGAGCGTCGTCGTCCCGACGGCTCGTACATCAAGTTCGACGAGAACGCCGCAGTTCTCATCAAGCCTGACAACGACCCCCGTGGCACCCGCATCTTCGGCCCCGTCGGCCGCGAGCTGCGTGACAAGAAGTTCATGAGGATCGTCTCGCTCGCCCCGGAGGTGCTGTGATGAAGGTGCACAAGGGTGACACGGTGCTGGTCATCTCCGGCAAGGACAAGGGCGCGAAGGGCAAGGTCATTCAGTCCTACCCCGCGACCGAGAAGGTCCTCGTCGAGGGCGTCAACCGCATCAAGAAGCACACCGCGGTTTCCGCGAACGAGCGTGGCGCCTCCTCCGGCGGCATCGTGACGCAGGAAGCCCCGATCCACGTTTCCAACGTCGCGGTCGTCGACTCGGACGGCAACGCCACTCGTGTCGGTTACCGGACCGACGAGGAGTCCGGCAAGCGCGTTCGGATTTCCCGGAAGAACGGGAAGGACCTCTGACATGACCTCCACCGAAAACAAGACTGCGCCGCGCCTGAAGACTCGCTACCGCGAGGAGATCAAGGACGCGCTGAACTCCGAGTTCGACTACGCCAACGTGATGCAGATCCCCGGCGTCGTCAAAGTTGTCGTCAACATGGGTGTCGGCGACGCTGCCCGTGATGCCAAGCTGATCAACGGTGCCGTCAACGATCTGTCGCTGATCACCGGTCAGAAGCCCGAGATCCGCAAGGCTCGCAAGTCCATCGCGCAGTTCAAGCTCCGCGAAGGAATGCCGATCGGTGCGCGCGTCACGCTGCGCGGCGACCGCATGTGGGAGTTCCTGGACCGTCTGGTGTCCGTGGCGCTGCCGCGTATCCGTGACTTCCGTGGTCTTTCGGGTACGCAGTTCGACGGAAACGGCAACTACACGTTCGGCCTCAACGAGCAGTCGATGTTCCACGAGATCGACGTGGACAAGATCGACCGCCCGCGCGGTATGGATATCACCGTGGTGACCACGGCGACCAACAACGAAGAAGGCCGTGCCCTGCTGAAGCACCTCGGCTTCCCGTTCAAGGAGAACTGAGCATGGCTAAGAAGGCATTGGTCAACAAGGCCAACAAGAAGCCGAAGTTCGCGGTTCGCGCCTACACCCGCTGCCAGCGGTGCGGTCGCCCGCACTCGGTGTTCCGCAAGTTCGGACTCTGCCGTGTGTGCCTGCGCGAGATGGCACACGCCGGCGAGCTTCCCGGTGTGCACAAGAGCTCCTGGTGAGCTGACACCATAAGACGTACGAAGGGCACGGACTCGTCGAGTCCGTGCCCTTCGTGCTTCGTTCCAGTTGCCGTATCGACGCCTATTCCGTCGATTCGCTGCGCACGATCCGTTCTCGGTACAGGCTTGGGAGGGCCGAACGTGAAGGGGTTGCGTGATGAGCACGTCAGAATCCAAAGAGCCGGGGTCGGGATCGAGCCGGACCGACCCCGACGAAACGGAGGCTCCCACCGAACTCACGCGGGTTCTGGGACCCGGACTGCTGCTTCTGTTCATCGTCGGTGACATTCTCGGCGCCGGCATATACGCAGTAACCGGCGACATGATCGAACACGTCGGCGGCATCGCCTGGGTTCCGTTCATCCTGGCCTTCGTCGTCGCCACCCTGACAGCGTTCTCCTACCTCGAGTTGGTGACGAAGTATCCGCAGGCAGCGGGCGCCGCGCTCTATACCCACAAGGCGTTCGGCGTGCATTTCATCACATTCCTGGTGGCGTTCGCCGTGATCTGCTCCGGCATCACCAGTGCCTCGACGTCGTCGAACGTGGTTGCCGGCAACCTGCTGATCGGCCTGAACGAATCGTTCGGCAGCGCCAACGGTCTGGGGTGGTTCTCGATACCCGACGGGAGCGGGGCTCAACTCGTGGTGGCGCTCGGGTTCATGATCTTGCTGGCCGTGATCAACCTGCGCGGCGTGGGGGAGTCGGTGAAGTTCAACGTGGTCCTCACCGTGATCGAGATGGTGGCACTGGCGATCGTCATCGTGATCGGTCTGGTCGCGGCGGGCAGGGGAACCGGTGAGGGAGATCTGTCCAACCTCGTGATGTTCGAGGACCCGAACGAGAAGGGCTGGTTCCTTGCGGTCACGGTCGCCACCACCATTGCCTTCTTCGCGATGGTGGGTTTCGAGGACTCGGTGAACATGGTAGAGGAGACCAAGAACCCTCAACGGGTCTTTCCGAAGGTGATGCTCTCGGGCCTCGGGATCGCGTGCGTGATGTACGTGCTGGTGGTGGTTGCCGTCATCGCGGTACTCCCGCTGAACTACGACTCTGGTAGCGAGGGAATCCTGCTGCACGTGGTGAAGGTCGGCGCACCCTCGGTGCCGATCGACGAGTTGTTCCCCTACATGACCGTGTTCGCGGTAGCCAACACAGCACTGCTCAACATGCTGATGGCGAGTCGGTTGGTGTACGGGCTGGCCCGTCAACGAGTGCTTCCGAGCGCATTGGGCGCCATCCTGCCGGTCAGGCGCTCGCCCTGGACGGCGATCATCTTCTCGACCTCGCTGGCCCTGATCCTTATCGTGGTGGTCAACCAGATGTCGGGCAACGACGTCGTCTCGTCACTGTCCGGCACCACCGGTCTGTTGCTGCTCTGCGTATTCGCAGTGGTGAACGTCGCCTGCCTCGTGCTGAAGCGCAGACCGGGCACGTCGTCGTTTCATGCGCCCGTGTGGATCCCGGTTGCCGGCGCAATCCTGTGCCTGTTCCTCGTCGGCCCGTGGGCTCGGACGTCCGAGCAGATGATCCAGTACAAGATCGCGGTGGCAATGCTCGCCGTCGGTCTTGTGCTGTGGGTGATCACCTACTTCATCAACAAGGCGGAAGGAACGCGCACCCGATTCACGGACATCGACCACCTCGCGGAGGGGGAGGAGCCGAATCCGGCGCACCGGTACGACAAGCGCTAGCAGCCCTGTTCCGTCTGCCACGCATTGTCATTCGATGCCCGCATCGAGCAATGCTTTCTGATCAGCCAGCGCAATGGCGAGCGCACCAGCGGTGGTCGGGTGAAACGCTGCGGGTTCATCGACCCCGTGTACGTACGGTTCGTCGCTGCACAGTGCGTGCCCGGTGAAGTTCGGTTTCACGGACACGAACCCGGTCGCGTCGGCGCCGGCCGCGAGCACCGTGTTGAGTGCGTCGAGGCGGTCCGTCAACCATTCACGTTTCGTGTCCGTCAGGCCTTTGGACGCAACGCAATCCAAGTCCCCGCGGAGAGGGTTGTAGTACTGGTTCACCACCACGGTCGGGGGGTCGGGCAGGGTCCGCAGCTGCGTCAGCAACACGAAGTAGGCCCGGGTGAAGTCGGCGAGCTGTTGCTGGAACCATGCTTCGAGCGCTGCGTTGTCGCACTTCTCGAGGACGGCGCACACGCGCAACAGGCTGGACCATTCCACGTCGTTGGCGCCGATGTTGACGATGATCGCCGCGGGATTGCTCGCTACAGCGGACGGAAGCTGCGGGGTCACGGTTCGTCCTCCGATCGTTTGCGGCCCGAGTAGACCTTCGCGGACAGTGGCACCGCTGCACGCGAGGTTGGCCACCGTCCAGTCCGTGGACAGAGCCAGGGCGTTCGCGAACGAGTCGACGCTGCGTCGACAAGCGACATCGTCCTGACTGGGGTTCGGTAGTGGCGGGTTGCCCAGTCCCGCGGCGATCGAGTCGCCGATGACCACGATGTGGCCGGCATCGGTCGGCTGGTCCGTCGCGGGTAGTGCAGGAGAGGGGGCGGCGCCGACGAGCGCCTGTAGTGATGTGACCTGACGCAGTCGGTCGGGCGCCGTATGAGCGGTAACCATGATGGCGCCCAGATTCACCGCTTCCGTGAACACGAGGCCGACAGCTACGAACGTTGTCGCGGGCCGGGCAGACAGCCGTCGCCATCCGGCGACCGCGCCGAGCAGGAGGACCGCGACCCCGCCGGCAATGACGACTTGCCATGCCACATAGCGGGTCCAGCCGTCCACCAGCGCGTCCCGTAGTTCCGTGGTGGACTGATCGCGATCACGAGACCTGACGTTGCGATCGCCTACGACGTCGGCGAGTTGCTGCGAAAGGGTGATGTGGGTCAGCTGCATCCGCGGCCGTACCGGGCCGACGAAGTCGATGGTGGTGGGCAGCCTCTGTCCGAACAGATCCACCTCCCCCGGGCCGGAAAGCGAGAGAGTGGGCGCCGCAGCTCCTACTCGTATGGTTTGACCCGCCGTGTGGACCGTTTGCATGGGCGTCACCAGCAACGCGGTCGCAATTGCCGCCGCAGCGACCACGGTGATCACGACCGTATATCGCAGGAAACGCCACACTCGTCGAGTCTAGAACCCGGCCAATGTCACTGTGAGTCTGGGGTGGTCCGGTTGATACTGGATGTGTTCGGTGCGGTGGGGTCTGACTCGCAATGTCACTGACGTCGTGAGACTGTCCTGCGCGTGATGTGTCGACCCTGCCGTATCGG